>DATBHM010000079.1:0-10360 GCA_036557505.1 Actinomycetota bacterium | reverse complement strand
CGGCGCTGCTCGACGCCTCTACGTTCTCGAATTGGCCGGTGACGCGGTGAGACCTTTGACTCCCGGGATTCGTTGGGCCGAGTCGCCGGACTGGCGGGCCAATCACGGGTGATCGTTCAACCTCGTCGGGTCGTACTGACGAAGCCTGTTCAGTGTTCCGGCCGCACATCGGAAAGCCCCATCTACCAGGCAATACGCACGCGACTTTGTCAAGAGCCAGTGGACCTGAGGGGAGTCGAACCCCTGACCTCTTGCCTGCCGAGCAAGCGCTCTACCAACTGAGCTACAGGCCCTCATCTGCTGCGGAACGACCCCTCCCCCGCTGACACCCTCCAATGGACGCCATGCGGGCGGAGCGCTCCGCAGTCACGGTCCTTGAGTCTAGGAGAAGTGGGCCCCGGGGTCACGTCGCTCATTCGCCGCCTCGGGGATCACGACACGAGGCTGGGTCGAGCAGGCCAAGCCACCGGATCGGGCGTAGTATCCGTGCCCGTCCACGACCAGGAGGAGAGCGCAACGTGTCCCGACCGTTCCGGCGGATCGCCGTGCCGATCCTGATGACGCTGACGACCGTCGCTGCCTTCGTCTCGGCAGGTCCGTCCGCCGCCGCCGTGCCGCCCAGGGCCGACCTGACGGTCACCGACGCCTCGTTCATCGTCCGGACCGTCGAGGCGGGGGGCGATCTCGAGGTGAAGGCCACGATCGCGAACACCGGGAACAAGGCGGCGAAGGACTTCGTGGTGGCGATCGAGTTCCGCGGCCACAAGCTGGCTCCCGGGTGGCACATCGACACCCTCGACTCGAAGGCCAAGGAGACGATCCACGTTCACGGTCAGGTCAACAAGAGCGAGATCCCCGGCGGGTCGACGGCGAAGGTGTGCGCCGACGCGTTCAACGCCGTGCCCGAGGGGCCGGCCCACGAGGGCAACAACTGCAAGGAGGTCGGCACCGCGTTGGTCAACGGCCTCGTGTTCTACAAGGTGATGAAGGCCAAGGCCGTCGAGGACACGGGCGGGACCGTTTCGTGCTGGAAGGTGACGCTCGACGACCCGGTGGAATACAAGTTCCAGAGCAGCCCGGAGCCCTTCGAATGGGCCTTCGAGGTCGTCAAGAAGACGATCAAGATCACCGTCGACGGGCCGATCACCGGAGACATCCTGATGCCCGCCTACAAGGTCGTCGGCCAGGGGGGCGACTGCACGGGCACGCTGTCGCAACCGTCGCGGACCGAGTTCGGGGGGTTCACCGCACTCCTGAAGCCCGTTGCCGACGCGGAAGGGATCAGGGTCGCCTGGCCCGACATCGGGACGGTCGACACACTGGGACCCCTGGACTGCGAGGTCGCCAACCCGTGGACCAAACCTCAGCTCATCACCGAGGTTCCCTGGAGCAAGCTGGACTCGACCGAGCCGTTCACGATCAAGTTGAGCGCGCACGTCGACGTGAAGAACAACGGCGGCAACTGCCCGAACGCCTACGAGTACTCGGTCACGCTCCAGCGCGTCAGCGAGGCCGGACACCCCCTGTAGCCCGCGGCGGTCACGACGAGGCCGGACCGGGTTTCTCCCCGCCTCGGACGGCCGGCATCACCTCGCGGGCGAATGCCTCGACCTGACCCACCGCGTCCTCGCCGGTCGGCCAGAACACGAACGCGTCCATCCCGATCTCGACGAGGCCGAGCAGCTGCTCGACCCAGAAGGCGGGCGGGCCCTCGAATGGCTTGCCGGTCGAGGGCCCGATGATCCCGCCGATGTTGTAGACCCGTCGGATCTCCGACGGGTCGCGCCCCGCGCCTCGAGCCGCAGCCGAGATCCGCTCCAGGTATCCGGGCAGCGACGCCGGCGGCGCCCACCCCGACGACGGCACCCAGCCATCGCCCTTCCGCCCGATGAGGTCCAGCATCCGCGGCCCCGACGCACCCAGCCAGATCCCGATCGGATGCGCCGGCACCGGCCCCGTGTGCAACCCGGCCAGCCGGTAGTGCGTGCCCTCGTACCGGACGCCCCGCTCCCCGCTCCACACCAGCCGGATCACGTCGATGGCCTCCTCCACCGCCGCCACCGCCTCCCCGGGCGAACGCCGCGGCCCGCCCATCGCCGCCACCGCGTCCCGGAAGCCCCCCGCACCCAGCCCGAGTTCCACCCGCCCCCCGGTCAGGACGTCGAGCGACGCCACCGACTTCGCGAGCATCGCCGGCGGGCGGAGCGGCAGGTTCGCCACGTCTGGGAAGAACCGCACCCTCGAGGTCCGGCCGGCCAGATACGAGATCAGCGTCCACGTGTCGTGGAACCGCCACTGGTACGGGTGGTCCTGGATGCCTACCAGGTCGAGACCCGACGAGTCCGCGGCCTGCACCACCCGGACGATCTCCGCCTGGTCCCGCCACTGCGGCGCCACGCTGATCCCGAACTCCACCCCCACGAGACGCATCATCGCACCCGCCTACCCTTCGTCCGCCGGTGGGCTCCGCGGATGCGACCCCGCCCTCCTCATGGAGAACTCCGCGGAGAGGCACTACCGATTTTTCGAGGCATGTGATTGGGTGCGCATCCTCCGCATGCGAGGGGGTGGCCGGGTGGCCCGACGGTTGGTGGCGGCGCTGAGTGGACTACTGGCGATCTGGGCCATGGGAGGCGCGCCGGCCGCGTCGGCCGCTCCCTCGGCCCACCTCCGCGTCGCATGCGGGTCGTCCTGGGCCCGTGTTCCCAGCCCCAACCCGCAGTCGTCGTTCAACTGGCTCACGGCGGTGGACGGGACCGGCCCCAACGACGTCTGGGCCGTCGGCAACACGATCCCCAACACCAACGAGCGCCCCCTGATCGAGCACTGGAACGGCCACGCGTGGAAGATCGTCGCCAGCCCGACCGTCGCGGGACAGCTCACCGAGCTAGACGGCGTCGCCGCCGTCTCGACGTCCGATGCCTGGGCGGTCGGGTTCACGTTCAACTTCAACACGAACCACGAGAAGGGCTTCCTGCTCCATTGGAACGGCTCCCACTGGACGAGGGTCGCGACGCCGGTCGGCGGGGACCACGAGCTGTTCTCGATCACGGCCGTCAACGCGAAGGACCTGTTCGCGGCGGGGATGCTCGTGGACGGCCAGGACCAGCTGCCGCTGGTGGTCCACTTCAACGGAACGCACTGGGCGAAGGCGGGCATCACGAGCCCGTCGACGATCGGCCGCTTCGAGGGGATCAGCGCATCGTCGTCGACGAACGTGTGGGCGGTCGGGTTCCATCCCCCGGAGATGAGCGCCACGCCGTTCGCCGAGCACTTCAACGGCCACGCCTGGCACGTCGTCTCACCGCCCCATCCCGCCCATGGCGTCCTGAATGCCGTGTCGGCGGTCGGCGCGTCCGGAGCATGGGCGGTCGGGAGCTCGCCGAATGAGTCGGCGGCGCTCGCCGAGCGGTTCGACGGCTCGTCCTGGACGGTGAAGGCCACCCACTCGCCCGGCAACAACAACGTGGTGAACGGCGTCGCCGCCGCCTCGAACGCCGACGTCTGGGCGGTCGGCGCCGACACGGAGCCGGGCCAGGTGACGCTCACGGAGCACTCGTCGGGCGGGGCGTTCACCCGCGCCGCCAGCGTGACACCCGGGTCGAGCGCAACACTGAACGCCGCCGGCGTCGTGGGACAGGGCCAGTACTGGGCCGTCGGCTCGACGGTGGAGGGTTCGAACACGCACACCCTGGTCGAGCGGCGCTGCAACTGACCAACCGGCCGGGGTCCGCCGTGCTCGCGGGCGGCCCCCGATCCTGGAATCCTGTGACGGCGCCATGACCGATCACACCGTGCAGCTGGCGAACGGCGTCCTCATGCCGGCCTTCGGGCTGGGGACGTCACCGATGGACGACGGGCAGGCGGAGCGCGCCGTGGCCCGGGCGATCGAGGCCGGGTACCGGCTGATCGACACGGCGGAGAAGTACGGCAACGAGCACGGGATCGGCCGGGGGATCCGGGCGGGTGGCGTCGACCGCGCCCGCGTCTTCGTCACGACGAAGTTCAACGCCGAGTGGCACAGCGTCCCGGGAGCCCGGACGGCGTGCGGCAACGCGCTCGGCCGGCTCGGTCTCGACTACCTCGACCTGCTGCTCATCCACTGGCCCGTCCCGGCGCAGGGTCGGTACGTCGACGCGTGGGAGGGCCTGATCGCGTTGCTGGACGAGGGCCTGCTCCGCGCCGCCGGCGTCTCCAACTTCAAGCCGGCGCACCTCCAACGCCTCGTCGACGCGACCGGGCGCGCCCCGCACGTCAACCAGATCCAGCTGAATCCCACCATGGCCCGCGCCGCCGAACGCGCCTTCCACGAGGCGCACGACATCCGGACCATGTCCTGGATGCCGCTGGGCGGAGCAGGCGGCGACCTGCTCGATGCAGAACCGATCCGAGGCATCGCGGCCGCCCACGGACGGAGTCCGGCCCAGGTCGTCCTGCGGTGGCACGTCCAGCTCGGACTGGTCCCGGTGCCGAAGTCCGTTCATCGGGAGCGCATGGTGGAGAACCTCGCGGTGTTCGACTTCACCCTCGGCGACGACGAGATGAAGGAGCTGTCCACCCTCGACGGGACCGGCGAGGAGCCGTACGACTCGGACGTGATCGGGAACTGAGCCGGGATCCGATCAGTCGGTCGCCGCCGCGGACCGCTCCCCGGCCAGCTCGACGGCCACGTCGAGGATCATGTCCTCCTGACCGCCCACGACCCGCCGCCGCCCGAGCTCGATGAGGATGTCCTTGGTATCCACGCCGAAGCGCTCCGAGGCGCGCTTGGCGTGCAGGAGGAACGACGAGTACACGCCGGCGTACCCGAGGAGCAGGCCGTCTCGGTCCACCACCTGCGGCCGGGGCATGAGCGGGCGCACGACGTCCTCGGCGACGTCCATCATGACCAGCGGATCGATCCCCGTCTCGAGCCCCAGCCGGGTGCACACGGCGACCAGGATCTCGGTGGGGCAGTTCCCCGCGCCCGCGCCCAGGCCGCAGGTGCACCCGTCGACCTGGGTCGCGCCCTCCTCGACAGCCGCCAGCGAGTTGGCCACCGCCAGCGAGAGGTTGCTGTGCGCGTGAAACCCGATCTCGCACTCCAGGGCCGCCCGGAGCGCGGCAACCCGCGCCCGGGCGTCCGGGACCGTCAGCGCCCCGGCGGAGTCAACGACGTACACGCACTGCGCGCCGTAGCTCTCCATCAGGCGGGCCTGCTCGGCCAGCCGGTCCGGGTCGGCCATGTGGGCCATCATCAGGAACCCGACCGCCTCCATCCCCAGGCCCCGCGCCATGCCGATGTGCTGTTCCGAGATGTCGGCCTCGGTGCAGTGCGTGGCGATCCGGGCCACGGAGACGCCGATGTCGTGGACCTCCCGGAGATCGTCCGCGACCCCGATCCCGGGCAGGAGCAGGACGGCCACCTTCGTGTCCCGGACGGCGTCGACCGCCGCGTGCAGCAGCCGCCGCTCATCGGTGCCGGAGAACCCGTAGTTGAACGACGACCCGCCGAGCCCGTCGCCGTGCGACACCTCGATGACCGGGACGCCGGCGTGGTCCAGCGCACCGGCGACCGCACGGACCTGGTCCTCGGTGAACCGGTGGGCGACCGCGTGCGAACCGTCGCGGAGCGTGGAGTCCGTGAGGCGGAACGCCCGGCCCGGAGCGCTCGTCACCCCACGCGCTCCAGCAGTCGCGACCCGATGGCCTCGCCGACCCGCACGGCCGCCGCGGTCATGATGTCGAGGTTGCCGGCGTAGGCGGGCAGGTAGTCGGCCGCCCCCGAGACCTCCAGCAGCGCGATGACGCGCGAGGGGACGGTGCCGCCCGGCGTCTCGAACGGGCCGTCGTCGAACACCGGGGGGCTCTTCAGCCGGAACCCGGGGACGTAGGCGGCGACGGTGGCGACCATCTCCTCGATCGACGCGGCGATGGCCGCCTGGTCCGCGTCGGCCGGCAGCGAGCAGTACACCGTGTTCCGCATGAGGATGGGGGGCTCCGCCGGATTGAGCACGATGATCGCCTTCCCCCGGTCCGCTCCCCCGATGTCGACGAGCCCCTGCGACGTGCGGCGGGTGAACTCGTCGATGTTCTGCCGGGTCCCCGGGCCCGCGGAGCGCGACGCCACGGTCGACACGATCTCGGCGTACGGCACCGGCGACGCCCGCCGGACCGCCGCCACGATCGGCGCGGTGGCCTGGCCGCCGCAGGTGATCATGTTCACGTTCGGCTCGTCGAGGTACTGCTCCAGGTTGACGGGCGGGACGACGGCGGGCCCGACGCCGGCGGGCGTCAGGTCCACGGCCCGGAGCCCGGCCTCCCGGTAGCGCGGCGCGTGGCGCGCGTGGATGGCGGCCGACGTCGCCTCGAAGACGATCGCGAAGTCGTTCGCCCGCTCGATCAGCCAGTCGACCCCGTCGGACGTGGCCTCCAGCCCGTAGGTGCGGGCGCGGGCCAGGCCTTCGCTCGCCGGGTCGACCCCCACCAGGGCCCGAAGCTCCAGGACGGACGAGCGACGCAGCTTCTCCATGAGATCGGTCCCGATGTTGCCGCTCCCGACCACCGCACACGGGACGCGTTCGGTCACGAGGACCCCTCCTCGAACGCCACCTCGACCGAGCCGAGATGGTCGAACACGGCCCGGTACCGGTGGCCCGCCTGCGCGGTCACGGCGGCGTGCATCGCCCCCGGCATCACGACGTGGCCGGCCTCGAGGCCGACGCCGTGCTCGCCGAGCGTGTTGACGAGCCACGCGGCCGCGTTGGCGGGGTGCCCGAGCACGGCACCGCCGACGCCGCCCGCGACCTCCTCGTCGTCGTCGTGCATGGCGACCCGGATCTCGTCCAACGCCAGCCCCTCAACGGGCGCCGGGCGCCCCGAGGTGACGATGACGGCCGACGACGCCATGTCCGCGATCGTATCGGCCAGGCGGATCCGCCAGTCCGTGATCCGGGAGTCGATCACCTCGATCGCGGCCATGACACCGGCCGTCGCGGCGAGCACGTCCTCCGCCGTGACGCCGGGCCCCCGGAGCGGAGTCCGGAGCTGGAACGCGATCTCGGCCTCGACGCGCGGGCCGATGTAGTCGCCGAGAAGGAGCGTCGTGTCGCCGGGCCGGTACATCGACGACAGGATCGGGCCGTAGTCCGGCGTGTCGATCCCGAGCAGCTCCTGCATCGGCTTGCTCGTGAGACCGACCTTGTAGCCGACGACCGGGCCCTCGGTCGGGAGACGCGCCTCCACGACGAGCTGCTGGATCCGGTATGCCCGATCGGCGGTCATGTCCGGGGACGAGTCGGTGAGTGGCGCGATGGGGACCCGGTCACGCGTCGCCGCGACCAGCGCCGTCGCCGTGCGTTCGTCGTCATCCATGGCGGATCAGTGGCTGCGCGCCTGGGAGATGCGGTCGACCGAGATGGCGGCGATGAGGATCACGCCGGTCACGATGTCCTGCCAGAAGGCCGACACCCCGGACAGCCCGAGCCCGTCCTGGAGCGTCCCGATGAACAGCACGCCGATCAGGGTCCCGCCCACGCCGCCGGCGCCGCCGCTGAAGCTGGTGCCGCCGAGCAGGACCGCGGCAGCCGCCTGGAGCTCGATGCCGGTGCCGGCCACCGGGGCGGCCGCGCCGAGCCGGCCCGTCTGGATGATCCCCGCGAACCCGGCGAGCAGACCGGAGATCGCGTACACGGCGACGATCACCGCGCCCACGTGGATCCCGGAGAGCCGGGCCGCCTCGCGGTTGCCGCCGACCGCGTAGACGGCGCGTCCGAACCGCGTGTAGTGCAGCACGAACAGCGAGATGAACAGCACGCCCAGCATCTCGATGACCGAGACGGAGACCCCGAAGACCCTGCCGTCGCCGACGGCGGCCACGGCGCTCGAGTCCACCGTCTTGGTGAACCCCTGGCTCCACACGAACGTGGCGCCGCGGATCAGGCTGAGCGTGGCCAGGGTGACCACGAAGAACGACAGCTTGGCGATGCCGATCAGGACGCCGTTCAGGATGGCGCCCATCAGCATCGTGATGACCATCGTCGCCACCATCGCGAGCCAGGGGTCCAGGTGGGCCCCGATCAGGAACGCCAGCAGGATGCCGGCGAAGGACAGCATCGAGCCGACGGACAGGTCGAACCCGGCGGTCAGCAGGACGAACGTGTTGCCGATGGCGACCATGAACAGGACCGACATCGACCGCCAGATGAGGGTCATGTTGTCCAGGGTCAGGAACCGCGGCTGGGTGATCGTGAAGATCACCATCATGATGATCAGCGCGATCAGCACGCCGATGAACCGGCGCATCCCGCGGAAGGCCCGGACGACGAGCCGCAACGCGGGACCGCGACTGGAGCCCGGCTCGGAGGGCGTCGGCGGCTGCTCCCACGTCATCTGGTCGGTGGTCCCCGTCGCCGGCGTCGCCCCGGCGCCGTCGGCGCCCGTGCCCTGGGTGCTCATTGCCCCTGTCCCGTCGCGAAGTAGATCACTCGTTCCTCCGTCGCCTCCGATCGGGGGAGATCGGCCACGAGGCGCCCCCGGAACATGACGAGGACGCGGTCGCAGACGCCGAGGAGGTCGGTCAGCTCCGAGGAGCTCATGAGGATCCCCATCCCCGAGGCGGAGAGGTCGGACAGGAGCCGGTGGATCTCGGCTTTTGCGCCGACGTCGACGCCCCGGGTGGGCTCGTCGAGCAGCCAGATCCGGGGGTCGACGGCCATCCACTTGCCGACGACGACCTTCTGCTGGTTGCCGCCGGACAGCATGCTGACGGGGGTCTCGAGGCTGGTCGACTTGATGCGCAGACGATCCACGTACTTCGAGGCGAGGGCGCGTTCCTCCGAGCGCCGAACGACGAACCCCTCGGTGATGCGGGCCTTGGCCGCCATGCCCAGGTTCTCCCGGAGCGAGAGCATGGGCACGAGGCCCGAACGCCGGCGATCCTCCGGGACGAGCGCCAGCCCGTGCCCGATCGCGTCGCGGGGTTCCCGGATCCGCACCGGCGCGCCGTCGATCGAGATCTGCCCGGCGACGATGTGGTGCATCCCGAACAGCATCCGGAGGAGCTCCGTCCGCCCCGCTCCCACCAGGCCCGCGAGCCCAACGATCTCGCGGGAGTGGACGTCGAACGAGACGTCGCGCAACAGCTTGCCGTCGGAGACGTCACGTACCGAGAGCACCACCGGCCCTCGCTGGATCTCCTTCTTCCCGAAGTAGTCGACCAGCTCGCGGCCCACCATCATGGAGGTCACGCGAGCCTGGTCCGCCACGCCGATCGGGAGCGTTCCGACCACGCGACCGTCGCGGAGCACGGTCACCCGATCCGCCACCGAGTAGATCTCGCGCAGGCGATGGCTGATGAAGACCACCGAGGTCCCGTCGTCCCTCAGGCGCCGGATCGCCCGGAACAGGGCCTCGACCTGGTCCTCGGTCAGCGAGCTCGTCGCCTCGTCGAGGATCAAAAGGCGCGGCCGCTGCGAGAGTGACTTGGCGATCGACACCATCTGCTGGACGTCCAGCGAGAGCTGTCCGGCGAAGCGCATGGGATCGACGTCGATCTCGAGCTCGGCCAGCACCGCGGAGGCCTGCCGGCGCGCCTCCGACCAGTCGATCCGGAGGCGCTTCTTCGGGAGGCGTCCCAACAGGACGTTCTCGGCGACGGTCAGGTCGGGCACCAGGGCGACCTCCTGGACCGTCAGGGTCACACCCGCCGCGATGGCGTCCGCCGGGCCCCGGAACGACGCCTCCTCCCCCCGGACGAGGATCCGTCCCTCATCGGGCCGGACCTCACCGGATGCGATCTTCATCAGGGTCGATTTCCCGGACCCGTTCTCCCCGACCAGCGCGTGGACCTCGCCCACCCTGACCTCGAACTCGACGCCGTCGAGCGCGCGCACACCCGGGAACGACTTGCCGATCCCCTCCATCCGGATGAGCGACGTTCCGTCGGGCGCCTCGCCCGGGTGGACGGCGTCGGGAACCGGATCGTGCGAGTCGTTCTGGAGGGTCACTCCGACGCGCCGGATGCGGCGCGGATCCGGTCGGACACCTCGTCGATGCCGGCGACCTCGCCGAAGTACATCCGGATGTTCGTCAGCGTGTGGGCCTGGACGTCCTCCGCAGGGAACGCGCCCCAGCCGACGTCCGGGTGGTCGAACGTCCCGTTGCCGTCTGTCAGGAAGATCACCTTGAAGTCGCGGAAGAACGCGTCCCGCGCGGTGGACTCACAGCAGACGTTGGTGGCGACCCCGCCGATGATCACGGTGTCGACGCCGAGGTTGCGGAGCAGCAGCTCGAGGTCCGTCGAGTAGAACGCGCTGAACCGGCGCTTGTGGACGAGATAGTCGCTCCCCTGGAAGTCGAGCTTCGGGTACAGCTCGACGCC
>DATBHM010000078.1:0-5909 GCA_036557505.1 Actinomycetota bacterium | reverse complement strand
CCTCGTCGCCGGATCGGAGCAGAAGGCGGCCGACGCCGCGGCCGAGTACCGCGACATCTTCGGGGCCGGCAACTACTACATCGAGCTCCAGGACCACGGACTGCCCGAGCAGCGCCAGATCCTCGGGCGGCAGGTGGCCCTGGCGCGGCGGCTCGCCCTGCCCGTGGTCGCGACCAACGACCTCCACTACACGCACCCGGCCGACGCCAAGCCGCACGACGTCCTGCTGTGCATCCAGCAGCAGAAGGTCCAGAAGGACACGGCGCGGCTGAAGTTCGACACCGAGGAGTTCTATCTGAAGACGGCCGAGGAGATGCGGACGGTCTTCGCGGACCTCCCGGAGGCGTGCGACGCCACGCTCGAGATCGCCGAGGGCTGCGAGCTGACGCTCCGGTTCGGGGAGCTCCACCTGCCGCCGTTCGACCCGCCGCCCGGCATGACCCAGGAGCAGTACCTCCGGAGGCTGGTGTACGAGGGCGCGGCCGAGCGGTACGGCGAGATCGCGCCGGACGCGCGCGAGCGCATCGACAACGAGCTCGGCGTGATCTGCGGGATGGGGTTCGCCGGCTACTTCCTGATCGTGTGGGACCTGATCCGGTTCGCCCGCGAGAACGGCATCCGGGTGGGTCCGGGCAGGGGGTCCGCCGCGGGCTCGGTGGTCAGCTACTCGCTCCGGATCACCGACCTGGACCCGCTCCGCTACGGGCTGATCTTCGAGCGGTTCCTCAATCCGGAACGCAAGCAGATGCCCGACATCGACATGGACTTCGACGAGCGCCGGCGGGACGAGGTCATCCGGTACGCGACCGCGAAGTACGGCAGCGATCACGTGGCGCAGATCATCACGTTCCAGACGATCAAGGGGAAGCAGGGCATCCGCGACGCCGCCAGGGTGCTGGACTTCCCGGCCTCCGTCGGCGACCGCCTCTGCAAGATGTACCCGGCCGCGGTGCTCGGCCGCGAGTTCACCCTCGAACAGGCCCTCGAGCTCAGCCCCGAGCTGCGCGAGGCCTACGAGTCAGAACCCGAGTCGAAGGAGATCGTGGACACGGCCCGTGCCCTCGAGGGCCTCCGACGCGAGGACTCCGTCCATGCCGCCGGGGTGGTGATCGGCGACGCACCGCTCGTGAACTACCTGCCGCTGAAGCTGGCCAAGGACTCCCGGGACGATTCGCGGCGCGTCGTCACGCAGTTCGACATGCACGGGGTCGAGGAGCTCGGCCTGCTGAAGATGGACTTCCTGGGCCTGCGGAACCTCTCCGTGATCGAGGACACGCTCGGGCACCTCCGGCGGTCGGACGTCGAGCTCGACATCGACCACGTGCCGCTGGACGACGGCCCGACGTTCGAGATGCTCCAGCGGGCCGACACCACGGGCGTGTTCCAGCTCGAGGGCGGCGGGATGCGCTCGCTGATCAAGGACCTCGTCCCCGACCGGTTCGAGGACATCATGGCCCTCAACGCCCTGTACCGGCCGGGGCCGCTCAACCAGGGGGTGCACACCGAGTACGCGGCGCGCAAGCACGGCCGCAAGGCCGTCGAGTTCCCGCACGCCGACCTCGAGGAGATCCTCGGCGCGACGTACGGCGTGATGGTGTACCAGGAGCAGGTCATGCAGATCGCGGTGCGCCTGTCGGGGTACACGCTCGGTGAGGCCGACACGCTGCGAAAGGCGATCGGCAAGAAGAAGCGCGACGAGATGGCGCTGCACGAGAAGAAGTTCGTCGAGGGCGCCGTCCAGCGGGGATACCAGGAGAAGCTGGCGCGTTCCCTGTGGGACAAGATCGTGCCGTTCGCCGACTACGGGTTCAACGCGTCGCACGCGTGCGCGTACGCGCTGGTCGGCTACCAGACCGCGTACCTCAAGGCGCACCACCCGGTGGAGTACATGGCCTCCGTCCTCACGTCGTGCAAGGACGACAAGGACCGCAAGCCGTACTACCTGAACGCCGCCCGGCTCATGGACATCCAGGTGTTGCCGCCGGACGTCAACGAGTCCGAGCAGGACTTCGCGCCGGCCTCGGGCGCGGACGCGGTCAAGCGGGTCCGGTACGGGCTCTCGGCGGTGCGCAACGTCGGCGCCGGTGTCGTCGCGCAGATCATCGCGGCGCGCCGGGCGAAGGGCGCGTTCACGTCGTTCGCCGACTTCTGCCGGAAGGTCGAACCCGCTGCCCTCACCAAGAAGGTGCTCGAGTCGCTGACCCTGGCGGGGGCGTTCGACTCCCTGGGGTACACGCGGGGCGGGATGATGCGCAGGGAGGGCGAGCAGGCCGCGTGGGAGAAGGTGGCCGCCCCGATCATCGCCGAGCGCAAGGCCGAGGCGGCGGGCCAGTTCTCGCTGTTCGGCGGCTCGGAGCAGGCGGCCGCCGAGATCGACGAGTCCGTGCTCCGGGGCGACGAGTTCGACAAGACGACGCTGCTCCGCCTGGAGAAGGAGATGCTGGGGCAGTTCGTCACCGACCATCCGCTGCTCGCCGTGAAGGAGGCCCTGGCCGCGCAGACCGACGCCGACATGACCGCGCTGCCGGACAAGGGCGACGGCGACGTGGTCCTGGTCGGCGGGATCGTCGGCTCCGTCGGCCGGAAGTACACGAAGAAGGGCGACCCCTACGCGCTGTTCCGGCTGGAGGATCTGGCGGGCGGCGTCGGTGTGGTGGCGTTCCCGTCGGTGTACGAGAAGGTGGCCGAGCTCCTGCAGGTCGACGAGATCGTGCTGGTGAAGGGCCGCATCGACCTCCGGGGGCGCGAGCTGCAGCTGGCCGCGATGGAGATCCGGCGGCCGGACCTGTCCTCGGTCGAGGGGCTGGTCGTCGTGCCCGAGGTGGTGAACGACCCGCTCGTGGTGGACGTCCCCGCCGCGTCCTGCACCGACGCCATGCTCGGCAGGCTCAAGTCGCTGCTGGCGGCCGCACCGGGCCGGGTCCCGGTGGTCGTCCGGGTCGTGCACTCGCAGGGGGTCACGCCGCTCCGCCTGGGCGACGGGTACCGCGTGGAGCCGACGGCCAACCTGCTGTCGGAGCTCCGGCTCCTGGTCGGCGGGGAGGCGGTCCGCCTGGACGCCGTTGCGAACGGGCACGCCAACGGCAACGGCACGGGCCATCCCTCCACGCTCCCCGCCGTTCCCTCGGCTCGCCGGCCGGGCCGGTAGACGCCCCGGCCGGCCGGTCCCGGTAGGGTCCCCTGGCATGACCCCCTCGGGATTCGCCGTCCTCCCCGCGATCGACGTCGCCGGGGGGCGGCTGGCCAGGGTGCACGGGGGCGCGACCGTGCCGATCGACGCCTTCGGGGGCGACCCGGTGGCGGCGGCCGAGGAGTTCGTCTCCGACGGCGCCACGTGGCTGCACGTCGTCGACCTCGAGCTGGCGATGACCGGCGAGGCGAGGAACCTCCACCTGGTGCGGCCCCTTGCCCGCCTCGGCGCACGGGTGCAGGTGAGCGGCGGCATCGCCCGGCCGGACGTCGTCGACGCGGCGCTGGAGGCTGGCGCCGACCGGGTCGTGCTGGGGTCGGGGGTGTTCGCGGAGGGATGGCTGCCGGCGGCGCTCACGGGTCCGCTCGCCGACCGGCTGGTGCTGGGGTTGGAGGTGGAGGGGGAGGCCGTCCGGCCCCGGGGCCGGACGGCCCGGGAGTGGCCGCTGGACGAGATCCTCGGCCGACTCGCCGGGGCTCCGCCCCGGCGAGCCATCGTGACCGCCGTCGCCCACGTGGGCGGGATGGCGGGCCCGGACCTGGACGTCATCGGCGAGGTGGCCCGCTCGCTATCGGCGCCGGTCCTGGCGGCGGGCGGGATCGCCACCTCCGAACACGTGCGCGCCGTGGCGGCGCTCCCGGTGGAGGGCGCCATCGTTGGGCGTGCCCTGTACGAGGGCGTTCCCTTCGGGGTGTTGGTCGGGGCGGCCGGAGATCAGCCGCCGGGCGGCGTGGAGTAGGACTCGATCGATCCGCCGACGGCGTCGGTCATCGCCTTCACGGCCGCCGTCCGGTCGCCCCTGTTGTCGATGAACCTGGAGACGGTCCCCCGGTGAGCGAGAAGAAGTTCGCGTACGTCGGCATGGGCGCCACCTCCCCCGGGTCCGCGGGTGTGCCGGCACGGTGCGGGTGCGGACCGACACCGAGACCCGATTCCGCCCAACCGGGCGGCGCGACCGCCCCGTGCGGGGCGCGGAGCCCGGCCATCTACACTCGGCCGACGTGGGATTCCTCTCCGATCTGGTGGTGCGGGTCCGCCGGGACCTGGAACGTTCGCCGCTCGACGAGGGCACCCTGTACGCGCGGTGCATGTCGCTGCCGCCCGCGCGCGACTTCGTGGGCGCGCTGCGGCGTGAGGGGACCGCGGTGATCGCCGAGGTCAAGCGGGCCTCGCCGTCGGCCGGCGCCATCGCCGAGGTCGACCCCCGGGCGCAGGCCGCCGAGTACGAGCGCGCCGGCGCGGCCGGGATCTCGGTGCTGACCGAACCGCATCACTTCGGCGGGTCGATGGCGGACCTCCGGTCGGTTCACCTGGTCACCCGGCTCCCGGTGCTGCGCAAGGACTTCCTGGTCCACCCGGCCCAGCTGATGGAGGCGCGCGCCGGGGGCGCCGACGCGGCGCTGCTGATCGCCGACGCGGTGACCCCGGCGGAGCTCCGCGCGCTCGTCGCCACGGCCGACGACCTGGGCCTCGCGACGCTCGTGGAGGCGCACGGCGCGGAGCATCTGGCCGCGGCCGTCGACACCGGCGCCCCGGTGATCGGGGTGAACGCCCGCGACCTGGAGACCCTCGAGATGGACGAGGACGGCGCCCTCGAGCTGGTGGCGACCGTGCCCCAGGACCGGGTGCGGGTGTTCGAGAGCGGCATCCGAACCCGCGAGCAGGTCGAACGCGCCACGGCGGCGGGGGCGGACGCCGTGCTGGTGGGGGAGGCCCTCATGCGAGCGGCCGACCCCGGCGGGGCGCTGCGCGGCCTGCTCGGCCGGTGAGTCACGCGTCGCAGCCGCCGCGCCGCTCCACCCTCACCAGGTGGTCGCCCGGGTCGGCCGTGAACCGGTCGGTGCCCGGCCCGCCGTCGACGTGGTCGTTGCCCTTGACTCCGTCGTGCGCCGCCATGCACAGCTCATCGCCCACGCCCCCCACCAGCCGGTCGGGGCCCGGGCCGCCGATCAGGGAGTCCGCGCCGGCTCCGCCGTCGAGCCAGTCGGCGCCCCCCTTGCCGATGAGGACGTCGTTCCCGCCCAACCCGCACATGATGTCGGCGCCCGCCGTGCCGCCGAACGCGTCGCTCGCCGCCGTGCCGACGAACGCCGTCCCCGTCGACGCCGCCGCGCCCCGTTCGAACGCCCCCACGTCCACGCTTGCCCCGAAGAGCCGGCCGTGCCCGGCGGCGTCGAGGTTCGCGAGACCGCCCGGGGTGCACACGGCGCCCGCGTCGACGAGGGACGACGTCGCCTTCAGGGCGAGGTTCCCGGTCGGTTCGCCGACGAACGCCGGGTTCGCGTTCAGGTTCCCGGTCCCGATGGAGCGACCCGCGAGGACGTTGGCGTCGCCGATCGCGAAGAAGTCCCCGTGGCCGGCGCGGAACGTGAGCGTCGAGTCCACCGTGGGGTCGAGGAAGATCGCGGAGTGCGCCACGCGCGAGTACACGTCGTCGAACGCGTTGACGGTGACGTGGCCCTCGGCCGGGCCCGAGTCGTCGACCTCCAGCCCCTCCGAGGCCGAACGGTCGATCGTGTTCCCGACGAGGTTGGTAACGAGCGCTCCCGCGTCGGTCGACGCGACCGAGATCCCGGCCGCGTCGCCGCAGAAGCACTGCGCGACGCTCCAGATGGAGTTCCCGTACAGGTCCGCGGTCGTCTCGCCGGTGCCGGAGGTCTCCACCGAGAAGCCGCCGGCGCTCTCCGGATCGCCGTGCGCGGTCACGTGGTTGCCGACG
>DATBHM010000077.1:0-9407 GCA_036557505.1 Actinomycetota bacterium | reverse complement strand
CTGCGGCCCGATCTGGTGCTCCTGGACGTCGGGCTGCCGGACATCGACGGCTTCGCCGTGGCCGAACGCCTCGCCGCCGAACCCGATCCGCCCCTGGTGGTCCTGACGACCGGCCGCGACCCGGACGACTACCGGGGGCGTGTGTTCTCGAGGATCGTTGCGGGGTTCCTGCCCAAGGGCGAGCTGTCGGGGACGCGGCTGCGTTCCTTCGTCGAGGAACCGCGAACATGACCGATGCGGCGGCGGTCGATGCTGTCCCCGCCGCCGCTGCCGGGACGCGCCCCTGGCGGCCCGGGCTGTTCCCGTGGTTCGTCGCCGCCGGGGTGTTCGCCACCGGATACATGGCCGTCGAGCTCGCTCGCCCCAACGTCGGTCCTCCCCCGGGCGTGCGATTC
Organism: Actinomycetota bacterium; assembly: GCA_036557505.1. Classification (GTDB taxonomy): domain Bacteria; phylum Actinomycetota; class UBA4738; order UBA4738; family JACQTL01; genus DATBHM01. The sequence continues at coordinate 9,012 of DATBHM010000077.1, read as the reverse complement.
GTCCACTTCCTGGTCGTGGCGGGATTCGTGTGGGTCGGGATCTTCGCGTGGCGGCGCCGCCCGGAGAGCCCGATGGGCGCCATCATGGCCGGGGTCGGCCTCGCCTACTTCCTGGTCCCTCCGCATCTGTCGATTCCCGTTTCGGCGTTCACGTTCACGCTGTCGAACGCCAACCAGGCGCTGTACCAGGCCGTCATGGCGCACCTCGCGCTGTCGTTCCCGACCGGACGCCTCGGGTCGCGGCGGGACCGGTGGATCGTCGTTGGGACCTACATCTGGGTGATCGGGAACACCACCATCAGCCAGATGTTCTGGGACCCCGGCTCGAGCGGATGCGGCTGCCCGCGGAACCTCCTGCTGATCGACTCGAGCCGGTTCGTCGACCACCTGATCAACGTGGTGACCGCCGTGATCGGCGTCGTCGTCGCGGTCGTCGTCCTGACGGCGATCGTGCAGCACTGGCGGCGGATCGGCGTCCGGGGACGGCGGGCGTTCTGGCCGATCACGCTGGTGGCGGCCCCGGCGGTGCTGCTGATCATCGCGCAGAACATCGTCCAGTTGACGAACGCCGGCTACGTCGCGTGGCTGGTGCTGTTCGGGTACGGGCCGGCGGTGTTCCTCCTGCTCCCGGGGGCGTTCCTGGTGACGGTGCTCCGGAGCCGCCTGGACCGTTCGGCTGTCGCGGACCTGGTGGTCGAGCTCGAGCACGGTGTGCCTGCGGGGGAGCTCCAGGCCGCGATCGGCCGGGCGCTCGGCGATCCCGCGGCGCGGGTGGCGTTCCTCCGCTCCGACGAGGACGCCTACGTGGACCCCGGCGGCCGCCCGGTCGAGGTCCGACCCGGCGCAGGCGTGACGTTCCTCAACGAGGGGCACACGATCGCCCTGCTCCACGACGAGGCGCTCGACGACGAACCAGACCTCCTGCGCGCCGTGGGCGCCGCCGCGAGGATGGCGCTCGAGAACGAACGCCTCCGCGCCGAGATCCGGGCCCAGCTCGAGGAGGTTCGCGCGTCGCGTCAGCGCATCGTCGAGGCCGGCGACGCGGAACGGCGGCGCGTGGAGCGCAACCTCCACGACGGGGCGCAGCAGCGCCTGCTGACCCTCTCGCTCTCGCTCCGGCTGACGCTGGAACGCCTCGGCCCGGATGCGGACCCCGCGATCACGGCCGAGCTCGACCAGGCCGCCGCCGAGGCCGCCGCCGCGGTCGAGGAGCTCCGTGAGCTCGGCCGCGGCATCCATCCGGCCGTGCTGACGGGCTCCGGCCTGACCGCGGCCCTCGAGGCGCTGGCCGAGCGCTCCGCGGTGCCGGTGACGGTCGAGGCCGAGTCGAACGGCCGCCTCCCCGAACCGGTCGAGGTCACCGCCTACTTCGTCGTGTCCGAGGCGCTCGCGAACTGCCAGCGGCACGCGAACGCCACCCGGGTGCGCGTCGTCACGTCGCGTTCCGACGGCCTCCTGGTGGTCACCGTCGCCGACGACGGCGTCGGTGGGGCGGAGACCGGAGCGGGCTCGGGCCTGACCGGGCTGCAGGACCGCGTGGCCGCCGTCGGCGGGCGGCTCACGGTGTCGAGCCCGCCCGGTGGCGGGACGACCGTCCGGGCGGAGATCCCGTGCGGGTAGTCCTGGCCGACGACTCGGTGCTGTTCCGGGAGGGCGTCGCCCGGCTCCTGACCGAGCACGACGTCGAGGTGGCCGGCCAGGCCGGCGACGGCGACGCACTGGTGGCCCTGGTGGCCGCGCTGCACCCCGACGTCGTGATCGTCGACGTCCGGATGCCGCCCACGTTCACGGTGGAGGGGATGACGGCCGCGGTTCGGATCAGGAACGAACACCCGGACACCGCCGTGCTCGTGCTGTCGCAGTACGTCGAGACCCGGCAGGCCGTGGAGCTGCTCGGGAGAGGCGCGCGGGGCGTCGGCTACCTGCTGAAGGACCGGGTGCTCGACCTGGGGGAGTTCGTCGGCGCGGTCCGGCGGGTCGGAGCCGGCGAGTCGGTGATCGACCCGGACGTCGTGGCCCGGCTGGTGGGGCGGTCGCCGGAGGCCGATCGGCTGGCGCGGCTCACCGAGCGCGAACGCGAGGTGCTCGCCCTCATGGCCGAGGGGCGGTCCAACCAGGCCATCTCCGAGCGGCTGTTCCTGTCGGAACGCACGGTCGAGACCCACGTGGCCGCCATCTTCGCCAAGCTCGACCTGCTCCCGGCCCCCGACGACCACCGGCGGGTGCTCGCGGTGCTGCAGTTCCTCCAGGCATCGGGCTGACGGCTGGGAGACTGCCCGCTGGGAGGTGGGCGCGATGGCGAAGCTGATCTACACGGCGATCACGTCGCTCGACGGGTACGTGAACGACGAGACCGGGAACTTCGACTGGTCCGCGCCGGACGAGGAGGTGCACGCGTTCGTCAACGACCTCGAGCGGCCCATCGGGACCTATCTGTACGGCCGCCGGCTGTACGAGGTGATGCGGTTCTGGGAGACGGCCCACGAGCCGCCCGACCAGCCGGAGGTCATGCTCGACTACGCCCGCTTGTGGCAGGCCGCCGACAAGGTCGTGTACTCGCGGACGCTGCAGGACGTGTCGACCGCACGCACGAGGCTGGAGCGGTCGTTCGATCCCGAGGCGGTGCTGGGCATAAAGGCCGGGGCCGGCCGCGACCTCGGCGTGGGCGGGCCGGGCCTCGCGGGGGAGGCGCTCCGGGCGGGACTGGTCGACGAGCTGCGGGTGCTGCTCACCCCGTGGGTGATCGGCGGCGGCACGCACTGGCTCCCGGGCGGTGTTCGCCTCAGGCTGGAGCTGCTCGACGAGCGGCGGTTCGCGGCCGGCGTGGTGTACCTGCGCTACGCCGCCGTCGGGTGAGGGAACAACTCGCCGCAACGCTTCGTTCCCCGAAGTGGACTGAACCTCCGAAGGAGGGTGATCTCGACATGTCATCCAAGATCGAACGGACCGACCGGGAATGGCGCGAGCGCCTGTCGCCCGAGCAGTACCACGTGCTCCGCCGGCAGGGCACGGAGCGAGCGTTCACCGGCGCGTACTGGGACGAGCACGGCGCCGGCGTGTACCGCTGCGCCGGGTGCGGGGCGGAGGTGTTCCGCTCGGACTCGAAGTTCGAATCCGGGACCGGCTGGCCGAGCTTCTGGGAGCCGGTCTCGGCGGACAGCGTCGAGCTGATCGCCGACGACACCTACGGCATGCGGCGGGTCGAGGTGCGGTGCGCCGCGTGCGGCTCGCACCTCGGGCACGTATTCGACGACGGCCCCCGCCCCACCGGGCTGCGCTACTGCATCAACTCCTGCGCGCTGGACCTCGAACGCGGCGACGACGTCAGCTCGTCGTCGTGATCTGGATGCCGATCGGCTCGACCGTGATGCCGCAGCTCACGAGCTCCAGGTAGTACGCGAACTGGCTCGGGTCGGCGATCGCCCCGGTGATCGTCGTGTCGTCGAACTTCCGCACGTTCGTCATCACGCTGCCCGAGCTGTGGGCGGTCGCCATGACCGAGTAGCCGACGTCCTTGGGCACCCCCGTCTGCAGCTTCTTCCGGACGAGGTAGACGTACGCGTCCACCTGGGCGTCCTGGTCGACCGCGAACAGGCGCAGCCGGGTCACCTTGGCGCCGGCGGGGAGCTGGACGGGGAACAGCATGCCGCCCTCGAATTGCAGGAGCGCGCCCTTGCCCTCACCGTCCGCCTTGTCGATCGTCACCGGATCGGCGCACTGCGTGCCGCTCGCGGCGGTATGCGTCGTGAACTGCTGCTGCCCGCCGCTGTCGTTGTCCCAGGCGATCAGCGCGGCCGCGTCGTACGAGAGCGTCCTGGTCTGGGCCCCGGTCGCTGACTGGGCCCCGAAGAGCACGACGACCACCCCGACCCCGACCAGCGCGGCCGGCCATCCCAAGCGTCGCATGGCATTCCTCCCTTGCTCGGTTGTGCGGCGAATGGTGGCCTACCGGCCGCGCCCGGGCAACCGAGTCGGTGGACCCGTTTCCGGAGCCGGTGTCGGCGGGCCGTGCCACACTCGATGCGTCGTGGGACGGACGCGGCGGGTGCTGCGGTCGGGAGCGGCCGGACTGGCTGCCATGGCGCTCGTCGTCGTGGCGTGCCATGCGGGCGTCCGGCACGAGGCGGCGCGGGGGCCGTGCCCGGCCGGCGACCCGCTGGCCGGTGTCTACCATCCGGACCGGCTGCGGGTGCTGTCGCCGTGCGCGCGATACGCCGGCACGGTCCGGGACCTCCGGCACGAGTCCGACGGCGACTACCACCTGTACGTGATCCCCGACGGCCGGATGGAACGGTTCCTCGACCCGCGCAGCATGCAGTACGGCGACCTGGTGGTGGAGCTGCTCCCGGGCCAGCCGCTGCCCCTTCCCCACGCGGGAGAGCACGTCGTGTTCGTCGGGACCTGGGCCTACGACCGCGACCACGACTGGAACGAGATCCATCCGGTGTGGGCCGAGCGGTTGCACGGTCGCTGGCGCGTCGGGGGTCCGCCGGTTCCCCCCGAGTACCAGGGTTCGTCGACCGCCTGACCTCGAGACGACCTACGTCAGCGGGTGTGCGAGGCGCGTCCGCTCCAGGAAGTGGGGGTCCCCGTCCTCGTAGTAGGAGTCGGCCCACGCCGGCGTCGTGTCGAGCTCCAGGCGGGGTTCGATGGTCCCCTCCGTCGACGAGGTGTCGAGCTCCTCCGGCTTCTTCGACGCCTGGCTCACGTTGTACCGGAACCGGTAGTGGTCGTACCACCGGAACAGCTCGCAGAGGTACACGTCCGCCACCCGCGCGTCGCCGTGGATCACCAGCGCGTTCTCGTCGTTGGAGTACGAGGACGAGTAGCTGTAGTTCGCGCTGCCCGTGATCACGGTGGGGTTCGCGGTGTCGAAGTCGAGCAGGATGATCTTGCCGTGGATCAGGATGCTCCCGTCCTGTCCGTGGGAGCTCTCCGGGATGAAACCCTTCGGCGCGGTCCGGAGCGATCCGCGCGCCGTGAAGTTCCGGTCGTGCGTCCGGTCGTAACCGGTCACGCGGCTCGCCGAGTTCTGCAGGCCCCACCGCAGGACGCCCTGATTCCCGGTCTCGCCGGCCAGTGCGGACAGCACGTCGTCGTACAGGTCGAACGCCGTCATGAACAGCACCGTGCGTTCGGCCCCGTCGATGAGCGACACGTACCGGGCGAGGTCGTTCTGCCCGGACCGCGGCGAGAACAGCAGCTCGATCGGGTCGTTTTCAGCGATCGGGTCCTGCGCGTCGATCCACGTGCGGGTGTCCTCGGGGTCGAGTCCGTCCCACAGCTGTTCGAACAGCGCGAGGTAGCGGGCCGCGAGCGCCGGGTCGTCGATCACGTGGCTGACGTTCGCCTGGTAGTACAGGCCGTTCAGGGTCCAGTTGGTCGATCCCGTGAGGACGGCAATCGGCGTCCGGTGGTCGCCGTCCAGCTGCGACAGGACCGCCGTCTTGTCGTGGCAGATCTTGGTGGTGACCCGCGCGTGCATGTACCGCGCGAACCCGTCCGCCTTCAGGTTGGTCTCGTTGGTCGTGGTCTGCGCGTCGCCGGGCTGCGCATGGTACAGGACGCGCACGTGCACGCCCCGCTCGTGGGCCGCCTGTAGCACGTCGCGGACCTCGGGCTGCTCGTACTCGTACACGCTGACGTCGAGCGCCCAGCCCTCCCCGGCGGCGCGCTCGAAGAAGTCCCCGATGAACTCGTCGAGCCCGTGGCCCAGCCACTGCCGGGCCAGGCTGTTGTCCGTTGGGTCCGCGTCGCCGAACCGCCGGCCGAACGCCTGGCTCGCCGCCACCGCGCGGTTGAAGGCGATCCGGTGCTTCGACCCGAAGTCGTACGTCCACTCGGTGGTGACCTCGACGGTCACCGAGGGCTTCGCCACCAGCGCGCCCGGTGCTCCGCCCATCGGGATCACCTCGTAGCGGTACCTGGTCCCCGGGTACACCGCGTAGTCGCCCCACCGGAACGCCTGGATCGGCGCCACGTCGGTGTCGAGGAAGAACCCCGGCGGGTGGTCCTGCCCCGGGAACGTGATCCCGCCCTTCAGGAACACCCCGTGCGGGTACGTGCCGCCGAACCGCTTGACCGCGAACCCCAACAGGTCGTCGCGGAGCGACTCGTCGAGGTCCCAGGCGAGGTGCGTGCCGGTGGTCCCGGCGTAGACGGTGAGGGTCAGTCCGTTGCCGGCTTCGGTGCGACGCATGGCGCCTCCTCCGTCGCGCGCGACGGCGCGCATCGCCCCTCGACCGCTCGTGCGCGGCCGAGGATACGCCGGACGGTCGCCGGCGGGAAGGCAGTCCGGCGCCCGCTCGCCGTGCCTACGCCACGGGCTCCAGGGTGCGCGGGGCGGCCTCGGCGTCCGCCGCACGCGCGGTCTCGTGGAGGCCGATCCGCGCGTGGAGCCGCCGCAGCGGAGCCGGCGCCCACCAGTTCCACCGGCCCATCAGCTTCATGGTCGCCGGGACGAGGAGCATCCGGATGACCGTCGCGTCGAGCGCCACGGCCAGCGCCAGCCCCACGCCGAGCTGCTTCACGGCCAGCATCTCCCCGGCGGCGAACCCCGCGAACACCGCCACCATGAGCAGCGCGGCCAGGCTGACCACGCCGCCCGTCCGCTGGAGCCCGGTGGCCACGGCGAGGTCGTTGTCGCCGGTCCGGTCGTAGGCCTCCCTGATCCGGCCCAGCAGGAACACCTCGTAGTCCATGGACAGCCCGAAGGCGAACGTGAACACCAGCAGGGGCAGCACGAACCACACGGACCCGGTCGGGTCGAACCCCAGCACTCCCGAGAGGTGCCCGTCCTGGAACACCCACACGAGTGCGCCGAACGACGCGCCCAGCGACAGCACGTTCATCACGAGCGCTTTCACCGGGACGACGACCGACCCGGTGAACAGGAACAGCAACACGAACGTCGCCATCGCCACGAACCCGAGCACCAGCGGGACACGCGAGGCCAGCTCGAGCTTCGCGTCGACCGTCTCGGCGGCGTGGCCGGTGACGAGGGTCGGGAACGGCTCGTGCATGGCCCGGATCGTGTCCACGAGCTCGAAGGACCCGGAGGCCTCGGGCACGGCCCGCGGCGCGACGTCGATCTCGACGATGCGGGCGTCGACGCCGCCGACCTCCGCCCGCACCACGCCGGGCAGCGCGGCCAGTCGGTGCACGTACGCGGCGTACGCCGAGCGGGGAACGCCGGGGGCGCGCACCGCCACGACCTCGATGGGGTCGTCCGTCAGGGCGGGGAAGTGCGTGTGCAGCGCCTCGAAGAACTGCCGGTTCTCCGACGACCGCGGGAGGTAGCGCGCATCGGTGTCCTGCGTCCGGGCCTGGAGGAACGGCACCGCCAGGACCGCGAGCCCGACCACCAGGACGGGCACCACGATCGCGGCACGCCGCTGCATGACGCGAGCCAGACGGAAGAAGACGCCGTGCCCGTCGGCGACGGTCGCGGCCGACGCCGGTCGGATCCTTCGGGCCCAGATCGACAGCAGCGCGGGGACCAGCGTGACCGCCGCGGCCATGGCCACCAGGACGACGCCGATGCCCCCGTAGGCGATCGAGCGCAGCCCGCCCGCCAGGAACAGCAGCCCGGCCAGCGACACCGTCACGGTCAGTCCGGAGAACACGATCGTCCGTCCGGCCCTGGCCACGGTCCGCTCGACCGCGTCCCGGACGTCAAGCCCCCGGGCGCGTTCCTCCCGGAACCGGCTGATCGCCAGCAGCGAGTAGTCGACGGCGAGCCCCAGCCCGAGCATCGTCACGACGTTCACCGCGAAGATCGACACCCTCGTGACCGAGGCGAACCCCAGCAGCACCAGCAGGCTCCCGGAGATCGACACCAGCGCCACGAGGATCGGCAGCACGGCGACCCGGATGCTCCGGAACGCGATCAGCAGGATGACGAGGATCAGCGGCAGCGCGATGAGCTCCGCGCGCTCGAGGTCCCGCTGGGCGGTGTCGTCCATCTCCCGGCCCGTGAGGTCGTCGCTGCCCGCCACCGTGCCCGGCGCGATCCGCCGCAGGCGCGCAGCCGCGTTCGCCTCGGCCGCGTCCCACGCGTCGCCGGACAGGTGCGAGTCGACGTCGACCGCCACCAGGAACGCGGACCCGTCGGAGGCCGCCAGATCCGGCGACCCGGCCGGCGTCAGCACGGCGTGGATGCCCCGCATCCGACGCACCGCCGCGGCCGCGCGCGCGGTCGCCCCGCGGACGGCGGGGTCATCCGGGGACGCCGGGACGAACGCCGCCATGTCGACCGACGGCCCACGATCCGCGGGGAGCCCGCGCATCAGCGCGGAGGCGCGCTGTGATTCCGACCGGTCGTTGCCGCCGGTGTCGGTCGTCAGCTTGCCGAACACCGAGCCGCCGATCGCGACGCCCGCGACCAGCACCACGATCCATGCCGCCACCAGCAGCCGGCGGTGGCGGTACGAGAAACCGCCCAGCCCGGCCAGCACGCCCTTCCCCGTCGTCCGCATCGCAGCGACCTCCCGTCCGTTCCGGTCCACCTCGGCGATGCTCCCGTGGCGGGCCCGGCGACGTCGTCGGCCGGCGGGTTGGAACGGCCTCAACCCCTGGGTTGATCCACCGCGACGAAGGGTCAGTCGGTGCCCGGCCGGACCAGGCCCGACTCGTACGCGACCACGACCGCCTGCGCCCGGTCGCGCAACCCCAGCTTCGCGAACAGCCGGTTCACGTGGGTCTTGACGGTGGCCATCGACAGGAAGAGCGCGCGGGCGATCTCCTGGTTGGACCGCCCCCGCCCGATCAGCGCCAGCACCTCCCGTTCCCGGTCGGTGAGGGAGGCGAGCTCCGGCGGGGGAGCGGCCGCCGCGTCCGGAGTCTTGACGAACTCCTCGATCAGCCGCCGGGTCACGGCCGGCGAGAGCAGCGAGTCGCCCTCCGCCACCACGCGAACGGCCTTCACGAGGTCCTCCGGGGTGACGTCCTTGAGCAGGAACCCCCCGGCGCCCGCCCGGAGCCCCCGGAACACGTACTCGTCGAGGTCGAACG
>DATBHM010000076.1:0-27790 GCA_036557505.1 Actinomycetota bacterium | reverse complement strand
TCGTCGACGGCGACCTTGGCCGCCCGGAGCGCCGCCGTGGGGCCCTCGGCGAACGACCGGGCCGCCTCGAGCGCGGCCTCGTAGACGTCCTCACCATCCGGGACGACGCGGTCCACCAGCCCGATGCGCTCGGCCTCGTCGGTCTTCACGAACCGGCCCGTGTAGATGATGTCCTTGGCCCGTGAGGGGCCGACCAGCCGGGGGAGGCGCTGGGTGCCGCCCGCCCCGGGGATGATCCCGAGCTTGATCTCGGGCTGCCCGAGCGTGGCGCCGGCCGCCGCGAACCGGAGGTCGGCGCACATCGCGAGCTCCATCCCGCCGCCCAGGCAGTACCCGTTGACCGCCGCGATCACGACCTTGGGGATGCGTTCCACCGAGGTGAACACGTTCTGCATCGCCGTGATCACCGGCTTGATCTGGCCGGGCGCCAGCCCGGCCATCATCTTGATGTCGGCCCCGGCGGCGAACACCTTCTCCCCGCCGTACAGCACGAGCGCGCGGATGTCCCCGTTGGTCGCGGCCTCGTCGGCCACGTCGCCCAGGTCGCGCAGGAGATCGCCGTCGATCGCGTTCATCGGCGGCCGGTCCAGCCGGATCGTGCCGACCAAACCGTCCACGTCCAGCCGTACGAGCTCGCCCACGTTCGGATGCCTCCTCGGATGTCGTCGTCGAATCGACCAACCGGCGCTCCGGCCGAATCTTGGCAGATGCCCGCGGGTCCGGCTCCCGCGTCTAGGGGAGGGACCGCTCGAGCGCGGCCCGGAGCGGTGTCAGCTCGATCCCGAACTCCGACGCCGCGTCCGGCGCGTCGCCCAGCGCGTCGGCGGCCAGGACCTCGAGCATCACGGTCGAGACCGGTCGACGACCGATGCGGGCCAGCCGCGCGAGCGTGGCAGGGCGCACGTGGACCGCATGCCGGTGGCGCCCCGCCACCAGATCGGTCAGCTCGTCGGCGGTGACGCGCTCGGGCCCGTCGAGCGACCACGTGCCGGACGCGAGCCCCGAGCGGTCGTCCGCGGCCGCCAGGATCGCGGCGACGTCCTCCACGAACACCGGCGCCATCGTCTGCGTCCCGGGCGCCACGACGAGGGCGGGCCGGCTCCGGGCCTGCCGGACCAGCGCCCCGACCCAGGCCCCGCCCGGGCCGAGGACGTGGTTGGACCGGATCACGGCGAACTCCAGCCCGCTCGCGGCCACGGCCCGCTCCGCCAGCCCCTTGGCCCGCAGATACGGGTTCGGGGAGTCCGGGGACGCCCCGGGGAACGACAGCAGCACGAACCGCCGCACCTTCGCCTCCACGGCCGCGTGCAGCGCGTCCTCCGTGGTGGTGAGATTGGCCGCCTCGAACGCCCGGTCGTCCGGCACATCGAGCCCGCCGGCGAGGTGGACCACCGTGTGCGCCCCGCGCATCACGGCGGCGAGGGTGTCCTGGTCCGACAGCTCCCCCACCGCGACCTTCGCGCCGAGCGCGCGGAGCGCCGCCGCCGACGCGGGCCGGCGGACGACGGCCCGGACCTCCGGCGACGCCGCCGCCAGGGCCCGGACGGCGTGGGGGCCGACCAGCCCGGACGCGCCCGTGATGACGACCGGCATGACCGCTCCGCTGTGGTGTCGGGAAGGGCGCCCAGTATAGGAAGGCCGCGCGGCCGGCTCGCTCCGGCGCGAACGACCCACCAGGAGCGACCGACGGTCGGCGGTCAGTCGTGCCGCCCGCGCTCCCGTCCGGCGTGCACCTCCGGTTCCAGCTGGAACGTCGAGTGCTCCACGTCGAAGTGACCGGCCAGGCATTCCTGAAGGTGCTCGAGCAGCCGCGGGGCCGAGCCCGAGGACAGGCAGGATTCCTCCACCACCACGTGAGCCGACAGCACCGGCAGGTCGGACGTGAGCGTCCAGGCGTGGAGGTCGTGGACGGCGACCACCTCCGGCAGCTCGAGGATGTGCCGGCGGACCTCCGCGAGATCCATCTCGTCGGGAGTCGCCTCCATGAGCACCCTCCCGGAGGCCCGCAGCAACCGCCACGCCGCGGCCGTCATCAACGCCACCGTGAGCAGGGTGGCGACGGGGTCGGCCCTCAGGAACCCGCCCGCAACGACCAGGATGCCCGCCACGATCGTCGCGACGAACGCGAACAGGTCCGTGAGCACGTGGAGGAACGCCCCCTGCACGTTCAGCGATCGCCGGCTGGCCCGGGACAGGACGAGCGCGGCCGCAACGTTGACGGCGATCCCCACGGCGGCCACGACGATCATCACGCCGCCCTGCACGGGCTCGGGTGTGACCAGTCGCTGGATGGCCTCCACGAGCAGGACGGCCGCGACGGCGACGAGGGTCACGCCGTTCGCACCCGCGGCGAGGACCTCCGCCCGCTTCATGCCGAACGTCCACCTCGACGTGGCCGGGCGCTCGGCCAGATGGCTCGCCCACAGCGCGGCCCCGAGTGCGCCGGCGTCCGTCAGCATGTGCCCGGAGTCGGCGAGCAGCGCGAGTGACGACGCGATCAGGCCCGCGACGGCCTCCCCCACCATGAACACGACGACCAGGATCAGCGCGATCCGCAGCGCCCGGCGATCGGTCGACGGGTCGATGGCATGCCGGTGGGCGTGTTCCCGCGTGCTCATGGCTCCGGCCAGCATGCCATCGCCACGGCCGGAGTCGAAGAGGTGGGCCTCGATCGACGAGCGGCCGGGTTTGGAGGTCCGGGGGGAAGCGAGGTTCAGACGTCGATGGGATCCGTGGATTCCTCGTCGTCCGGATCGATGATCCCTCCCGGGCTCGCCAGCAGCCGTGACATCACGCCGTCGCGGGATCGTAGCTCCTCGTAGGGACCGACCTCCACCACGCGGCCGCCCTCGAGCACCGCGACACGGTCGGCGATCCGTATCGTCGAGGGGCGGTGGGCGATGAGGAGCGTGGTCGGCCGGCTGGCCGCCCGGACGAGCCCCTCCTGGATGGCCTGCTCGGACTCCGCGTCGAGGTTCCCCACCGCCTCGTCCATCACGAGGATCGGCGCATCGCGGAGCAGGGCCCTGGCGATCGCCAGCCGCTGGCGCTGTCCACCCGAGAGCGTGGAGCCCCGCTCCCCCACCACGGTGTGCCATCCGTCGGGCAGGGCCTCGACGAACTCGGTCGCGAGGGCGAGCTCCCCGGCCGCGCGGACGTCGTCGTCGGTCGCGTCGGGCCGTCCCAGGCGTACGTTCTCCATGACCGAGGTGTGGAACAGGTACACGTCCTGCGGGACCACCGCCATCATCGACCGCAGCTCCCGCTGGGTCATGTCCCGGACGTCGACGCCCCCGATGGCCACCCGGCCGTCGGTGATATCCCACAGACGGAGGAGCAGGCTGGCGCACGTGGACTTGCCGGCCCCGGACCGCCCAACGAGCGCGAGCGTCTCGCCCGGCTCGATGGCGAGGTCCACGCCGTGCAGCACCTCGGGCAGCTCCGGCGCGTAACCGAACCGGACCGAGCGGAACTCGACCCGCGGGACGGGCGCGTGGCGGGTCGTGTCAGCGACCAGGTCCCGGACCTGCGGCTCCGCCGCCAGCAGCTCGTGGACCCGGTCGGCCGCGGCGGCCACCTGGCCCACGTCCCGCATGACCGAGGTGAGCGCCGTGAGCGGGAGGAACGCCCCGACCGCGAGGATGGTCGCCACCGGCAGATCGGACGCCGGGATGCCTCCGTGGATCTCCAGGAGCGCGGCCGTGACCACCACGGCGACGACGGCCAGGGCGGCGAGCCCGTCCGCCGCGGCCTGCTCGAACCCGGACCGCCAGCCGTTCGCCACGCTGACGCCGAGGATCGTCCGGTGCTTGGCCCCGATGCGACCGATCATCCGGTCGGCCGCCCCCGCCGTCAGCACCTCGCGGGTTCCCTGTGCGATGTCGACCACGTCGCCACCCAGCTCTCCGAGCTCGTCCCGGAGCCGCGCCCCCTGATCCTGCGCCCGCCTGAGCAGCCAGGAGGGGACGGTCGCGGCGGCCGCGACGAACGGCAGTGCGGCCACCCCCAGCCACGGATCGAGGACGAACAGCCCGACCAGCGCCACGACCGGCACGACGAACGCCACCAGCAGCGGCGGCGCCAGGTGCGACGTGAAGATCTCCAGGATCTCGGCGTCGGCCATCGCCACGCGTGCGATGTCGCCGGAGCGGCGGCGCAGGAAGTACGCCGGCGCCAGCTGCCGGAACCGCTCGTACAGCGTCTTGCGGAGGTCGTTCAGCAATCGGAACGACAGCACGTGGGCGACGACGACCTCCAGCCAGCCGACCAGCGCGATCGGCATGACGAGGCCGATGACGACCCAGACGAGCGGCATCAGCTCCGACGTCGTCGCGCCGCTCAGCGCGCGCCCCACCAGCACCGAGCCGGCGACGATCGAGGCCAGCGTCAGCAGGTGGACGCCCAGGTTCAGCAGGGCGGCTCCGACCACCCAAATCCGGTACGGCCGCAGCAGCCCGGCGATCGGCCGGAGGCTCAGGACGAGCCCGCGAACCGCCCCCGGTCGGCGCTCCCCGGTTGCCGCGACGGTGGCCACGCCCTCAGCCCCCCGCCTGCGCGGCCACGAGCTGTGCGTAGCGACCGCGCCGCTCGAGCAGCTCGCCGTGGGTTCCCTGTTCGACCAAACGGCCCCGGTCGAGGACCAGGATCCGATCGGCGCCCCGGACCGTCGAAAGACGATGGGCGATGACGAGCGTCGTCCGGCCCCGCCGAAGCCGCTCGAGGGCCGCGTGGATCCGGGCCTCGGACGAGACCTCGACGCTCGAGGTGGCCTCGTCGAGGACGAGGATGGGGGCGTCCTTGAGCAGGGCTCGGGCGATCGCGATCCGCTGGCGCTCACCTCCCGACACGCGCAGGCCCCGCTCCCCGACGACCGTGTCGAACCCGAGGGGCAGCCGGTCGACAAGCTCGTCCGCGTTCGACCACCGCGCCACCCGGTCGAGGTCACCCTGCGAGGCGCCGGGGTTGGCCAGCAGCAGGTTGTCGCGGATGGATTCGTGGAACAGGAACGTGTCCTGCGGGACGAGAGCGATCATCGCCCGCACCTGGTCGGGCGACATGGACCCGACGTCCCGTCCACCGATCCGGATGGCCCCCTCCTGCGGATCGAAGAACCGCAGCAGGAGCGAAGCCATCGTGGTCTTACCCGCGCCCGAGCCGCCGACGATGGCCACCGTCTCGCCTGCGCGGATGGAGAGACTCACGCCGTCGAGGGCCGGCTCCGCCGAGGGGTCGTACCGGAACCGGACGTCGTCCAGCTCGATGCTGGGCTCCAGGCCCTCCGCGGCCGCCGGGGACGGCACCTCGGTGACCGGTCCCGCGGTGGACAGCACCGAGTAGGCCCGGTCCACCTTCGACATGCCCCACACGGCCAGGTGCATCGCATCGTGGATCTCCCTCGCGGGCGTGAAGCACTCCCCGACCAGCAGGAGCACCAGGAGGAGCTGCGCCGAGGTCATCGCCCCGGAGCTCGTGCGGAGCGCCCCGATGGTGAGGCCGGCCGCGATCCCGGCCCCGGCGATGAACGCCATCCCGCCCCAGAAGATCGCCGAGACGTTGACCAGCTTGATGGCGGCCTCGCACAGGTCGTCCGATCGCCGGAACAGCTCGGCCGCGCGATGCCGGGCGACCCCGAACATCTTGAGCGTGGACATCCCCTGGAGGTTGTCGACGAACTCCGCGGCGAGGGGCCGGTAGCTCGTCGACCAGAAGCGCATGCGCGGCCCGAGGGCCCGGTACTCGATGGAGGGCAGCAGCATCAGGACCAGCGCGAGCCCGCCGACCACCGATCCGACGACCGGATCGATGGCGAACACGACCGCCACGACGGCGACCGCCGTGATGCCCGCCGTCACGACCTTGGCCAGGAACAGCCGGAAATACGCGTCGAGCTTCTCGACGCCGTCGACCATCACGGCCTCGAGCTCGCCGGTGCGCTGGCGACCGACCCACCCGGGTCCGAGACGGAAGACGGCCCGGACCAGCCGGATGCGGAGGTCTGCGGTCAGGCGCACCGACGCGCCGGCCATCGCCGCTCCCTGCACGGTCGTCGCACCCGCGCGAACCAGCACCAGTGCGACGGCGCCGGCGACGAACGGGGCGACCGTCCCCCACGACCCGCCGTCGATCGTCCGGGCGATGGCCACGGCGAGCAGGATGCGGCTCCCCACCCGGGCCCCGGCCACCACGAGGCCCAGCGCGATGGTCCCCAGGAGCGCCCTGGGTTCGGTCATGGCGAGGCGGAGCAGCCGACGGTCGAACGCACGGGCGAACCGCGCGCCCTGCTCGACGGTCAGTGCATCGGCGGCTCCGGTCCCAGTTGCAGTATCTTGCTCTTGCACGGCGGGGCATACGGTATCGCAGGCGGCCGTTCCGATGCAATTCCTCCGCGGGGTCAGGCCGGCGCCGAGGCCGGGGCTTGCCGGTGGGCCGGCGGGCGCGGGGAGCCGGCCCCTTCGGTCGGGCCGGGCGCGGGGTGGAACCGCCGCAGGCGGAGCGCGTTCGTCACGACGCTGACGCTCGACAGGGCCATCGCCGCTGCCGCCCAGGTCGGGCGCAGCACACCGGCGATCGCGAGCGGGATCATCACGACGTTGTAGCCGAACGCCCACACGAGGTTCTCGCGGATGATCCGGTAGGTGGCCCGCGACAGCCGGAGGGCGTCAGCGGCCCGCAGCAGGTCGCCCCCGAGCACCGAGACGTCGGCCGCCTCGATGGCCACGTCGGTTCCCGTTCCCATGGCGACCCCGAGGTCGGCCTCGGCGAGCGCCGGGGCGTCGTTCAGCCCGTCGCCGACGAACGCCACCTTTCGCCCCCCTGCCCGGGCTCGGCGGATCTCCTCGACCTTTCCCTCCGGAGCGACCTCCGCCGCGACGCGGTCGATGCCGACGGACGCCGCGACGTGTTCCGCCACCGGGCGGCGGTCGCCGGTCACCATGCCAACCTGCAGACCGAGACGGTGCATGGCGTCCACGGCCGGTGCCGCGGTCGGCCTGGTGGTGTCGGCCACCCCGATGGCGCCGGCGGGCGAGCCGTCCACCCAGACGCCGAACGCCGTCAGTCCTCGGGCGGCGAGCTCGTCCACCGCCTCGGACGCCCGGTCCGCTCCCTTCGGCCGCCCCACCACGACGTCGTGGCCGCCGACCCGCGCCTCGGCCCCCACGCCGGCGCGGCTCCGGTGAACCTCCGCCTCCGGCACGATCACCCCCCGATCGGACGCGCCCTCCAGGACCGCGCGGACGATCGGGTGCGACGACCCGCGCTCCACCGCCGCCGCCAGCCCCAGCACCTCGTCCGCCGTGTGCCCGGCCATCGGCACCACGGCGGAGAGCCCCATCGCCCCCTCGGTGACGGTTCCGGTCTTGTCCAGGAGGACCACGTCGAGGTCCTTCGTGGCCTCGAACACCTCCCCGCCCTTGAACAGGATCCCCAGCTCCGCCGCCCTTCCGGTCCCGGCCATGATGGCGGCCGGCGTCGCGAGCCCGAGGGCACACGGGCACGCGATCAGGACCACCGACACCGCGTGCAGCATGGCGGTCCCGGGTCCGAGGGCGGAGAGGAGGAACCACCCGAGGAACGTCGCCAGGGCCAGGAGCAGGACGACGGGCACGAACACTGCCGACACGCGGTCGGCGAGGCGCTGGACCGGGGCCTTCGATCCCTGGGCCTGCTGCAGCAGCCGGACGATGTCGGCGAGCCGCGTGGCCGACCCCACCCGGACCGCCCGGACGACCAGGCGGCCCTGGCCGTTCACCGCCGCCCCCACGACCTCGTCACCCGCCGCCACGTCGACCGGCACCGACTCGCCGGTCAGCAGCGAGAGGTCGACCGAGGACTCCCCCGCCACCACCACGCCGTCGACCGGAACCTTCTCTCCGGGCAGGACGACCACCTCGTCTCCGACACCGACGGCCTCGACCGGCACGCGCCGCTCGAGCCCGTCCTCCAGCAGGGTGGCATCCCGGGCGCCCCGTTCGATCAGGTGTTGGACCGCGTCGCCGGCACCGGACCTCGCCCGGCCCTCGAGAAGCTTGCCGAGGACGATCAGCGTCACGATCACGGCCGAGGTGTCGAAGTAGTGGTCGTGCCGGCCGACCAGGACCGCCCACGCGCTGTAGCCGTATGCCGTGAGGGAGCCGACCGCCACGAGCGTGTCCATCGTCGTCGACGCGTGCATGCCCGCCTTGGCCGCCGACCGGATGAAGGGCCACCCGGAGTAGAACTGGACCGGCGTCGCGAGCGCCCACGCCAGTCGCATGCTCCATTCGGCGTGCGGGGTCACGAAGGTCAGCGCCAGGATCGGGACCGTGAACACGACGGCGACGACCAGCCGGGGGATCCAGACCCGAACCTCGTCGCGGGGCCTCATGTCGTCGACGTGGGGCCGGGCGCCGTACCCGACCCGCTCGACCGCCTGGATCAACGGTTCGACACCCTCCAGCGACGTCCGGACCACCGCCGTCCTCGAGGCCAGGTTGACCGTCGCAGCCGCCACCCCGTCCTGCTTGCCCAGAGCGCGCTCGACCCGTCGGACGCAGGAGGCGCAGGTCATGCCCTCGATGTCGAGAAGGACCTCGCGCTCGTCGACGGTGCGCTGCCCGGCCACGGCCTCAGACCGTCGTCGCAGAGACCACGTCGTAGCCCTCGTCCTCGATCGCTTCGCGGACGGCGGCCTCGTCGGGTGTCCCCTCGAACCGGATCGCCACGCGCCCGTTCGTGAAGTCGGCCGAGACGCGCACGACGCCCGGAATCCCTCCCATGGAGTGCTCGATCGCCCGATTGCAGTGGTCACACGTCATCCCGTCCACCTGGACGATCAGGTCCGGCATGATCCTGGTGCTCCTGCTCGAAGGATTCCCGCAGTATACCCCTGGGGGGTATACCTCATCCGCGGTCGTGTTCGCCGCCACTCCCGCCGACGTGGTGCAGGGCGTCGTGCTCGTGACCGTGAGCGCTCCCGGCCGACTCGAGGGTGTTGGGATCGAAGTGGACGTGGGTGTGGTCGTGGATCAGGTTCACAGACAGCAGGAGGTCGCGGTCGTTCAGGATCTGGGTCGGAGCAGCGTCGAGGACGATTCGGTGCTGCTCCGAGAACACGAGGCAGCGGCCAGCCACGATGTCGAGCACGTCGAGATCGTGGGTCGCGAGGACGACTGTCTTGCCCGACCGGTTGAGCTCGGCGATCAGCTCCACCAGCCACTGCTGCGTGCGAGGGTCCAGCGCCGCGGTCGGCTCGTCGAAGAGGATCACCTCCGGGTTCATGACCAGCACCGAAGCGATTGCGACTCGCTTCTTCTCCCCGCCCGACAGCTGGTAGGGAGCGCGGTCGGCCAGGTGCGGGATCTCGAGCATCTCCAGGACGTCGGCCACGCGGCGCTCGACCTTCTTGACCTTCCACCCGAGCTGCAGGGGGCCGAACGCCACCTCTTCCCGGACGGTCGGCGAGAACACCTGGGCGTCGGAGTTCTGGAAGATGAACCCAACCCTCGACCGGAACCCCATCGAGAACTGCTCGTCCTCGAGGTTGTCCTCGGTGACCTCCTGCCCGAACGCACGGAACTCGCCCGAGTCGGCGAACAGCAGTCCGTCAAGGATCTTCAACAGCGTCGACTTGCCGCACCCGTTGGCGCCGAGCAGCGCGACGCTCTCGCCGCTCGAGACCGAGAACGAGACGCCCTCGAGCGCCGGGAACTTCCCGAGGTAGGAGTACCGGAGGTCCCTCACCTCGAACACGCGCTCCCCGGCCGGCAGCGCGGCGAGGGCCCTGTCGGCGCCGTCCGCGTCCGGCCTGATCTCAGCCGCCGAGGAGATGGTCGCCTCCGATGACGAGGACGGCGGTCAGGAGCACCGCCACCGTGAACGCGACGTCCATGGCCCGCACGTGCGAGGTCGTCAGCGTGCGCGGCGAGCCCGTATAACCCCGGGACACCATGGCCTGGTGCACCTCCGTGGACAGCGCGTGCGACTTCCCGAACAGGGCCCCTGCCGTCGCGGAGACGAACCTCCGTCCCTCCTTGACGTCACCCTGGTCGTTCCCGACGGATCGGGCCTTCCGCGACATGTACATGTCGGTCACCGAGTTCAACAGGAGGTAGATGTACCGGTAGGCCATCCCGATGATCAGGATGAAGATCTTGGGGACGAACAGGGCCCGCAGAGCGCCGAGCAGCCGCACCCACGGCGTCGTCAGCGTGAGCAGCACGACGAATGAGATCGACGTGGCCACCCGGGCGACGATGATCCCCGATGCCATGAGGCCCTGGGAGGTGATCCCGACCGGCTCGCCGTGCCAGGACCAGAGGGGCAGGATCACGTTGCCCGGCGTGATGAAGCTGAACATGGCCGGCAGCACGATGATCCCCGTGAAGATCGGGATGAACAGCCAGACCCGCTTGATGAAGAAGCCGAGCGAGAGCTTGGACACCGCCGCCAGCAGGAGCGTCGATGCGTACAACGCCAGCAGGATGGACAGGTGCCGTACAAACGCCGTCACGACCAGGAGCCCGAACAGGCAGAGGATCTTCACCCGGGGGTCGAGCCCCTGGAGGAACCCCCGCCCCATGGCGACGTCCTCGCTGAACACCGCCTGACGGATGACGTTGGATCCGCCGGAGATCGTCTTCTCGACGAAGCTGCCCTTCTTCCGGCGGCCGATGCACCCGCAGGGGCACAGGGCGACCTCGCCCTGGACGAGCCAGCGTGGGGTGGACCGCTCGCCCGGGTCACCGCTCATCCGGCGGCAGCCTCCTCGACCGGCTCCGACGGCTCGCCGTGTCGTCGGAGCAACAGGCGGTAGATGCCGATGATGCCGAAGATCACGAGCCCGATGACGAGGATCCCGACCACCGCCGACACGAGGTACCCGATCACCGGGTGGTCCCCCGAGTTGAACCCGTAGCCGCCCAGCAGGGCGTGGCTCCAGAAGTCGGCGAACTTGTTCAGACCGATCGGGATGTTCTGCAGGCCGTACTTGTGCAGGTCGAGGTCCTGGGGGGAGTCCTCCCCGAAGGCGCCCCCCGGCGCCAGCAGCCCGATCGGCGTGAGCAGGACCATGACGCCGAGACCGAGCAGGGCCCACCTCCATCCCATCTTCCTCTCGGTTCCTGCCTTGACGCGTTCGGCCTCCGTGAGCGGGACATCCGGATGGTTGATCTGCAGGATCGGGATGTTCGCGCGCTGCAGGTAGGCCACGATGCCGGCCGTGATCGCGAACTCGACCGCTCCGGCAACCGTGAGGTGGGCGAGCGCCATGGCCGGGATGGTCTGCGCGAGGTGGAACGGCGCGTACAGCGGGGTCCCGTTCGCCGTGTGGAACAGCGTGGGCTGCAGGCCGAACTCCGTCGCGGCGCACAACGCGGCCACGTTGAGCCCGACGTAGCCGCCGACGCCCGCGGCAAGCGCCCGCCTGGCCGAGGTGAGGGACGAGTTTCGCGACATGAACCGATACACGGCGTATCCGACCATGGGGAGGACGAACGCCATGTTGAAGGTGTTGGCACCGAACGCCAGGACACCCCCGTCGCCGAAGAACAGCGCCTGGATCGCGAGCGCGATGCTGACCGCGATCACCGCTGCCCACGGGCCCAGGAGGATCGCCACGATCACGCCGCCGACCGCGTGCGCCGTCGTTCCGTCCGGGATCGGCACATTGAACATCATGATCAGGAAGCAGAACGCCGCGCCGATGGCGAGGAGCGGCACGTAGCGGCTCTTGACGATCCGCTTCACGCGCTTGGTCGCCATGTACCAGATCGGAAGCATGACCGCGCCGAAGAAACCGTCGGTCGCGGGACTCAGGTAGCCGTCCGGGATGTGCACGGGATCCTCCTCACGTGCAGTCTGCACGTCGGATGCATGAACTGGCAGCGATTCTAGGCCGTTCCTGCAAAATGTTGCAACAGGGGGGTTCGCCAACAACCAGGGGTCGAATCGCAGCAGCATCGCTGGTGCAACGCGTCGCGAGGACTACAATCGCGGGCATGAGCCAGTCCAACAGCCACGGCGTCGAGGAGACGATCACGTCGCTTCGCGCCCGGGGCCTCCGGATCACCCCGCAGCGCCGGGCCATCCTGCAGGAGATCCTCAACGCGAAGGGGCACATCAGCCCGCCGACCGTCGCCCGGGCCGTGCAGGCGCGGATGCCGGGCGTGAACGCATCGACGGTCTACCGGACGCTCACCATGCTCGAGGACCTCGGGTATGTCTCCCACTCCCACCACGAGGCCGGAGCCGAATACCACCGGGCGGGCGAGGGGGACCACGTGCACCTCATCTGCGCCAGGTGCGGGTCGCAGGACGCGCTGTCGTCCGAGGAGGAGCGCGCGCTGGCCCGGCTGATCGGTCGGCATCGAAGATTCCATCCCGACTTGACGCACTTCGCCATCTCGGGGACGTGCGACGCCTGCCAGCAGCACAACGGCTCGCGCTGAGCCGCATACCGATCTGGGCTGACCAGCGGGGGTCGGCCGGGCAGCGGTCGGTTCTAAGAGTTCACTGAAGGCACCGGCCGGCGTCGGTGGGCCCGTGTAGCATGGGAAAACCGACGCACCGACAGGCGAAGCAGGCATGGCCAAGAAGAAGAGCAGGAAGCGCGGCTGGTCCGGAGCCCCGGCACCACGGCCGTCCGGCGCAGCACGGCCGGAGTCAACCCGCGGGTCCGCCCCGTCGTCCGGAGCGTCCCGGCAAGCGGCAGGCGCCGGAGGTGGGGCCGGAACCACCACCGCCACCGACGACGACACACCGGACACCTCCGCCACCACCGCCCCGTCGACCACGCCGGCGCCCTCCCCGGCCGCCCGCTCCACCAAGCCGGCCCCCAGCGCCCCGCGCTCGGCGGCCGCCCCCGTCGCACCGTCGCAGGCCGCCTCCAACCGGGCGGCCCGCAAGGAGGAGGCCCGTCGCCAGCGCGAGCTCATCCGCAAGCGCGAGGCCCGTCGGCGTGCGATGCGCCGCTACGGGACGATCGCGGGCATCGTCATCGTGGCCGGCGCGCTCATCACCCTCCTCGTGGTCACCAACGCCAGCAAGGGCTCGAACCACACCGACCCCGCGTCGCTGCCCGGCATCAGCACCGGACCCGCCCCGTGGCCGGCGGAGACCGCGAACCTGCAGTCGCGCATCGACAAGATGGGTCTGCCGCCGCTCGGCGCCGAGCAGCTCGCGTACCACATCCACCAGAACCTGCAGGTCTACGTCGACGGCCGCCTCGAGCCGGTGCCCACCGGCCTCGGCGCCCTCTCCTCGACCGGCCTCGCCGAGATCCACACCCACGACTCCAGCGGCACGATCCACGTCGAGGCCGGCGCCACCCGCAACTACGACCTGCAGGACGTGTTCGACGTGTGGGGTGTGTTGTTCACGAAGGACCAGATCGGCGAGTACAAGGTCGACGCCGACAACAAGATCCGGATCTACGTGGACGGGCAGCTGTTCGGCTCGGACCCCACCAAGATCCCGTTGAAGGACCAGGAGGTCATCGTCGTGACCTACGGCACGGCCGCTGAGGTTCCCTCGCCGATCCCGTCGGTGTTCCACTATGCGGCCCCGCCGACCGCGCCGGGTGCAGGATCCACGACCGCCCCGACCTCCGCGCCGGCGACGTCGGCCCCCGCCACCTCCTCGCCGGCCACGAGCGCCCCCGCCCCGACGGGTTCCTAGCGCAGCGGCGTCCGCTACAGCAGCGGGTTCAGCGCGGCCTCGATCATCGGCGCCACGGCGGGCCCGAGGAACCGGGCCCGGATGACGCCGGCCTTGTCGATCACGAACACCCACGGCTCGCTGTGGAGCTTCCACGCGACGAACGGCGGCGACTGGACCGAGACGTCCTGCGTGGGGAACTCCTCGACGTGGATGAAGTTCGCCTTGTCCCTCCCGAACTTCTCGAAGACCAGGATCTGCTCGTCGACGACCGGTCCGCACAGCTGGCTCGTGCAGAACTTCGGCGTGGCGAAGCTGACGACGGTCGGCTTGCCGTTCGTCAACGCATCGTCGAGCGAGATGTAGTGCATGTGGTCGACCGGCACCCTGGTGCAGATCTTGGCGATCCCGGCGGGGCTGGTCGCCACCGGCGTGGGCACCGACGTCGCTTTCTCCCCCACCGGGTGGATGACCTGGTCGCTGACGATGGCGCCCGCGATCCCCACGCCGGTCTTCGCTCCGTCCTTGGCCACGGCCGCGGTGATCCAGGTGCCGGCGGTGGGCACGTCGATCTCGCCCCAGAAGATGCCCGGGATCGGCGACTTCGGGGAGGTGTCGCCGGTCTTCTCGTACCCGGTGAACAGGTCCCACTGCATGGGAAACGGCCCGATCGCCTTCGAGCTCATGCTCTTGGCGAAGTACACCTGGGGCGTCCCGCCCTGCAGCAGCGAGGTCGGCCCGGACGACAGGTCGCAGATGTAGGTGCTCTTCCCGGTCTGGATTGCGTCCGCGGGTTTGTCGCCGAGGCCGGTGAGGAGGGACAGCTGCTCGGCCCCATGCCGCAAGAACCGGATGGTGCCCGGGGACGGTGGGGGCTTCGGCTGCGTGCCGCCCGTACAGGCGGCCGTCACCGCCGCGAGGCCGCCCACTCCGGCCGCACGGAGCATCGCCCGCCGGGAGAGCGTCCGGTGCCAGATGTCGTTCGCCATGCGTCTCCTTGCCGCGGAACGGGCCGGCCGGGCTTCGCCGGCGGCCGTCGCGGGCTCCCCACCGTATCGCGTCCACCTGAGAAACACCGAGCAAATACGGTCCGGAGGCCGCCCGGCTCGGCTCGGTGTCGGCGGAGGGCGATATCCTTGGCGAACGATGCGTGAACGTCGCGCGTTCCGTGGCCTGCCCATCTTCGGGACGGCCGCCGTGGGCGTCGTGGTGGGGCACTGGATCTCGTACCGCCTCGCGGTTCCCGATCCCCAGGCGCGCCTCGGCGTCCTCGAGGCATCCGGGCACGGCCACTGGGTGTTCCTGGTGAAGGTCGCCGTCATGCTGGCGCTGGCGGGTGTCGTCACGCTTGCGTCGCGGTTCGGATCTCGAACCGCGCCCAAGGTGGCCTCCGGGGCGCTCGCTCGAGTGATCTGGCGGCTGGCGATCGTGCAGACCGTGGCGTTCACCGGCATGGAGATCGTCGAACGCATCGGCGGTGGCGCTCCGGTGGGGACGATGTTCGGCCACCACCTGTTCGTGCTCGGACTCGCCGTGCAGCTGCTGGTGGCGTGCGCCGGGGGGACGCTCCTGCTGTGGCTCTCGCGGACGGTCCGCACGGTCGCGGAGGCCGTCCGGTCGATCCCCCACATCCCGGTACGCCGGGTGGCGGTCATCGGGCCGGTCGCGTGGCATCCGGCCGTCGCCGTCGTCGCCCGTTCCGCCGGGATCCGCGGCCCTCCCCGCTCCTAGCTCGCGGTTCCCGCCGTCCCGCACGATGCCGCACAGGTGGCACGTACGACGGGGGCGGCGGTTGGGAATGCGACGACGCGAGGAGATCGACATGCGAGGAAGGAAACTGGCGGGCGGCGCCGCTCTGGCGGTTGTGCTCGCGGCGGTGCTCGTGATCGTGCCGGCCGGGGTCGCCTCGGCGCACGAGGAGCGGGAGATCGGACCGTACTCGGTCGCGGTCGGATTTGGAGACGAGCCGTCCTACGCGGGTACGGAGAACAGCGTGCAGATGTTCATCCACGTGACCGCGACGGACAAGCCGGTGGTCGATCTCGGGGCCACCCTGAACGTGCAGGTGCGGTACGGCGACCAGACGATGGACCAGATGACGATGGAGCCCAACTTCGAAGTGGGCGAATTCGGTATCCCCGGCGACTACCGGGCGTTCTTCTACCCGACCCGTCCCGGTGACTACACCTTCCACTTCACCGGGGACATCAAGGGAACCAAGGTCGACGAGTCGTTCACATCGGGGCCCAAGACGTTCTCGAGCGTGCAGGACCCGTCGTCGATCGAGTTCCCGGCGAAGGACCCGACCAACGGTGAGCTCGGCGACGCCGTGCAGCGGCTGCAGACCCGCGTGGACGGCCTCCTCGCGTCGCAGCACGAGGCGGCCTCCGCCGCGGCGTCGGCGAGCGACGACGCCAGCTCGGCGAAGTCCCTCGCCACGGTCGCGCTGGTCGTGGGCGGCGTGCTCGGCATCGCGGGCATCGTGCTCGGTGCCATGGGGCTCTCGGCGGCGCGGAAGGCCCGGCGGGGGCTTCCGCCGGGCGATGGTGCCCCGGCCTCGCCGGCCGCCCGCTCCGGGTCGACGAAGGAGTAGGGGTGCGACGGGGCGGCATCCTCGCGATCGCCGCCGCCGCCGCGCTGGTGGTGCTGTGGGCCGGCCCGGCGTCGGCCCACGCGCTCGTGAAGTCGTCCGATCCGGCGAACGGGGCGGAGCTCGCCAGCTCGCCGTCGCGGGTCGTGATCGAGTTCACGGAACGGCCTGACGTCAGGCTCACCGTCGTCCACGTCCTCAACTCCTCCGGGGCCTCGGTCGAGAAGGGCGAACCGGCGGCGGTACCCGCGAACGCGGACGCCGTGCAGGTGGCCGTGCCCACGCTCCCCAAGGGCGTGTACACGGTCACGTGGCGCACGGTGTCGCGCGACGACGGCCACGTCACCGCGGGGTCGTACTCGTTCGGCATCCAGGTGAAGCCGACCCCCGGCGCCACGACCGGCGTGACGACGCCGACCACGCCGTCGCCGTCCGCGCTCGCCGTGATCGGGCGGTGGTGCTTCTACTGGGGCCTCGCGATCCTCCTCGGCGCGGCGGTCGCCGGGAGCGTCGTGCAGCGCGGCCACTCGAAGGGCGTCCGGGAGCTGCTGTGCGCCGGATGGGGCATCGCGGCCGTCGGGCTCGCGCTGATGACGGTCGCCGAGCGCTCGACCGTCGGCGTGTCGCTCGGCACGCTCCTGTCCTCCGACGCCGGCCACGAGTTCCTCGACCGGGGCGTCGCGCTGCTGATCACGGGCGGGGCGGTCGTGTACACGCTGTTCCGGCGGAGCTGGACGGCGTTGCCCTGGGTGGCCGTGGCGGCGGCCGCGACGATGCTCGTCCACGCGCTGGCCGGTCACGGCGCATCGGCGAAGCCGGCATGGTTCAACGTCGGCGCCCAGTGGCTGCACATGCTCGGCGCGGGTGTGTGGGTCGGCGGGCTGGTGTGGCTGCTGTTCGCCCTGAAGTTCACGCCCGGGGAGGACCGGCCCCGGCTGGTGACGCGGTTCTCCCGGCTCGCGGCGATCGGGCTGGGGCTGGTGGCCGTGACCGGCCTGATCCGGGCGCTCGACCAGATCGGGCCGTTCGCCGACTGGGGGCGGTTGTTCACGACGAGCTACGGCTGGGCGCTGGTGGTGAAGGTGGCGATCGCTGCGGGGCTGGTGGCGCTCGGCGCCCGCAACCGGTACCGGAACGTGCCGGCCGTGGCCAAGCACGACAAGCCGCCGGGACTCCTGCGCCGGACCGTCATGGCCGAGGTGCTGGTCGCATCCGGGGTGTTCGCCGCGACCGGTGTGCTGAGCGAGCTACCACCCGCCAACGTCCAGACCACCGTTCAGAGCGTCCAACCGCCACTCGTGGTGACCGGGCACGACTTCGCCACGAGCGTCCGGGTCCGGATGACGGTGACGCCGGGCCAGGTGGGCGTGAACCGGTTCGAGGCGCATATCACCGACTACGACACCGGCAAGCCGGTTCCGGCATCGTCGGTGACGTTGCAGCTGTCGCTCCCCGGCAACCCGAGCGTCGGGAATCCCGAGCTGGCGCTCCACGAGTCGAAGACGCCGGGGGTGTGGACCGCGAGCGGCACGGTGCTCTCGATCTTCGGCAGATGGCACGCCGACATGGTGATCCAGGAACCCTCGGGCGGCGTCGAGGTTCCCCTCGAGATCCAGCCCCGGTTGCCCGGTGAGGACATCACCAGCCAGTCCGCACCGGGCCAGCCCACCGTGTACACGATCGGGCTGCCGAACGCAGCCCAGCTCCAGACCTACATCGACCCCGGGAAGACGGGGACCAACAACGTGCACTTCACCTTCTTCGGCCCGAACGGCCGGGAGATGCCGATCCTGTCGGCCACGGCATCCACGCTGGCCCCCGACGGCTCGACGCAGCCCCTTCCATTGCGGCGATTCACCCCGGGACACTTCATCGCCAACACGAAGCTCGACAGCGGAACGTGGCTGTTCCTGATCGACGCGACGGCGAAGTCCGGCGGCGCGGCGTATACCGGGTACTTCAAGCAGGCGATCCCATGAGGAGACGAATCGTGCGAACGACACGGACCGGGAGGCTTCACCCGAAGGCCCTCCTGGCGCTCGGCCTCGCACTGGTGGCCACGATGACCGTGGCGTGCGGCGGTGGACCCGGCGGCGGTGCGACGACGCCGTCCACGCAGACGAGCGGACGGCCGAGCAGCCCCGCCAAGCTGACCATCCTGTCCCCCACCGACGGCGAGGCGTTCAAGGCCGGGCAGATCATTCCCGTCGACGTCAAGCTGACAGGGGCCAAGATCGTGCGGCAGACGACCACGCACATCACGCCGACCACCGGGCACCTGCACCTGTACGTGGACAACGCGATCGTCTCGATGAACTACCAGACGACCAACCAGCTGAAGGGGGTGAAGCCCGGCGTGCACGTGATGAAGGTGGAGTTCGTCGCGTCCGACCATCTGCCGTTCGATCCCCGGGTGATCCAGGCGGTGACGTTCCAGGTGACGAAGTGAACGGCCCCCTGTCGCTCGCCGCGCCCGTCCCCCGCCGGGCCGTCACCGTCGAGGCGCTGTCCTGGCTGGCCGTGCCGGTGGGGTTCGCACTGCTGCTGTCTCGCCTGTGGCTGTTCGACTCGGGGTCGTCGCGGGGGCCGGCGCTCGCGGCGATCTTCGCGGCGCTCGCCGCGCTGTCGTTCGCGGCGCCTGCGGGCCGGGGTCGGCTGGGAATCACCCCGGCACCCCCCCTTCGCCTGTGGCTGGTGGTGTGGGCGGGGATCGCCGCGGTGGCCGTCGCCACCGGGGCCAGCACGCTGCCGGGTCCGGCGCTGCCCGCACCGGGCGGCCTCGCGGTCCTGGCGCTCGTGGCCGGGACCGGCGTGGCCGAGGAGGCGTTCTTCCGCCGGCTGCTGTACGGGCGGCTCGAGCGGTGGGGCGCCGCGGTGGCCGTGGTGGGATCGGCGGTCGCGTTCGGACTCGTGCACGTGCCGCTCCACGGGACGGCGGCGCTGCCGATCGACCTGGGCGCGGGGCTGTTCCTGTCCTGGCAGCGGTGGGCGTCGGGGACGTGGGCCGCGCCGGCGGCCACGCACGCGCTGGCCAACCTGGTGGTGGTGCTCCGATGAGGCGCCTCGCGGCGGTCACGGCGGCGGTCGTGTCGTTCGCGCTGGTCGCGGCGGCCTGCGGCCAGGGAGACGGGCCGGGCTCCGGAGGTACCATCGAGGTCGGCGCGGTGTACCCGCTGACCGGATCGGACCGAGCCGGCGGGATCGACGAGCTCCGCGGGGTCCGCCTGGCCACCGACATCGTCAACGCGCAGGGCGGGGTCGACGGCCGGCGGATCCGACTCCGGCCGGTGGACACGCCGTCCACCGACGCCCTGCCGGGCGCGATCGCGGAGTTCCGCCGCCAGGGCATCCAGGTGGTGCTCGGCAGCAACGGCAGCGAGCTCTCGCAGTCGGCGGCCACGCAGGCGTTCGACGCGGGGATGGTCTACTGGGAGACCGGCGCCGTCGGCGAGATGTCGGGCGACGCGAGCGGCCGGCTGGCGTTCAAGGTCGCGCCGAGCGGGCTCGTCCTCGGGTCGTCCGGGATCTCGTTCATCGTCGACCAGATGGCCGCACGGCTGCACCGGGACCCGGCCTCGCTGCGGTTCGTCGTGGTGAACGTCGACGACGACTACGGCGGCACCGTGGCGAACGGCGCGCTCGGCGAGATCGCCGAGCGCCACCTGCACCTGGTTGGCCGGTTCCGGTACGACCCCACGGACCTCGACGCCGCGGGGGTCGTCCGCCGGATCGCCGCCGCCCGCCCCGACGTGCTGTTCGTGGCCTCGTACATCCCGGACGGCGTGGCCATCAACCGCGAGCTTGCGCGTCAGCACGTCCACCTGCTCGCCAACATCGGCACCTCGTCCAGCTACTGCATGCCGGAGTTCGGGGACCAGCTGGGGCCGCTCGCCGTCGGCGCGTTCGCCACGGACAAGCCGGACGGCGAGTCGCTGAACGAGCAGGGCCTCACACCGGCCGGGCGTTCCCTGCTCCGCCGGGCGCAGGCCGGGTTCCGGGCGCGGTACCACGAGGACATGAGCGCGCCGGCCCTGGCCGGGTTCTCGGCGGCCTGGGCGCTGTTCCACGACGTGATGCCGAACGCGGACGGCATGGACGCGGAGGCCATCGCCCACGCTGCGCTCGGGGTCCGGCTGCCGATGGGCTCCCTGCCCAACGGCAGCGGCCTGGCGTTCACCGGGCCGGGATCGCAGCAGCCCGGTTCGAACCTCCGGGCGCTGAGCGTGATCTGGGAGTGGGTCGGCGTCCGCCACCGGGCCGTGGTGTGGCCGCCGCGCTACGCGACGACGCCGATCACCGCCATCCCGCTCGCCGTATGAGGCGTCGGCGATCCACCGGCCGGCCCGGCCGCCCCGCCTCGAAGGCCGCGTTCGCGGCGACGCTCGGGGCTGCGGCGGTGGCCGCCTACGCCGCGGGGGCGTGGCTGTCGGGCTCGCTCAGCCCCATCGCCCGCCGGCCGCTCCTCGACACGAGCATCATCACCCTGCCCTACCGCTGGGTGAACCCGCCGGCGGCGCTCGCCGCGAAGAACCAGAAGCCCGACTCGGGGGACTTCACGATCTCGTTCCAGCACGGCCGGTCCGACGCGGGCGTGTTCGCCACGAACGACCAGCAGGTCTCGGTCGTGTTCTCGATCGCGGCGATCCCCCAGCCGAGCGGCGCCACCTCCGTCCACATGACGGTCGACCCGCTCGACCCCGCTACGATCGGCGCCCTCCCCGGCGGGCAGCACGTCCTGGGGAACGCCTACCGGATCGAGGCCACCGGGCGGCCGGGCGATGTGGCGGTGACGTCGTTCGACAAGAAGCCGCTGCTCATCATGGTGTACCCGGGGCTGGTGACCCACGGCGGGACCAGGTCGGTCCAGTTCTCCCCCGACGGGAGGTCCTGGACGGCCCTCGGCTCGACCGACGACCCCGCCAACCTCCAGATGAGCACCGACCTCACCAGGCTCAACGGCTATTACGAGGTGGCAACCTCCGGGACGATCGTGTCGACACCGGGTTCGGGCGGGAGCAGCGGCAGCTCGCCAGTGGCATGGATCGTCATCGCGGTCGCCGTCGTGGTGGCCGGTGCGCTCGTCGCCATCCGGCTTCGCGCCCGGTCCCGCGAGCAGGCCACCACGGGGCCGAAGGCCGCGTCGACCAGGCCCGTCGCGGGGACCACGGCGAGGAAGACCTCCTCCGCTCGGCCGGGCTCGTCGTCCCAGCGGCGCCGGCGCGGCCCGCCGCCCAAGCGGAAGCGGCGCTGACGGCGATGTTCGCGGACGGCGTCGGGAGCCCACTCGACCAGGGCGTCGCCACCTGGCTGATGGTGGCGGCGGTGTTCTTCGGCTGGATCGGGATCGCCCGGCTGCGGGGCCGCGCGTTCAAGGGCATGCCGCGCCCGCTCGGCTGGGTGAGCACCGGCGTCGGCGTCACCGCGCTCGTCCTGGCCTTCGTCCTCCCAACCATCGTCCGGCCCGACATCTCGAAGGTTCGCCCCTCGTCGACGGCGACCATCCACATCGTGACGCCGGAGCCCGGCCAGGTGTTTCACGGGAACCCGGCCACGGTGCGGATCACCATCGCGCTGAAGGGGGGCGAGATCGTGAGGTACACGTCGCTCCGGCCGCCGCTCCCTCCCAACAAGGGCCACGTCCACGTGTACCTCGACGGCGATCTGATCTCGATGACGTTCCGGCTCCGGCAGACGATCGACGTCAATCCTGGCCATCACACGCTGCTGGTGGAGTTCGTCGCAGTCGACCACGCCCCGTGGAACCCGGCCGTGGAGACCTCGGTGCGGTTCGACGTCCAGCCCTGAGGGACGGGCTCAGCTGCAGTCGAGCGAGGGCAGGATCGAGCCCGAGAACACCGCGTCGAACGCCGGCGCGCCCGGCGGCCCGCTGATCTGGGTCCCCAGGTCCCCCACCGTCTGCTGCGACAGGTACTTCGCCATGTTGTAGAGCCGGGTGTGGTTCTGCTGGATCTCGTGCCGGTTGAGCAGCACGCCCGTCGGCCGGACGTTCTGGGCCAGCGTCACCCCGTCGCCGTCGGCGTCGAACCGGGCCTCCAGCAGCGAGTGGATGCGATCGGTGAGGAGCGGCACGCCCCCGGTCCGCGACGGGTGGGCCGTGTGCCCGTGGTCGGCCGTCACGCACAGCGCGTACTTCCCGTGGAACCGGTTCTCGAGGAACGACACCAGGTTCTGCAGGAACTGGTCCTGGACCCTGATGGTGTCGCCCATCTCCGGGCTGTCGGCGAAGTACTCGTGGCCGATCTCATCGATGATCTTGTAGTTCAGGAACAGCAGGTCAGTCTCCTCGTGCTGCCCGAGGTGCTCGTGGGCGATGACCTTCTCGATGGCCTCGGTCTGGTACGGCACCCGGGCGGGCGTGTGGAACCCGCCCTGGGCGGCCTGGATGCTGTGGCCGCGCCACCTGCCGTCGACCACGCTGTCGGACAGCAGGTCGGCCCACTGCCTCGTGAAGTACGACAGCGGGTGGCACACGCTGGGGTCGTTCACGTACGCGGGGAACCGGTAGAAGGACGCGAGCCTGGACGGGAGCGCCCACCCGGGCGCGGACGTCGACCCGTTGCCCTGCTCGCGAAGCACCGCGATGTGCTTCACGCCACCGGGGAGGTTGGCGCCCTGCCCCACCATCCCGAGGTGCCAGGGCAGGGTGCCGAACATCGCCGTCCGGGCCTTCGACCCCATCGCCTTGGCGTACTCGTCCGCGAGCGACGGCATCTTCAGGATGCCCGGCCCCTGCGACCACGGGTCGCCGAGGTGCCCGTCGGGGAACCGGATCGTGTTGTCCACGATGCCGTGCTTCGCGGGGTGCGCGCCCGTCCCGATCGTCGCGTGGATGGGGGCGGTGTTCGAAGGATTGGACCCGACCGTGGCGTTGGCGAAGAACGTTCCGACGTTCTTCAGGTGCGTCAGGTGCGGCGTCGTGCCCGGGTGCAGGTTGAGGACGTACTTGCCCCCGGCATCCCAGACCAGCACGACGACGAGCGTCGGCTTCGTGCCGGTGAGCGCCTCGGACATGGGGGTCCCGTCGGGCGCGTGGAACGGGAAGTTCAGGAGCTTGGCGATGGTCGGTGCGATGTCGGCGGAGGTGACGTAGCGGCCCTTGTTCCCGGCCGCCCTGATGACGCCGGGGCCGTACCAGACCATGGGAACGTCCTGGGTGTAGTGCCACGGGGTGGAGTGGCTGATGGCCCCGCTCAGGTAGTTCCAGCCGTGGGGCGCGTACACCACGTCGGCGGATCGCTTCGGGTCCCACCCGTTGCGGAACCGCGCCAGGACGGCGGGCGGGAGCTTGCACGCCGCCGACGGACCGTATCCGAACGACGCGCCGGACGCGCGCGGGGGGGTCCGCCGCGACCCCGCGGCGGCGAGACCGGTCCCCAGCACGGCGGCCGCCGGCAGGGCTGCCGCGGCGCCCGCCAGGAACGCCCGGCGGCTCATCCCGCCGGCCCGTGCGGCGGCGTCGGCCCGGATCGCCGCATCGGCGTCCGCGACCTCGGCGTCCCAGACCCCGGGAGAGGACGTCAGCGGTCGGTGGGCATGGTCGGTTCGGTCGTGGGTGGTCATCGGTGGATGTGCTCCGGTTGGATCGGCGGACGGGTCAGGCGACGCTACCACGCGATCCGCGCGAACCGCATCACCGACGGACGCCTAGAAGCGCGGCGTCTCCGTGTACGAGCCGAACACCTCGCGCAGGGCGCCCACGATCTCCCCCTCGGTGCAGGCCGCGCGGGCGCAATCGACCAGCGGCGGGACCAGGTTCTCGTCCTCGGTGGCGGCGGCCGCCTTCAGCGCGGCCAGCGCCGTCGTCGCCGCCTCCTCGTCCCGGGCGGCTCGCATCCGCCGGACGTCGTCGATCTGGCGGCGTTCGGTCTCGGGCCCGATCACGAGCGTCTCGATGGGGTGGTCGTCCGGGTTCACGAACTCGTTCACCCCGACCTTGACCAGCCGGCCCTTCTCGTACAGCTCCTGCTCCCGGAACGCCGCGTCGGCGATCTCCGACTGGAAGTAGCCGCGTTCGATTCCGGCGAGCATGCCCTCGAGCATCGAGCCCCTGCCCATCTCCCGGATCTTGGCGAAGTACTCCTCGGCCGCCTCGTCCAGACGGTTCGTCAACGCCTCGACGAAGTAGGAGCCGCCCAGCGGGTCGATCACGTTGGTCACACCGGTCTCGTACGCGATGATCTGCTGCGTCCGCAGCGCGATCTCCGCGGACTTCTCCGTCGGCAGTGCCAGCACCTCGTCGAGCGCGTTGGTATGCAGCGACTGGGTGCCGCCGAGCACCGCCGCGAGGGCCTCCACGGCCGTCCGGACGATGTTGTTCTCCGGCTGCTGCGCGGTGAGCGAGCATCCGGCCGTCTGCGTGTGGAACCGCAGCCGCAGACTGGTCTCCTCCTGCGCGCCGTACACGTCGCGCAGCCACCGCGCCCAGATCCGCCGGGCCGCGCGGTACTTGGCGATCTCCTCGAAGAAGTCGATGTGCGCGTTGAAGAAGAACGACAGCCCCTGCGAGAACCGGTCGACGTCGAGGCCCCGGTCGCGCCCGAGCTCCACGTAGGAGAACCCGTCCGCCAGCGTGAACGCCAGCTCCTGCGAGGCCGTCGAGCCGGCCTCGCGGATGTGGTAACCGCTAACGCTGATCGGGTGGAACTTCGGCACCTCGGTCGCGCAGAACTCGATGAGGTCGCCGATCAGCCGGAGGTGCGGCCGCGGCGGGAAGATCCACTCCTTCTGCGCGATGTACTCCTTGAGGATGTCGGTCTGGAGCGTCCCGTCGAGTCGTTTCCACTCGACGCCCTGCCGCTCGGCCGTGGCCAGGAAGAACGCGAACAGGATCACGGCCGGCCCGCTGATCGTCATCGACGTGGTGATGTCGCCGAGCGGGATGCCGTCGAACAGCGTCTCGAAGTCCTCGAGGGAGTCGGTCGCGACACCGCACCGCCCGACCTCGCCCTCCGACAGCGGGTCGTCGGAGTCGCGGCCCATGAGCGTGGGCATGTCGAATGCGACGGACAGCCCGCCCTGACCCTGACCGAGCAGGAACTTGTAACGGGCATTCGTCTCGGCCGGGGAGCCGAACCCGGCGAACTGCCGCATCGTCCACAGGCGCCCGCGGAACATCGAGGGGTACACGCCCCGCGTGAACGGCGCGCGTCCCGGGAAGCCGAGGTCCCGTTCGTAGTCGAGGCCCGCCACGTCCTCCGGCGTGTACAGCGCCTGCAGCGGCTCGCCCGAAAGCGTCTCGAAGTCGGCGTCCCGCTCGGGCGTCGCGTGGTAGTGCTCGCGCCAGTGTTCCAGTTCGGATTCGAAGTCGCGTCCGCCCTCGGCCATCACCCGCTCCATCGCATCGTTCCTCGGCCAGTATCGCAGGCGGTCCCCTACCGGCGGCGGAAGTACGGCAGGCACATCTGGTTCGAGCAGTGCGAGACGACGAGCGAATGTCCGGCGTCGTCGTACGTGGCCACGAGCGGGAAGCCGTCGGTGCCGATCGTGACCGAGACGAACCCGCTCCCCGTCCCGGCCACCCGGTGGATCCCGCTCTCGTCCGTGTCCGGGGTCTCGCCCTTCTCTCCGCACGCCGGGTCCGCGCAGTCCGCGACCTCCGTCGGGCCCCCGGCGTTCGACCCGGCGAGGATCGGCTGGCCCGCCGGACCCACGGTGATGGAGACGCCCGATTCACTGGACTCGAACTGCGAGCTGGTATCGAAATTCGTGCAGAACTCGGTGTCGTTGCAGTGGAAGAGGCGCACCTCGCTTCCGGACAGGACCGCGATCTCGCCGCGCCCGTCGTCTCCCGTGACCAGTGAGCTGGCCGTCCCGGACGAGACGAGCTGTCCGAGATCGAGGAACGTACAGGCGGGGTTCGCGCAGTCGGTCACGAAGACGCGGTTGTCCGTCGTGTCCGTGAACGTGACGAGCCCCAGCCCGTCGCCTTGGACCGTGAGCGAGGAATCCGCGCCGACCCTGTCGCTGCTGGACCACGTCGGCACCCCTCCCAACTGCGGGGGATTCTCGATCGTGACGGTCGCGGACGTGCAGTCCGGGTTCGAGCAGTGGGCCATCGCGAGCGCCCCGGCGAGCAGGCCGTCCCCCTTCTGGAAGCTGATCAGGCCGAGGCCGTCCGAGCCGATCGCGATCGACGTGCCGGCCCCCACGGAGGAGGCGAGCGACGTGCTGGTCGCAGCCGTGCAGTCGACGTTCGAGCAGTGCGTGACCTCGAGGCCGGTGACCCCCGTCTTCGTGTTCCGCTGGGTGGAGCTGATGAGCCCCAGCCCGTCCCGCCCGATGGCGATCGACGTCCAGAACCCGGCCGTCCCGTTGAACAGGCCGAGCACCGCGGTCGTGGTGGCCGACGTACAGGCCGTGTTCACACAATGCGCGACCATGAGCCTCCTGGTGGTGGCGTCCTCGTAGCTGATCAGGCCGAGGCCGTCGACTCCGATCGTCGCCGAGACGTACCGTCCGACGTCGTTGCCGGAGTCCAGGGTCGTCACCTGCGTCCCCGCGGGCTTCAGCGCGAATCCGGGACGGCCCAGGCAGCCGGTGCACGCACCGTTCACCTGCACGGGGCCGTCGAACCGCGCGGCCGGCCCGCTTCCCGTGGCCGTGGCCCGGAGGGCGGAACCCCTCCCGGTTTCGTTCAGCCACAGCCCGAAGTGCGGGGCGGACGAGGACAGCTTCGTGTCGGCGGCCCCCGCGTCGTTCGTCTTCACGCCGATCCGAAGGACGTCGCCGGGGTTCGCCGCCGCCACGCCGGCCACGCCGATCGCGAGCGCCACCACGAGGACGGTCGCGAGGGGTCGGAGGATGCTGCGCATGGGAGCTCCCTTGCTCTGGCGAGGCCCGTCGCCTCGATCTGGCACGGAGCGTGCCGAGCACACCCCGGCGACGTCAAGACCTCGAGCGGAGCCCGCGCGACCGGTCAGGCCGTGAGCTCGTCGAGCAGCATGTTCGTCGCGCGGTAGGGGTCGATCTCCCGGCCGGCCAGGCGATCCGCGAGGTCGGAGTCGGCTCTGAGCTCTCGCTCCACCCGCTCCCGGACGCGCTGGGCCGCGAGCGTCTCCACCTCGACCAGCAGCCGGGCCCGGCGGTTCCGGTCGAGGGCGCCGGTGGCCGACAGGTGCTCGTGGTGCTGTTGGATCGCGGACCACAGCTCGTCGACGCCATCCCCGGTGGCGGCCGACGTCTTCACCACGGGCGGCCGCCAGTCGGCATCCCGGGGCGCTCCCATCTTCACCATGAGCTCGAGGTCGCGGGCCGCCTCGCCGGCGCCGTCCCGGTCGGCCTTGTTCACCACGAACACGTCGGCGATCTCGAGGATCCCGGCCTTGGCGACCTGCACGGCGTCGCCCCAGCCCGGCGAGACCACGACCAGCGTCGTGTCGGTGGCGCCGGCCACCTCCACCTCGGCTTGCCCCACCCCCACCGTCTCGACGATCACGAGGTCCATGCCTGCCGCGTCGAGGATCCGGATGGCCTCGGGCGCCGCGAGGGCCATGCCTCCCAGATGGCCGCGGGTGGCCATGGACCGGATGAACACCCCGGGGTCGGTGG
>DATBHM010000075.1:0-2242 GCA_036557505.1 Actinomycetota bacterium | reverse complement strand
GTCCTGGTTCAGGCCGCGGCTCCGCACCGTCACGATCCCCGCATGGGAACGGGACTTCGACTCGCGGGTCCCGACGACCAGGCTCTCGGCGTACAGCGTGTCGCCGACGAACACCGGGTGCTTGAGCTGGATCTCCGTCATCTCCAGATTGGCGATCCCGTTCTGGCTCACGTCCGACACGCTCATCCCGAGCACCATTGCGATGGTGAGCCCGGAGTTCACCAGGAGCCGACCGAACTCGGAGCCCCCAGCGTAGTGTGCGTTGAAGTGCATCTGGTTGGTGTTCATCGTGAGGAGCGTGAACCACGTGTTGTCGGTCTCGGAGATCGTGCGGCCGAGCGGGTGGCGATAGACGTCGCCCACCACGAAGTCCTCGAAGAACCGGCCCTGCCACCCCACCACCTGCTGCATCCCCGTTGGCTCCCCACGGGCCCGACGGCCAGGCCCCGACGAGCCGTAGAATAAACGTCTGACGTTCGGACGGTCAACGGCCGGGGGCCGCGTTCGTCGCTGCCGGGGAGGGGAACCCGAACTGTCCGACCTCGACGTGGAAACCCTTCGACGGGCCATCGACGGCGCCGTCGTGACGCCATCTGACGTCGGGTACGAGGCGGCGCGCCGTGTCTGGAACCGGATGGCGGACGCGCGGCCGGCGGTGGTGGTCCGGTGCGCGTCGGAGGACGACATCCGCCGGGCGATCGAGTTCGCCCGTACGAACGGTCTCGAGATCGCCGTCCGGGGCGGCGGGCACAGCGTGGCCGGCCTCTCGACGACGGAGGGCGGCCTCGTCGTGCACCTCGCCGGGCTCCGGCGGGTCCGGGTGGACCCCGCGGCGGGTACGGTCGCGGTCGGCGGCGGCGCGACCTGGGGCGAGGTCGACCGGGAGGCACAGGGGTTCGCGCTTGCGACGACCGGCGGGGTCATCTCCTCGACCGGCGTCGCGGGCCTCACGCTCGGCGGCGGGATCGGCCACCTCATGCGGGCCTGCGGGCTCTCGTGCGACAACGTGGCCTCGTATCGACTGGTCACAGCGGACGGGCGGATCGTCGTCGTCGACCGGGAGCGGGAGCCCGACCTCGACTGGGCCCTTCGCGGCGGCGGCGGGAACTTCGGCGTGGTCACAGAGTTCACCTTCCGGCTGCACCCCATCGGCCCTCGGGTCATGGCGGGGTACGTGGTCCACCCCCTCGACCGCGTGCGTGACCTGCTGCGAAGGTATCGCGACCTGGTCCGGAACGTGCCCGACGAGCTCTCGGTCCAGGTGCTGCTGTCGAAGGGCGGGGGCGGGACCTGCGCGTTCGTCGTGTGCCACGCGGGCCCGCCGGGGCTCGCTGCATCCGACGTCGACCGCGTGCTGTCGATCGGGTCGCCGCTCGTCCAGGGCGTCCGGCCCATGGAGTACGTGGCGCTGCAGGCGAGCTCGGATCCCACGAGCCCCCCGGGTCTGCTGGACTACTGGAAGTCGCACTTCCTGACCGGGCTGCCGGACGAAGCCGTCGACGCGGTCGTGGACGCGTTCGCCGGGAAGCCGGTCCCGTCGGGCGGCGTGCCACAGGGCGGGATCGTGATCGAGCATCTCGAAGGTGCGCCGGGGCGGGTGCCGCCGGACGGAACGGCATTTCCGCACCGCCGGGCGCCGTTCTCACTCGAACTCATCTCCGTGTGGGACGAGCCCGCCGAGACCGACGCGCATATCGCATGGACCCGCTCGACATGGGAGCGGCTGCGGCCGTGGTCGACCGGCGGTGTCTATGCGAACTACGTCGCGGCCGGCAACGGCGCTCCCACCGAGGCGGCGGCCGAGGCCGTGTTCGGCCCGAACCTTGCCCGCCTCCGCCGCGTCAAGGATGTGTGGGATCCCGACAACGTCTTCGACCGCAACCAGAACATCGTCCCGGCCGGTGCGCACGAGAGGGCCGGTTGACGCCGTAATGTCAGACGTTTAGCATCGCCTGGTCTGGTCCCGAGCAGGCATGCGAGCCGGGGGAGGGCCCCAATGATCGACGACGTCTTCGTGTTCGACGCCACAGTTCACAGCTTCAACCTCGACGAGTCCAACGTCCAGGACAACCGATGGGCGAAGGCCCTGTGGGACGCCTTCCTGGAGTGGCACGAGGTGTACTCGCCGCCGCAGGCGACGCTCGCGTCGGATCTCTACATGCGGAACTGGCCCCCCGAGTCGCTCGTCGAGGTGCTGTTCCTCGAGTCGCAGACCGACATGGGCGGGACCCACAACCTCCGT
>DATBHM010000074.1:0-53552 GCA_036557505.1 Actinomycetota bacterium | reverse complement strand
ACCGCGATGAGACCACGGATGGCCTCCTCGCGCACGTCCGGCACCGGATGGCGGGTCGCCTCGTCCAGCGTCCCGACGGCCGCGGCGCCGACGGCCCGGTAGGCAACCGTCACGGCGTCGCGGACGACCGTCGGGCGTCGGTCGCTCATCCGGCGCGTGACCACGTGGAGGTGGTCCCTGGCCAGGTCGGTGGCGAGCTGGATGACGATGCTCCGGTCGTGGGGCTCCAGGTCGGTCTCGAGCAGCTCCAGGAGGGCTGTCACCGACACCTCCTCCAGCGGTTCCAGCAGCTCCTCCACCGCGACCTGCCCGCCGGGATCCTTCGCCCGTTCGACCAGCTCCTGGAGGATGCTCGGCTCGGGCAGCTGGCTCCGGTAGAGGTCGAACAGCTTGGCCCGGTCGACATCGTCCGCCGCCGCCGCTCGGGGCACCTCCACCAGGTCCAGGGCCTCCCGGACCACCCGAACGTCCCCGGCCCGAAGGCCGTCCCGCGCGGTCTGCATCCATGCCGCGAGCACCCGCTCGAGCCGTTCCAGTTCCCCGTCCACCAGCAGGTAGTCCCGGATCGCGTCGGTCGCGGCGAGGCGCTGCGACTCCGCGGTGGACGGGAACTGGTCGCGGAGGGCCAGCACGTCCTGCTGTTCCCTGGCGAGCAGGCTCTGGCTGAGCAGGTCGCCCACCGTCTCGAACATCAGGTCGGAACCGTCGTCCGGACGCGACTCGAGGTCCTCGGCACGCTCCTCGGCAAGCCGCCGCGAGCTCTCCATCGCGGCGCTGATCGCCACCTCGTCCCGGCCCGCCAGCAGGGTCCCGAAATCCACCCGGCCCTCCACGACGGCGACCGTGAGCTCCCTCAGGTCCTCACCGCGGAGCCGCATCCGCACCAGCCGCTCGGACATCTCTACCGGGTCGCGGTCGAACCCGTTCGCCACCTGGACCACCAGGCGGGCGAGCTCCGTGTCACTCATCGTTCCGATGTACCGCTCCGCGAGGGGGTCGTCCATCGCCCGATCGAGGAGGACGGCGTGCAGCATCATGCGCTGGTCGTCCGGGAGCGTGGCCACTGCGGCGCGCAGCATCTGGTACAGCTCGACGTCGGAATCGATCTCCTGGGGCAGCGCCGCGACCACGGCGTGGAACCTTGCGAGCAGCGACTCGGCCAGGTCGAGCGGCGACTCGATGAGGGCCGCCGCGTCCTCCGGTCGCAGGGTGAGCTCGTCGCCGATGCCCGGCAGGTCCTTGGGCTCGAGCTTCCGCTCCGGCAACGGGGCCTGGGCCCGGATCGCCTGGGGGTTCAGCTCGCCGAGCGCCACCGACACCACCCCGGTCGCGCGAAGCAGGAGGTCGGCGCCGCCGCCTGCCAGCACCTCCTCCGCGGGTCGGGACAGCACCTCGTACAGCGATCCCAGCTCATCGATGGTCGGCACCGACCGCACCCGGATCAGCTCGACGCGTCGTTCGTAGCACGCGCGGGCGAGGCGCTCGATGCCCTCGTCCGGCGCCACCGGTCCCTCGGGCACGATGAACGTGTCGCTCTTGACCTCGGCGTCCAGCGGGCCCATCGCCAGCACCAGGTCGGCGGCGATATGGATGCGCCGGGCGGCCATGACGAATCCCGGCTGATCCAGGTCGCCGGGGAACAGCCGGTATGCGGACAGGCCGGCGGAGAGCTGCCGAAGCAGCGTGGCCACCTCCTTCTCGCGCTTGGAGAGCTCTTCCAAACGTCACGCCCTTTCCGCACCCGGACACGGCGGTGCCCCGCCGCCCCCGATTGGCGCTCCAATGGGTATCGGGCGGACTCGGGCGCGGGTTGACGCCGGAGCAGGCCGAAGGGCCAGGATGCCGGGCCAAACGGCCCTCGGTCGGTTGCAGGGGCCGGGCGGGCGGGGCGGACCTACGCCCCGTTCAGCTCGCGGCGGATCTCTTCCTCGCGTTCGGCCATGGCCTGCCGTCCCTCGGCGACCGCGGTCCTGACCAGCCGGCCGAAGTCGGAAGCGGCGCTCGACATCTGCCGGCCGATGTTTGCCGGAGCCACCTTCTGTCCCTGGCGGCGGGCCCATCGTGCGGCCAGCACCGAGGCGGTCGCCCCGGCGCCCAGGCCGAGGGCGAGCCAGAAGATCCGCCTCACGCCTTGGGTCCCCGCATGCGCTTGATGGCGCGCTGCGCACCGGCGGTGAACGCGGCGAACTTGATGAGCGGGTTGCTCACCGT
The DNA here is from genome assembly GCA_036557505.1 of Actinomycetota bacterium. Taxonomy (GTDB): domain Bacteria; phylum Actinomycetota; class UBA4738; order UBA4738; family JACQTL01; genus DATBHM01. The sequence goes on along the minus strand of DATBHM010000074.1, from coordinate 51,341 downwards.
GTTCTCGACGACGGTCGTGATCCGGGAGGCCGAGCCCGCGATCTTTCCGGCCGACTCGATGATCGTGTCGGCGCGTTCGAGCTCCTTGTTCACGTTCACCACGGTGGTCTTGACCTCGGCGAGCAGCGGCACCGTCTCCTCGCGGACCCCGTCGATCATGGTCTTGGTGCTCTCCATCACGCGGAACGTCGAGAACATGACGACCGCGAGGAACACGACGAGCACCAGCCAACCCGATGCGAGCAGCAGGAGCGCGACGTCGGCGCCGGTCGATGCGATCACCCGAGTACCCCCGTGGTCAGGACGGCCCGCGCATCATACCGATGCGTCCGGGTCGGGTTGATCGGACGCCTCCTCCCCCATGCCCGAGGGCTCGTAGTACCGAGCCCCGGAGAACCGCTCCGGCCGGTATTCCTGCTCCACCACGTGGCCCGGGTAGTCGTGGGGGTACCGGTAGCCCTTTCCGTGGCCGAGCTGGCGGGCTCCGCGATAGCTGGCGTCGCGGAGATGCAGCGGGACCGGGTCACTCGACCGGGCGTCCTCCACGGCCCGGCCCAGGGCGGCCTTCACGCTGTTCGACTTGGGGGCCCGCGCCAGGTAGATCGCGGCCTCGGCCAGGTTGAGCGAGGCCTCCGGGAGCCCCACGTACTCCACGGCGTGGGCGGCCGCGGTCGCCACCAGCAGCGCCCGGGGATCCGCGAGCCCGATGTCCTCGCTGGCGTGGACCACCATGCGCCGGGCGATGTACCGCGGGTCCTCCCCGGCTTCGATCATGCGGGCCAGCCAGAACAGCGACGCGTCCGGGTCCGACCCTCGGATCGACTTGATGAACGCCGAGATCACGTCGTAGTGCGCGTCGCCCTGCCGGTCGTAGACGATGGCCTTCTTCTGCACGGCGTCCGCCGCGCGGTCACGCGTCACCGTGGCCTCGCCGGCCGAATGGGCGGCCAGGACGGCCGCCTCCAGGCCGGTCAGCGCGACCCGGGCGTCGCCGCCGGCCACCTCCACCAGGTGGTCCATCGCGTCGGTGTCGACCTCCACGCCGAGGCCGCCCAGGCCACGCCCGGCGTCGTGGAGGGCTCGGTCCATGAGGGTTCGCAGGTCGCCGCCCGACAGCGGCTCGAGTCGCAGGAGCAGCGTCCGGGACAGCAGGGGCGTGACCAGCGAGAAGTACGGGTTCTCGGTCGTGGCGCCGATCAGGGTCACGGTGCCCGCCTCCACGGCCGGGAGCAGGACGTCCTGCTGCGCCTTGCTCCACCGGTGGACCTCGTCGACGAACAGCACGGTCTTCAACAGCCCCGGGCCCTGGCGGGCGCGATCCATGACCTTGCGGGCGTCGGCGACACCGCTCGAGACCGCCGACAGCTGGACCATCTCGGCGCCGGCACGATCGGCGAGAAGGTAGGCCAGCGTGGTTTTCCCGGTCCCGGCCGGGCCCCACAGGATCATCGAGGGGAGGTGCCCGCCGTCGAGCAGCGCGGTCAGGGCCTTGCCCGGACCGAACAGGTGCCGCTGGCCGGCGAGCTCGTCGAACGAGCGCGGCCGCATGCGGGCGGCGAGCGGGGCGTCGGGACCGACTCGGGACATGGTCGGACGAAGGCTACCGCCGCGCCGCCGGGCCGGCTCCCCGGAATCGCGTCCGAGCGGCACGGCATAATGGCCGCGATGCTGGACTCCCTCGTCACCCCGGGCGACCAGGGCCGGGCCCGCTTCACCGCCAGGCTGGCGGCGTTCCTGTTCCTGGGATCCGGCGCGCTGCTCCTGGTGAACGTCCCCCTGCCCGGACCGCCGGACCTCAACCGACTCGGCGAGCTCGTGGTGGGCGCGTCCGCCATCGCGATCGGAGCGTTCGTGTGGCGGTTCCACTGGGAACGGCACGACCTCCGGTGGCAGCTCGCGCTCATCGCCCCGGCCCTGACGCTGATCGCGCTCGGGAACTTCTTCGGCGGGTCCAACCCCCCGTACGCGTACGGCGTGTTCTTCGTCGTGGTGTTCATGTGGATCGGGCTCACGTTCCCCCGGTGGACGTCGGTGTTCGTCGCGCCGGCGGCGCTCGTCGCGTACGTGGTGCCGATCCTGTACCTCCCCGGCGACGTCGGGTACGGCCTCAGCACGGCCGCCATCACGATCCCCGTGTGCATCCTGGTCGCCGAGACGCTGGCCTGGGGCCTGACGCGCATCGGCCGGACGGAGGCCGCGCTGGCCCGGACCAAGCAGGACTACAAGCAGGCGTTCCAGTCGACGCGCCAGTACGCGCAGGCGTACCAGCGGCAGATGGAGGTCACCGAGCGGCTTCGGTCGTCCGACCGCATGCGCGACACGTTCCTCCAGGCGGTGTCGCACGACCTCCGGTCGCCGCTCACCGCGATCCTCGGGTCCGCCTCGACGCTGGAACAGCGGGGCCCGTCGCTGTCGGAGGAGGAACGCGCCGACCTGCTCCGGCGCATCGGGACGAGCGCGCGGCGGCTGGACCGCCTGCTGTCCGACCTCCTCGACATCGACCGGCTCCAGCGCGGGATCATCACCCCGGACCGCCGCCCGACCGACGTGGGCGAGCTCATCGAACGAACCATCGACGAGACCGGGCTCCGCGAGCAGCGCGCGATCCAGGTGCACGTCGCCGGGGCCCCCGTCGTCGCGGACGTCGACCCGGCCAAGGTCGAACGCATGGTCGAGAACCTTGTGGCGAATGCCGAGAAGCACACGCCCGCCGGCGGCCCGATCGCCGTCTCGGCGGCCGCCGAGCGCGACGGGCTGGAGCTTCGCGTCTCGGACGAGGGCCCCGGCGTGCCCGATGACCACAAGGAGACGATCTTCCAGCCGTTCCGTCGCGGGCCCGACACCGAGTTCGTGCCGGGCGTGGGGCTGGGACTGTCGCTCGTAGCCCGGTTCGCGGAGCTGCACGGCGGACGGGCATGGGTCGAGGACCGGCCGGGAGGCGGGGCGACGTTCGTCGTGTTCCTCCCGGCGACGATGACGTCCGGCACCGGTGCCGCGACGTCCACGACCGACGCCGGCCAGCGCCCGCAGCCGGCCGCGGCAGGGGATCGACCGGCGCGGTGACCGCCCTGCGATGGCTCGCGCTCCCCGTGGGTATCGTCCTGATCGCCCTCACGCTGCTGGACGTCTTCTCGACGATCGTGGTGCCCCGGTCGTCGAGCCGGCGGTTCCGGCTGACGCGGGTGCTGTTCACGAACTTCTGGCGTCCGTGGCGGTGGATCGGGGTCCGGATCCGGACTCGGGCGGGCCGCGAGCGGTTCCTCGCCGTGGCGGCGCCGGGGTTCCTGTTCGTGCTGCTGGCGGTGTGGGCGTTCCTGGTGATGGTGGGCTACGCCCTGGTCCTGTGGAGCCCGATGTTCGCGGACGGCATCCACGCCCCGATCCACGGCGGAGCGTCGTTCGCGACGTGCCTGTACTTCAGCGGTACCTCGCTGTTCACGATCGGCTTCGGCGACGTCGTCGCCACCGGGGCCACCCGTGCGGTGGTGATCGCCGAGGGCGCGACCGGACTGGGGCTCGTGGCCGTGGTCATCGCGTACCTCCCGGTCCTGTACGCGTCGTTCAACCGCCGCGAGGTCGGCATCATGCTGCTCGACGCCCGCGCGGGCTCGCCGCCGTCCGGGCCCGAGCTCCTCCGGCACGCCTCGGAGGCCCACGACAAGCAGGGGCTGGCGACGCTGTTCGCGGAATGGGAGCGATGGGCGGCCGACATCCTCGAGACGCACCTGTCGTACCCGCTGCTGGCGTTCTTCCGCTCGCCACACGACAACACGTCGTGGGTGACGTCGCTCGGTGCGGTGCTCGACGCGGCGACGCTGATCCTGTCGACCATGGACAAGGAGCCGCTGCCCGGCGCGCAGACGTTCTACCGGACGGGCGTGCACGCGGTGGAGGACCTGTTCTTCTACTTCCGGGTCCAGGAGCGCCGGCCGATGATCGAACGCTCCGAATTCGAGGATGTGCTGCGGGACTTCAAGGACCTGGGGATCCCCGTCCGGCCGCCGGACGATGCGTGGGAACGGTTCAAGACGATGCGCAAGGCGTACGGGGGACGGCTGGACGCACTGGCCGTGCTCGTCGCGGCCCCCCCCGCTCAGTGGATCGGGGACCGGTCGTCGCTCTCGAACGGGCCGATGCACGACCGCTGAACCGCCGGTGGTCGCGAAGCCGCGGAGCACCCCTCGCGCCGCTTCCTCGTGAACCTGGTTCTCACGTAGGTGGGTGCCCTCCCGGGCGCTTCAGCGAACCCCGACTCGGGGGCTCGACACCACGTCCGGAGCCGGGCTCCCGGATCCGAACTACTGGCTCATCGAATCCGCGGCTCGAGCGATGCTCCGCCGGGCGATCCTCGGCCGATGTGCTGGGAGATGTCAAACGGAAGGCGCGTCCGACGGTCAGCGAACGTCTGCCCCGTCGTTGACGTAGCGGTGGGCGACCGGGGCGCTCGTTCTCACCGTCGTCCACCCACCGATCCCGATGAGCACGTACCCACCCCCGCCCAGTCGTGGTTGAGCCCGAGGTAGACGGTCACGCGGACCTCCTCGTCGTCCTCATGCAGCTCGACGTGATGGAGCCCGTTGGGGATGCCGTGGATGTACAGCACCCGATGGGTCCGGTCGTCCGCTCCCACGTCGATCCGCTCCCACCGGGTGGGGCGCGGTTCGCGTCGAGTTGGGTCCTCACGCGCCGGCGCGCCCCGAAACGGCCAGGCCTCCCGCGCCGGAGCGAGCGGTCGAAGCTCGACCTGGTCGGCCGGCACGTCGAACGCGGCGGCCGTGCTCGCGATCAACGGTTCGAACGAGGACTCGTCGGGTCCATCGACGACGGCCATGAACACGCCGTCCTGGGGGACGAGCCAGCAGTCGACGAGTCGGGGCCCCACGGACCATCCGAGCAGCGGACCGTGCTCGTCCATCCAGCGCCGAGCGGTCTCGGCGCCATTCCGGGCAGGAACACGAAGGAGCGCCTGTGGCCGCGATCTCGTCACCCTCCCCATGGCGGGCGGAACGTGTCACCGCGTCGCCGTGGGAACCGGCCCGAGCTCATTCGATCCAGCAAGGCGAGGATCGGGGGTTCCTCCGGACCGGGAATCTTCGAAGAGGCCGCGGGTTCCCTCTGATCCATATCGCCGAACGGTGACGCCCATATCGCCGAACGTCCACGCGACGTCGAAGGGTTCGCCGCAGGAGATCGGCGACTCGGGGTCACTGCCGCCCCGGACGACTGGGGTCGGCCAGCGGCGATGCCACTCGTGGTACAACCCTGGCATGCCCTCCGAGCCCCGTGCGGGGTCGATGCTGCTGCAGTACCGCCTCGACGAGGTCATCGGACGGGGCGGGATGGGGCTGGTCTACCTCGCGTTCGACACCCGGCTCGAACGGCGGGTCGCCGTCAAGATCATGGCGCCCCAGGTGGCGAGCGACGAGTCGTTCCGCGTCCGCTTCGAGCGCGAGGCCCGCATGGCCGCCGCCATCGACCATCCGAACATCATCCCCATCTACGACACCGGCGAGGCGCAGGGCGTCCTGTACCTCGCCATGCGCTACGTGCAGGGAACCGACCTCCGCTCGCTCATCGTCCAGGGCGGTGCCCTATCCCCGGACCGCGCGGTGTCGGTCCTTCGACAGGTCGCGAGCGCGCTCGACGCCGCCCACGCCCAGGGAATCGTCCACCGCGACGTGAAGCCGGCCAACATCCTCATCGCCTCGGGGTCGTCGAGCGACGATGCCGACCACGTCTACCTCACGGACTTCGGCCTGACGAAGCGCTTCTCGCAGGCGAGCCGTGCCCTGACGGCCACGGGGCAGTTCGTCGGAACGATCGACTACGTCGCCCCGGAGCAGATCGAGGGGCGCGACGTCGACGGCCGGGCCGACGAGTACTCCCTGGGGTGTGTGATGTACGAGTGCCTGACAGGCGTGGTTCCGTTCGTCGAGACCTCCGACATCGCCACGCTGTTCGCCCACGTCCACCAGCCGGCGCCGACCCCCAGCCAGGTTCGCCCCGATCTCCCGCCGGGGGTCGACCAGGCGATCGGCCGGGCCATGGCCAAGGCGCCCGGCGCCCGGTTCCCCTCGTGCGGCGAATTCGTCATGGCGGTTCGGGACGCGTTCCGGGGCGCGGCAGCGGGACCGATCTCGCACCCACCGATGCCCGTGCCGCCGCCGATCCCGCCGGCGGCCATGTCCGCGAGGCCGGTGCCGCGGGGGGCGGCACCCGGCCAGGGGACGGATCCCGATTCCGATGCCATGTCCTCCGCCGGGCTCAAGGTCCCTCCCGCCGCGCCCACAGCCCAGCCCCAGCGAACCGTCGCGGCGAAGCCACCCCCGGGGTCGACGCCCCACCGACGGGGCGCCGCGCTGGGCGCCATCGGCGCGGTGCTCGTGGTCGTCGTGGTGGCGATCGGAATCGTGCTCCTGCTCCCCAAGGGCAAGTCCACTCCCCCGCCCAAGCACGGCACCACCGCACCGACCACCCCACCCTCGTCGCCGCCCGTGCATCCCACCGGGATCCAACTGGCGTGGACCGCCGTTCCGACGCAGGCGGATCTCGGCGGGGCAGGCGCACAGGTCATGAACGCCATGACCCAGAACAAGACCGGGACCCTGCTCGCCGGCGGCTCGAGCGATACCGATGCCGCCGCCTGGCGTTCCCCGGACGGTACGCGGTGGACCAGGGTCACCGGCCAGGCGGACCTGGGCGGTCCGGGCGACCAGCAGATCAGCGGCATCGTCACGGTGAAGGGCGGGGGCTACGTCGCCGTGGGGTCCGACACCTCGTCCGGCAACGAGGACGCAGCGGTGTGGACGTCGTCCGACGGGAAGACCTGGACGAGGGTGGACGACGCCCCGCTCGGCGGTCCCGGCGACCAGGTGATCAACCGGGCCTCCGGAACGGGGGCCTCGGTGGGGATCCTGGCCGTCGGTTCCACCACGAACACGGCGGACGGGACGCAGGACGGAGCCATCTGGAGCTCCACGGACGACGGGCGGCACTGGACGCTCGAGCCCGTCGGCGGACTGGGCGGGCCCGGTGACCAGGACGTGAAGCGGGTCACGGTCCTCCGGTCCGGCAGTACGCGGACCTACGTCGCGGTCGGCACGTCGACGCTCGACGGCGACATCGACGCCGCGGTGTGGACGTCCCCCGACGGGACGAATTGGACGCGGGTCTCGGACCCCTCGGGCGCCCTCGGCGGCCCCGGCGACCAGGGCATGACCGACGTCCAGACGTTCGGCGACGAGCTCATCGCCGGGGGATTCGCGTCCTCGGACGACGGGCTCGACGGCGCCGTGTGGATCTCGGACGACGGCACCGTCTGGATCCGCGTACAGACCGACGCGCTCGGCGGGGCCGGCGACCAGGTCATCGACCGGCTGTTCACCACGACGCCGGTTCCCGGCCCCTCCCTGCCGCCCATCGTCGCCGCGGGAACCAGCACTGTGGACGGGAACCAGGACGCGGTGATCTGGTATTCGGCCAACGCCAGGAAATGGAACCGCGAGGTGTCGACCGAGCAGGTGCTCGGCGGGCCCGGGGCCCAAACGATCAACACCATCGCGCAGGACGACGCCACGCTGGTGGCGGTGGGCTCGAATGCCGCATCCGGTGACGACGACGCCGGAGTCTGGACCGCGAAGCCACAGGTGGGGCCGCAGGGAACGCCATCGCCCCCGGCGAGCGGTTCCGCCGCGCCGTGACAAGACGAACGGAGTATCTCCTCGGCGCACTGCGCCTCAGGGCGTGACCTTCACAGGGACCGGCGAGGGATCCGGGACGAACGTGGGCAGCTGATAGAGCCCCGCGACGTACTCACCGGGGGGAAGCGGCGGAACGTGTCCGTCGACGCACGCGGGGAAGTCCCCTGAGGATCCGTTGTCACACCCGAGATAGGACGCCCGGACCGTGACGGGCCAGCTCGAGACGCCGGCCGGGATCGTGATCCGCATCAGACAGTCGTTCCAGCCCACATCGGGGGTGATCCGGTCGTTGCCCAGGGCGACCGCAAAGGGGCTGCCGCACCCGCTCCCGTTCAATGCGTGGCCGGTTCCATTGTGGACGACGACCTCTCCGAATGCGGAGGAGCCGGCGGGCATCGTGAACGTCGGCAGGACGATCTGCGCCCACACCGGCGTCCCCGGATTCCCGGGCATCGTCGTCCCGATCGGCGATGGCGTCGCCGCATCGTCGTCGCGGATTGACTCGACGATCGCTGTCAGCTGCTCGATGTCGGCCCTCGCGACGTCGGGTCCGGACTTCACGGTTGCGACGAAGGTCGAGGAGCCCCCTCGGAACCAGATCGCGCCCAGGGTCGGCGAGCCGGCGAGGGCGCTTCCCATCGCCCATCCGTCCGGGTACGAGATCGGCAGGTCGGCGGCCGGACCGTCCGGCTCCAGGCGGGGCTGCACGCCCACGACCAACGCGAGGCCCTCGTCCGGGAACCGGTGCGCGACCGCCTGGACGGGAACACGGGGCATGGCCCCCACGGCGATCGGCGTCACATTGGAGATCTCGGCGCCCCAGGCGGTGTCGCCGTCGTGCGACGTGAAGAACGGGGTCACCGTCCACCCGTCGGGGACCGCGACGGACCAGCCAGCCGGATCGTCGTAGGTCACCGTGCCGCCGTTCGAGGCCGGGGACGATTCGGTGACGGAGCTCGCCCGGGGCCCCGACGAACCGGTGCCGGTTCCTCCGGGGACCGGCGAGCCGCCTCCTTCCGACCCGATCACGAGCACGCCCGCGACCAGCGCGATGGTCGCACCGAGGCCGACCAAGACGCCGCCGACGCGCCTGCGACGCCGGCGACGTTCGAAGCGGCGGAGCGTGCGGTCGAGCGCGTCCGGGCCCGGCGCCTCGCGACCGGCCAGTCGTTCGAGCTGCTCGGTGAACTCACCCATCCCGGCCTCCCAGCGCTTCGCGCAGCGCCCTCCGACCCTGGTGCGCCAGGGCGCGGACGCTCGCCGCCTTGACCCCGAGGACCTCCCCCGCCTGCTCGGACGTGTAGTCGAGGAGCTCCGTGAGGATCACCGCGGCTCGCTGCCTCGGCGGGAGCACGGCCAGCCCACGGGCCAGCGCGTCGCGTTCGTCGGCCCGCGCGAATTGGTCGGTCCCGTCCACGTCGCTCGCCATCGGGTGCCACACCAGGCGCGCGCGGCGACGACGATTCCGGTGCAGGTTCATCGCGCACCGGTACAGATATCCCGTGGGCCGATCCATCCGCGACACACGGTCCCAGCGCTCGAGCACGCGAACGAACGCCTCCTGGAGCAGCTCATCGGCCTCGGCGGCGCTCCCCGTCAGCAGATACAGGGCTCGGAACAGATCGCGGTGCGAGCCCTCGAAGAACTCCGCGAACGACGGGGGACCTGCGCCCTCCGCCGATGGCTCGGCCGGCACGATCCTCCTCGATCGACTGGGCGTCGACGGCACGGTCCCCAGCATGACGAACATGAACACCCGGCCGGGCCGTTTCGTGTAGGCGAACGAATGCGAATCGTCGAGCCGGATCAGCGGGCGGGTTGCTCGACGATGCGCAGCCCGAGCTCGCGCAGCTGCGCCTCCGACACCGCGCCCGGCGCCTCGGTCATCGGGTCCAGCCCCGACTGCGTCTTGGGGAACGCGATCACCTCGCGGATGTTGTCCCGTCCGGCAAGCAGCATGGCGAGCCGGTCGAGCCCCAGCGCGATCCCCCCGTGGGGCGGCACCCCGTACCGGAACGCCCGCAGCAGGAACCCGAACTTCTCCTCGGCCTCCTCGTTCGTGAGCCCGATCGCCTCGAACACCCGCCGCTGCACGTCGGGCCGGTGGATCCGGATGGACCCGCCCCCCAGCTCGAACCCGTTCAGCACCACGTCGTAGGCGCGGGCCTTTGCGGTCTCCGGCGTCAGGTCGTCGGAGACGGGCGAGGTGAACGGGTGGTGCACCGCATCCCATCGTTCCTCGTCGTCGTTCCACTCGAACAACGGGAACTCGGTGATCCATGCGAAGGACCAGGAGTCGGCGGGGATGAGGTCGAGCCGGACGGCCATCTGCCGGCGGAGGCCGTCGAGCGCCACCGCCACCCGGTCCGGCCGGTCCGCGACGATGGCGACGAGATCCCCGGCCGTGGCGCCCGCGGCCGCGGCCACCCTGCCCAGCTCGCCGCCGGTGAGGAACTTCGCCACCGGCGACCGCGGTTCGTCCTCCTCGTACACCACCCACACCAGCCCGGCGGCGCCCCGGCCCTTGGCGTCGGTGATCATGTCGTCGAGCTCGCGACGGCTGAACGAGCCGCCACCGGGGATCCGCACCCCCCGGATGGCGCCGCCGTCCGCGAGCACCGACGCGAACGCCCGGAACTCCGTGCCGGCGAACGCCTCGCCCAGGTCGACCAGCTCCAGCTCGTATCGGAGGTCCGGCTTGTCGCTGCCGTATCGCGCCATCGCCTGGTCGTAGGCCAGCCGCGGGAACGGCGTGGGCACCTCGACGCCGTGGATCTCCCGGACGACGCCTGCCAGCATGGGCTCGATCAAGGACATGACGTCCTCCTCGGCGACGAAGGACATCTCGACGTCGAGCTGGGTGAACTCCGGCTGGCGGTCGGCTCGGAGCGCCTCGTCCCGGAAGCACCGCACGATCTGGAAGTACCGGTCCATCCCGGCCACCATCAGGATCTGCTTGAACAGCTGGGGCGACTGCGGCAGCGCGTAGAACGACCCCTGCTGCAGACGCGACGGCACGAGGAAGTCTCGGGCCCCCTCCGGCGTCGACCGCGTGAGCATCGGCGTCTCGACCTCGACGAACCCGCGTTCGTCGAAATACCGGCGGATGGCCGCGTTCATCCGGGACCGGAGCTCCAGCCCGTCGGCCACCTCGGGCCGGCGGATGTCGAGGAACCGGTACCGCAGCCGCGTCGTCTCGTCCGCCTCGATGCGGTCCTCGATGGGGAACGGCGGCGGTTCCGCCTCGGACAGGACCTCGAACTCCGAGACGGTGATCTCGACCTCGCCGGTGGGGAGCTCGGGGTTCTCCTTGCCCTCGACGCGTCGGTCCACGGTCCCGGTGACCCGCAGCACCGATTCGCCACGCAGGTGGCCGGGGTCGACGCGGTCCGGATGGAACACCACCTGCACGATGCCGATGCGGTCCCGGAGGTCGACGAACGCCACCCCGCCATGGTCGCGACGATGGGCGACCCAGCCGCATACCGTCACCTGCTGCCCGACGTCGGCCAGGCGCAGCTCGCCGCAGGCGTGGGTGCGGAGCGTGGTGGCGAACCCGCTCACGACGCGGGTTCCTGCGCGGCGATCCACTGCGGCACGTCGGTGAGCGGCACGGTCTGCTGCGAGCCGTCCTCCAGCGTCCGCACCGTGGCCTCACCCGCCGCGGCCTCCCGCTCCCCGATCAGCACGGCGAAGCGCGATCCCGCCCGGTCGGCCATGCGCAACTGGGCCTTCAACGGGCGTTCGCCGAACGTCATCTCGCTCGGGACCCCGGCTCCGCGGAGCTGCCGGACGAGGGCCCGCCCCTTCTCGGCTGCCCCGTCGCCGAACGCCACGACGAACGCAACGACCGCGGCGTCGTCGGCGAGCTCGACGCCCTCCTCCTCGAGTGCGATCGCGACCCGATCGAGACCCAGCCCGAAGCCCACCCCCGGCGTCGGCGGCCCTCCGAGCACCTCGGCCAGCCCGTCGTACCGCCCCCCGCCGCAGATCGTCGATTGGCTCGGCGACAACCCCTGGTGCACGAACTCGAACGCAGTCCGCGTGTAGTAGTCCAGCCCGCGGACGAGCGTCGGCTCCACCGTGAACGCGACGCCCTCCTCCGCGAGCCCCGCCTGCACGGCGTCGAAGTGGGCCTTGCACTCGGCACACAGGTGGTCGGTGATCTTGGGCGCGTCGGCGGCCACCGCGCGGCACGCCTCGTCCTTGCAGTCGAGCACCCGGAGCGGATTGTCGCGGAACCGCTCCCGGTGCTCGTCACGAAGCCGCGGGGCCTGCGCCTCCAGGTACTCGAGCAGCGCCTGCCGGTAGGCGGGCCGGCACGTGGCGTCGCCGATGGAGTTCACCTGCAGGTCGTACCGCGCGACGCCGACGTCGCCGAACAACCCCGCCGCCAGCGCGATCACCTCGACATCCGCGGCGGGGTCCGCCACGCCGAGCACCTCGACCCCGAAGATTCGGAACTCCCGGAGCCGCCCCCGCTGGGGCTTGCTGTACCGCCAGGCCTCGTTCACGTAGTAACCCTTGAACGGCGACCCCAGCTCCGCGGCGTTGCGCAGGTAGGCCCGCACCACGGGCGCGGTTCCCTCCGGACGGAGGGTCAACGACCGTTCGGCCCGGTCGAGGAACGTGTACATCTCCTTGCCGACCACGTCGCTCGTCTCGCCGGCGGTCCGCGCAAACAGCTCGGTGTGCTCGAACCCCGGCGTCTCGACGTAGCGGTAGCCGAACCGGCGCGCCATCCGGTGGGAGCGCCGGTACAGCTCGGCCATCCGCGTGGACGCGGGCGGCAGCAGGTCCTCGGTGCCCCGAGGTGGTGACAGGTCCACCTACCCGAGCTCCACCAGGAAGGGGTTGGTCCGCCGCTCGGCCCCGACCGTGGTGTCGGGACCGTGGCCCGGGTACACCGGCAGCGGGTCGGGCAGCGTGAGGAACCGCCGCAGCGAGCGTTCCATCTCCGCGGGGTCGGAGTTCGGCAGGTCGGAACGCCCGATCGACCCCCGGAACACCAGGTCGCCGGCGAACAGCCACCCGTCCGTGGCGAAGCACACACTCCCCGGCGTGTGGCCGGGGGTGTGCAGGACCTCGATGGAGAACCCGGCGAAGTTCAGCCGGTCGCCCTCCGTCATCGTTCGGACGTCCTTGACCGGCGTCGGCGGCACGGCGAAGCCCGAGCCCCACGCTCGCGGGTCGGTCAGCGCGAGGGCGTCGGCCTCGTGGATGTACAGCGGGAGGTCGTCGCCGCAGAACTCCCCTGCCGAGCCGATGTGGTCGAAGTGCCCGTGCGTGGCCAGGACGGCGACGGGCGTCTTCCCGGCCGCACGCAGCATCTCGTGCACGCGGTCGGACGAGAACCCGGGGTCGATGACGACGCACTCGTCCGAACCGTCGGCCGCCAGCAGCCAGCAGTTGGTTCCGAAGTCGTTCTGATCGAAGACGTCGAGGTACATGGAGCCCGCAAGTCTAGCGACGCGACGGCCGCGATTGATTCCGTGCATCATTCGCGTGCAGTCGGAACGAGCCGGAACGGGGAAGGCGATGGGCGACCGACGGACGGTGGAGGAGTACATCGGGGGCGTGGGCGGATGGCGGGGCGAGGTGATGAGCGAGCTCGACGCCCTCGTGCGGAAGGCCGCGCCGAAGGCCACCGCCGCCGTCAAGTGGGCGCAGCCCGTCTACGACCAGAACGGCCCGATGGTGTGGATCAAGCCGTTCACCCGGCACGTCGGGATCGGGTTCTGGCGCGGCGCGGAGATGGACGATCCGAAGGGCCTGCTGCAGGGAGACGGCGACCGCATGCGGAACCTCCCGATCCGCGAGGGCGAGAAGATCCCGGCCACGGCCATCCGCGGGTTCGTCAAGCAGGCCATCGCACTCAATGAAGCCAGGGGTGATCCCTCCGCTCGGCGTCGCTGATCAGAGCTCGTGTGTCGCTCGGCCACGCCGTCGCTCGAGGCTCGGTACCGTTGTCCCGATGTCCAGGATCCTGGTGACGGGCATGTCGGGAACCGGCAAGTCCTCGGCGCTCGCCGAACTCGGCCGGCGCGGGTATCGCGTCGTCGACACCGACGATCCGGGCTGGCGCGAGTATCGCGAGGTGGTCGACTCATCCGACGAGCTGCGCCGCGGGGAATGGCTCTGGGTCGAGGAACGGATCACCGGGCTGCTGGACACCGATGATGGCCGCCCGCTCTTCGTTCAGGGGTGCGTGAGGAACCAGTCGAAGTTCTACGATCGTTTCGACGCGGTCGTCCTGCTCAGCGCCCCTGCCGACGTGATGTTCGACCGGATCGAGCGCAGAACGACGAACACCTACGGAAAGAACCCCGTGGAACGAGCGATGATCCTGGACGACCTCGCCCAGGTCGAGCCGCTCCTCAGGGCGAGCTGTACCCACGAGCTGGACACAAGCCGGCCGCTCGATGAAGTCGTCGACGACTTGATCGCGATCGCGTCGCGCCCGGTGACGACGTCCTAGGCTCGCCATCGGCGATCCGGCAGACACGCAGCTGCGACGTCGTCATTCTCTCGCCTCCCCGAGGTCCCGGGCATCGATCACCAGCGTAACCGGGCCGTCGTTCACCAGCTCCACCTCCATATGCTCGCGGAACGCTCCGCGCTCGACGGGCACGCCGAGCGCCGTGAGCTCGTCGCAGAACGCATCGACACGCTCGGCCGCGACCTCCGGCGGGGCCGCGGCCACCCACGACGGCCGGCGGCCTTTCCGCACGTCTCCGTAGAGCGTGAACTGCGGCACCACCAGCACAGCGCCGTCCACGTCCGACAGCGACCGGTTCATCCTCCCCTCGTCGTCGGCGAACACCCGGAGCCCCGCGATCTTCGCCGCCAGTCGGCGTTCGTCGCCCGGCGGATCGTCGTCCCCGACGCCGACCAGCAGCAGGAAGCCGCGTTCGATCGAACCGACCGAGGAACCCCGGACGCGGACGGACGCCGTGGTGACGCGTTGGAGGACGACGCGCAACGCGCCTAGCGGGGCACGACGCGGAACGCGTCGAAGACGCTGTCGATGGCCTTCACCGAGGCCAGGATCCGCGACAGGTGGGTGATGTCCGCGAGCTCGAACGTGAACCGCTGCGTCGAGATGCGGTCCTTCCCCACCTGCGAGGTGGCCGACAGGATGTTCACGTGGTGCTCGGCCAGCACCGTGGCGATGTCGCCGAGCAGCTTCTGACGGTCGAGCGCCTCCACCTGGATGGCCACGACGAACGACGTCGCCCTGCCCTCCCGCCACGCCACCTCGACCAGCCGCTCGGGCTCGCGGGCCAGCGCGCGGGCGTTCGGACAGTCGGCCCGGTGCACCGACACGCCCTGCCCCCGGGACACGAACCCGATGATCTCGTCGCCGGGCACCGGCATGCAGCACCGGGCCAGTCGCACCCACACGTCGGTGGCACCGGTGACGACGACGCCGCCGTCGGCGTCGGAACGCTTGATCCGCACCGGCCTCGCGAGGGGAACGTCCTCGGCGACGCCTTCGTCCTCCGTCTCGTCGGTCAGGATCCGGGAGAGGCGGGCCACCACCGACTGCGGGGACACCTGCCCCTCGCCGATGGCGACGTACATCGCGTCGAGGTCGGAGAACTTCAGCTCACCGGCGACCTGCACGAGCAGCTGCTCGGTGGCCAGCCGCTTGAACGGCACCCCCTGTTTGCGCATCGTGCGCTGCATGAGATCCTTCCCGAGCTCCAGCGCGTCCTCGCGCCGTTCCCGCGAGAACCACTGCCGGATCTTGGTCCTGGCCCGGGGCGTCTGGACGATCTGGAGCCAGTCCCGGGACGGCGCCGCGTCGATGGCCTTCGAGGTGAGCACCTCCACCGCGTCGCCGGTCTGCAGCCGGTAGTCCAGCGGGACCAGCTTGCCGGCGACCTTGGCGCCGATGCACCGGTGGCCGACGTCGGTGTGGATCGCGTACGCGAAGTCGATCGGCGTGGACCCGGCCGGGAGCTCGATGACGTCGCCCTTCGGCGTGAACACGAAGACCTGGCCCTCGTACAGGTCGATCTTCAGGCCCTCCATCAGCTCGCGGGGGTCGGTGGTGTCCTTCTGCCACTCGAGCACCCGCCCCAGCCACGCAAGCTCGGCCTGTTCGCTCCCCTTCTTGCCCTTCGGCGCGCCCTCCTTGTACCGCCAGTGCGCCGCGATCCCGTACTCGGCGACGCGGTGCATCTGGTGGGTTCGGATCTGGATCTCGAGCGGCTTCCCCCCGGGCCCGATGACGGTCGTGTGGAGCGACTGGTACATGTTGAACTTTGGCATCGCGATGTAGTCCTTGAACCGCGCCGGCACCGGCTTCCACAGTGAATGGATCGCGCCGAGGGCCGCGTAGCAGTCGCGGATCGAGTCCACGAGCACCCGGATGCCCACCAGGTCGTAGATCTCGTTGAACTCCTTGCCCCGCAGGACCATCTTCTCGTAGACGCTGTACAGGTGCTTCGGCCGGCCGTCGACGTCGGCCTTGAGCTTCATCTCCCGGAGGCGCGAGCGGACCTCGGCGATCACGCCGTCGAGATACTCCTGGCGCTCGCCGGACCGCTTCTCCACGAGCGACGCGATCTCCTGGAACGTCTTGGGGTGCAGCGTCGCGAACGACAGGTCCTCGAGCTCCCACATGATCCGGTTGACGCCCAGGCGGTGCGCGAGCGGAGCGTAGATCTCGAGGGTCTCGTTCGCCTTCGCGCGCTGCTTCGACTCGGGCATCGAGCCCAGCGTCCGCATGTTGTGCAGCCGGTCGGCCAGCTTGATCAACAGCACGCGGATGTCCTTGGCCATGGCCACGAACATCTTCCGGACGTTCTCCGCCTGCTCGGCCTCCTTGGACCGGAACGTGATCTTGTCGAGCTTGGTCAGCCCGTCGACGATCTCGGCGACGTGCGGGCCGAACTCCGGCTCGATTTCCTCCAGGGTGAGCTCGGTGTCCTCGACGACGTCGTGCAGCAGGGCCGCGACCAGCGTGGTGGTGTCCATCCCCAGGTCGGCGAGGATCGTCGCCACGCCGAGCGGGTGCTCGATGAAGTCCTCGCCGGAGACGCGCTTCTGCCCGGCGTGGGAGGCCTCCGCGAATGCGAACGCCCGCTGGATCTCCTTGAGGTCCGCCCGGGGGCTCTCGCTCTTGATCCGGCGGACCAGCGCGTCGAGTCCCTCGGTGGGCGGGGAGGAGTCACCGGGCAGGAAACGGCGCAGTCCACCACGGCGCTCGGCCTTGACCTGCTCCTGGCTCTGCAACTGGGCACCTCCTGGGAGGAAGTGTACCGGTCACCTGTGCTTCGCCAGGAACCGGGCTCGCCTTGAGTCCGCCGCTACGAGGTGGCGTCGGGCGGGTGTGTGCGCAGCGTTCGCGTGCTCGTCCACTCACGCCCCTCGCGCTGCGCCAGCAGCCGTCCCAGCTCCTCGGACTCCTCGTCCGAGAGCCCCGCGCCCTTGCGCTTGGCCATCAGCTCGTCGAACCGGGTCCCACCCGCGCCCGGGTCGGCCTTCGTCTCCCCCATCTCGGGAGAGACCTCGCCGACTCCCTCGTGGGACTCCTCCACGAGCTCCCCGGCCAGGGTCTGCTCGTGCTCGTCCTCCCCCACCGTGGCCGGGCCCCCGGGGGACTCGAGCACTCCACCCGTCGCCGCACCGGCGCCGCCTGAACGCTCGCCGCCGGGCTCCGCACCGGGCGTTCCGCCCGTGTCGGCCGCACCGCGCTGCTCTGGAGGGACGTCCGGAACGGACCCCGCCGGCGTCGGTCCCGACGCCTCGGACGCCGCGGCGGGCTCCGCCGCCTCGGGCGTTTGGTCGGTCCGGTCGTCCTGATCTGCCATGCGCGTTCCCCCTGGGCCGGTGGCGTCCCGAAGGCTACCCGTCCGACGGTCGGGATGCACCTTCCGGAGGGTCCGAACCCCCCGCCCGATCGGACCGGTCGAGCAGGATGCGGATGTCGCACACCTCGCGGAACCCGAGACGCGCCAGGATCGGCCGGGACATGGCGCCGGCCTGCGTCACCAGCACGGGCCGCCCCTCGGCCGCCGCGTCGTTCCACCTGGCCCCGACCAGCGCGCGGTACGCGCCCCGTCCCCGGGCCCGTTCGATCGTGGATCCGCCGTTCAACAGCACGCCGGGCTCGGTCCAGGTGGCCCGCCCGGTGGCCACCGGCTCCCCGTCGATCAGCGCGAGGTACTGGCGAATCGACCGGCTGGCGGCGAGCGATGACCAGTCCGCGTCGGCGCGCTCCAGCATCTCGCCCAGGCCGTCGTCGCTCATCCCGAAGGCGTCCATCGCGATCCGGACGGACGTCCGGTAGTCCTCGATGGTGGACACACGGCGGACCTCGACGTGGGCCGGGGCGGGTGCCGGCGGCCGGTCGAGCACCATGCCGACCGCGTAGGGCTCCTGGTCCGGCTCCATGCCCAGGTCGAGGAGCCGTTCCGTGAGGTCGCCGGGGGTCGCCGAGCACCCGATCTCCCAGGTGCGTTCGAGGCGGCCCCGGCGGTCGAGCTCTGCTCGGATCTCGGCGACCGTGGGTTCGACCTCGTCCGGCCGGAGGCGGAGCCGTTGCACGACGGTGAACCCCGCGAACGACCCCGGACCCAGATAGACGACGTAGCGGGAGTCGACGAGACGCTCGTCGGTCGGGCCGAGCGGATGGTGGAGGTTGGAGTTCTCCGCGAGCGACAGCACGTCGGGCGACAGTGCGGGCGGCGATGCGATCCGCCCGGTCGGCCACGGCGCCGGCCGCTCGACGGGGAGTCCCGCCATCAGTACGTGATCAGCGAGAACGTGTCGTAGCCCCCGAGCCGCTTCCGGCCCTTCAGGAACGAGAGCTCGATCAGGAACGCCATGCCGATGACCTTGGCGCCGGCGCTCTCGACGAGCCGGGCGGTGGCGGCCGCGGTCCCACCGGTGGCGAGGACGTCGTCCACGATCAGGACCCGCTCCCCCGACTGGAACGCGTCGGTATGGATCTCGAGCGTCTCCGAGCCGTACTCGAGCTCGTACTCGGCGGACTGCGTCTCCCAGGGGAGCTTCCCCGCCTTGCGGACGGGGACGAACCCCGCACCGAAGTGGTACGCGACCGGCGACGCGAGGATGAACCCCCTCGCCTCGATCCCGACCACCTTGTCCACGGACCCCCGCCCGAACTGCACGACGATCAGGTCGATCACGGTGGAGAACGCGATCGGGTCGGCGAGGAGCGGGGTGATGTCCTTGAAGACGACCCCCTCCTGCGGGAAGTCCGGCACGTCGCGGATCCGCTGCTTGACGAGCTCGATGTCCATGGCGGTCCCTCCGCCCGGCGCCGGGTGGCGCCGCTCGGCATCCTATCCGTCGGCCGGTCGGGCGTCCCTCGCCCTCCGGTCGCCCGCGGGCGCTATCGGCGTCGGCGCTTCGCGGGCGGGGTTCGCTTCTTCGATCTCGAACGGCTCGACGACCCGCCGCCCGGACGGCCCCCGGAGGTGCGCCCTCCGGAGCCCGAACCCGACTTCGCCTGGCTCGCGGACTTCGCCGGCGCCGGCTGGGCCACCTCGCCGTCGCCGCCCGGGCCACCGTTCGAGGTCGAGGCGGAGGTCGCCTTCGGAGCCTTGGCGGTGGTCGTGGTCGTCCGCGACGTCGTAGTGCGGGCCGGGGCTCGGCCGGCGGCCGTCGCACCCACCGCGGCCACCTGGCCCTGGCCGCGGGAGGCTGCGCGCGTCGCCCGGAGCCGCATCTGCGCGTAGCGCGGTTCGCGTTCCTTCAACAGGGCGAGCATCGGAGAGGCGATGAAGATCGAGGAGTACGTCCCCGAGGCGACGCCGATGAACAGCGCGAATGCGAAGTCCTTCAGCGTGTCGCCGCCGAACAGCAGCAGCGACAGGATCGGCAGCAGCACGACCAGGGAGGTGTTGACCGACCGCATCAAGGTCTCGTTCAGCGACAGGTTGACGACGTTGGAATAGCCGTCCCTGGCCACGAGGGCCAGCGATTCGGTGTTCTCCTTGACCCGGTCGAAGATGACCACCGTGTCGTACAGCGAATACCCCAGGATCGTGAGGATCGCGATCACGGTCTCGGGGGTGACCTCGCGCCCGACCAGCGCGTAGATCCCCGCCGTGATGATCAGGTCGTGGGCCAGCGCCGTGAGCGCCGACACCGCCATCTTCCATTCGAACCGGAACGAGATGTACAGCGTGACGAGGACCAGGAAGATGATCAGGCCCTTGATGGCCTTCGACGAGATCTGTGAGCCCCACGTCGGGCCGACGTCGTTGATCACGATCTCGTCGGTGCCGATCCCGGCCTGATTCGCCAGCTCCGACAGAAGCCGGGCCCGCTCGTCGCCCCCGATGTCCTTCACGACGACCTGCGTCGGCTGGATGCCCGCGCGCTGCGCCAGCGCGGCGGCCACGGCCTGCGTGGTCGCCTTGGACAATTGGTTCACGGTGATGTCAGTGCTCTGGATGCCCGCCTGCTTGGAGAGCGCATCGAGGATGTCCTGGGCCGAGGGCGGCCCCGTGGGGGTCGGGCTGGCCCCGGTCGAGGGCGTGGCGGTGGGGGCGGCGGTCGGCGACGGTTGCGAGCTCGCGGTCGGCTGCGCGCTGGGCGACGGGTTGGCCGAGGCCTTCGGGCTCGCCTTCGACCCCGGCGCAGCCGCCTTCTTGGTCGGCGCGGCGGCCGCGGCGGCGGCGCTCGGAGCGCCGGACTCTCCCGCGGAAGGGGACGACGCGGCGGTGGGCGACTCGCCGGCCGAGGGAGAGGACGTTGCGGTGGGCGAGACGCTGGAGGTCGGCGAGGGCGACGGCGGCGGCGGCGCGGTCAGCGACGGGGTCTTGATGATCACCGTGCCGTTGATGACGTCGACGTGCGCGCCCGGGCGGCCGAGCGAGGACATGGTCTTCTGGACGTCCTCGACCGTGAGCGGCGTGGAGGGCTTGTAGACCACGGTCACACCGTGGGACCTCCCGGGCGCGCCCTGCTCGACGACGACCGTCGCGCCGCGGTTGGTGAGGTGGATCTTGGGCACGAGCCCGAACTCCGCCATGGCCTCGTTGAGGTCGTCCCGGGACGCCGTGGACCCGGGGAGCGTGAACTGCGTCTGGGGCGGGCCGCCGAGGTCGTTCAGCGAGCGGGTTCGAATGACGATCTGCGAGCCCCCGTTGTCGGTCCCGACCACCTGCACCTCGGCGTCGCCGCGTCCGTACTTGGACAGCACGCGGTCGACGTCGCCCACGGTGGCCTTGCCCGGGTTCGGATAGCGGAGCTGTGCACCGCCCTTGAAGTCGATCGAGTAGTTCAACCCGATGGCGAACAGCCCGATCAGCGACAGGATGATGAACACGCCGGACAGCGCGAACCAGACCTTCCACCGCCCGATGATGTTGAAGTGCGGCTGACGATGTCCGCGGAAGGTGGCGACGGCGGTTCGGAAGCTCACTCGGCGGCCCCAGCGATGGCGGGGACGGCGTCCTCACCGGGAACCGGGTCGGCGGCCACGCCGCTGCGCAGCCCCATCCCCCGCAGGTTCTCGATCCGCTCGCTCCGGGCCATCAGGAACACCACCGGCCGCTTGAAGAAATAGACGACGAACATGTCGAGGGCCGTCGCGAACCCGAGCGTCAGGGCGAACCCCCGCACCGAGCCGATGGCCAGCAGGTACAATACGGCGGCGGCCAGGATCGTCACGATGTCGGCGGCCACGATCGTGTGCCAGGCCCGCTTGAACGCCGGCTGCACGGAGGTGCGCAGCGTCTTGCCGCCGCGGACCTCGTCCTTCAATCGTTCGTAGAACACGATGTAGGAGTCGGCCGTGATCCCGAGCGACACGATGATGCCCGCCACACCGGCGAGGGAGAGCGCATACCCGACGAACTGTCCGGCGAGCGCCACGATGGTCAGTGCCAACGTCGCCCAGATGATCATGCCCGCCCACGTCACCAGGCCGAGCAGCCGGTAGTAGAAGGCCAGGTACAGCATCAGCAACAGCAGCCCGGCGATGCCGGCGATGAGCCCGGCATGCAGCGACTGCTTGCCGAGCGTCGGGCTGACGGTCTCGAC
The DNA here is from genome assembly GCA_036557505.1 of Actinomycetota bacterium. Lineage (GTDB taxonomy): Bacteria > Actinomycetota > UBA4738 > UBA4738 > JACQTL01 > DATBHM01. The sequence goes on along the minus strand of DATBHM010000074.1, from coordinate 29,613 downwards.
CTGCTGCTTGGCGAGCTCGACGGGGAGCGCGCCCTCGTTCAGCACGAGCGCGAGATCCTTGGCCTCGTCCTCGGTGAACGACCCGGTGATCTGCCCCTGGCTCGAGATGACCCCGTTCACCTGGGGCGCCGACTCGACCTGGCGGTCGAGGATGATGGCGAGCTGTCCGTGCGTCGGGAGCAGCCGCGTGGTGACCGCCTTGAGCTTGTCGGCCCCCGACTTGGTCGTGGTGAAGTTGATCTCCCACCCGGTGGGCCCGACGCTCGTCGACGAGGCCGTCTGGAACACCGCCGTCGCCTTCTTGATGGCGTCGCCGGTCAGCTGCACAGGACCCATCGTGTAGGCGACGAACGGGCTGCCGTCGGTGGCCGGCTTGCTGAGGTACGTGACCGTCTGCTTCGCGAGGTCGGCGTCCGTGCAACCAGGCTTCGTGGCGAGCCTCGGTGGGCACTTCGTGATCTTGGGGTTGTTGCACTGCGGGACCTTGGCAGCGACGTCGGGCGAGCACCCGGTGAGCTTGGTCGTCTTCGGGTCGAACGCCGCCTGGTTGGTGACCTCCCGTTCCTCCAGGCGCGCCGTGCGTCCGATGAGGTCGAGCAGGCGCTGCTGTCCCACGGACTGGATGGCCGTCTCCGCGGCCGCCTGTGTGGGGAAGTTGCACGTGGCGCCCTGGTACTTGATCGAGCCGCCCGTGGCCGGGTTCGCGCAGAACTTGCCGTCCTTCTCCGGAGTCGTCCCCTTGGCGAGTCCCGGGACCTCCACCTGGATGTCGCGTCCTCCCACGACCCCCACCTGGGGCTCGGCGACACCGAGCTGGTCGATGCGGCCGCTGATGTTGTCCGCGGCCCGTTGGAGGACGTCGCCGGTGGTTCCCGCCGGGGCCTCCAGCGTCACCGAGATGCCGCCGACAAGGTCGAGCCCGTACTGCGGACGGAGTCCGGTGGCGAGGGCGATCACCGAGGCCAGCCAGATGACCCCGACGAACACCAGGGACAGCTTGAGTCGTCTCGTCTGTTTCACAGCAACTGCGCTCCGTTGATGGTGAGTCGGAACCGGCAATCGAGCATCTCGGCGGCTCGGCGACACATGACCATCCGGCCAAGGAAGATCTCGAAATACTCCATGACGTGGCTGATCTCGGTGTCGATGGTGAGCTCGAGCGTGACGGTTCGGGCGTCTGAGTCTACCCGCAGGAACGATTGTTCGGCCGCGTAGTTGACCCGATCGTGGATGTCGAACTCCAGCTGGGCCCGCTTGCGGACCCGGCTGCGGTGGACGTCGGACTTGTCGGCCAGGATCACCGCCGAGGCGACCGGTCCGACGGCGTGGCCGTCCGGTTCCTCGTGGTTGGCGACGGCCGACACGATCGTCGCCAGGTCCTCGGGCGGGACCTCGCGTCGCAGGACGTTGTACACGAGCACGCCGCCGGTCTGCCCGTGCATCTCGCGCGCGACCATGTTCCCCACGTCATGGAGATACGCGGACACGTGCGCGAGGTTGCAGGTGTGCTCGTCGAATCCCAGCCGGTGCATCAGGTTGTAGGCGATCCGGCCCGTGAGATTGGCGTGGCGGAACCCGTGCTCGGTGTAGCCGAGGCCCTTCATCACGCGGTCGGCGGCCGCGATGAACTGCGACAGCTCCTCGTTGTGCTCGACGACCTCGAACGAGATCGGGGGGAGCGCCGCGGACTCGGCGGCCTCCTCGCGGGCCTCGTCCCGGGAGAGCTCGGCGGACTCGTCGGATGCCTGCTCCCGAAGACGGCGGTCGCTGCCCTGGTCCACGTCGGCGTCCGGTGGTTCGCCGGTCCGTGCCTCCGGCCTCCCGGCCGGCCGGGCGGCCGCCTCCCCGCTCACGACTTGTCGCCGGAGCCCTGGTCCTTGCCGAACTTCTCGTCCGGCTCCAGGTAGTGGTGCTCCTGGTCGTCATCCGGCTCGTCGTGCTCGTGCCCGTCCTCGTCCTCGTCCTCGGCCTCGTCCTCGGCCGGGACCTCGTCGTCGGCCGTGAGCTTCCGGGCGATGGCGGTCCGCAGGAACCGCAGCTCCGTACCCGGAGCCACCTCGAGCAGCACCGAGTCGTCGTCGACCTCACGGACCACGCCGAAGAGACCGCCGATGGTCACGACCTCGTCCCCCACCTGCGTTGACTGGGTCATCTCGCGCTGGGACCGGGCCCTCCGCTGCTGCGGCCGGATGAGCAGGAAGTAGAAGACCACGCCGATCAGCACGATCGGCAGGAGGGTGACGATCGGGTTCGTCTTGGTCTGCGAGTTGCTGGCGGCCGCGAGGGCCGCGTGGAGCAGTGCGATCATCGGATGTCAGGGCCTCCTTGGAGCCGGCGGGCAGTGTACAGGGTGCCGGAAGCCCCGAACCGGCCGATCCCGCAGGTCAGCGCCCATTCATAGCGGGTTCTCAGGCGCGGGGCGAGCCGCCGCTCAGGCGAGCGGCAGCGCGCCCTCCGGGCCGAGGCCGAGGTGGCGGTACGCACGGTCGGTGGCGACCCGTCCCCGGAGGGTTCGCTTGAGGAACCCCAGCTGGAGCAGGTACGGCTCGTAGACGTCCTCGATGGTCTCCTTCTCCTCGCCGACCGCGGCCGCGAGGGTCTTCAACCCGACCGGACCGCCCTCGAACTTACGGATGAGGATCGTGAGGATGGCGACGTCCACCTTGTCGAGGCCCACCTCGTCCACCTCGAACAGCTCGAGGCCGCCGCTGGCCGTCGCCACCGTGATGCGCCCGTCGGCGCGGACCTGGGCGAAGTCGCGCACCCGGCGCAGCAGTCGGTTGGCGACGCGGGGTGTTCCCCGGGCGCGGCGGGCGATCTCGTCGGCCCCGCCCTGGTCCACCTCCACGCCGAGGATCCTCGCCGACCGCACGACGATCCGGGCGAGCTCCTCGGGCGAGTAGTAGTCGAGCCTCGGGCTGAACCCGAACCTCGCCCGCAGCGGGAGGGTGAGCATCCCGGGCCGGGTCGTGGCGGCCACCAGCGTGAACCGGGGCAGGTCGAGGCGTATGGACCGCGCGCTCGGCCCCTTGCCGATCACCACGTCGAGCTTGAAGTCCTCGAGCGCGCCGTACAGCACCTCCTCGACCGGCCGCGGGAGCCGGTGAACCTCGTCCATGAACAGGACGTCACCCTCCTCGAGGTTCGTGAGGATCGCGGCGAGGTCGCCGGCGCGCTCCAGCGCCGGACCGGACGTCGGGCGGAACCCCACCTGCATCTCGTGGGCGACGATGCCGGCGAGCGTCGTCTTGCCCAGGCCGGGCGGACCCGAGAACAGCAGATGGTCGGCGAGCTCGCCCCGGACCCGGGCCCCCTCGATCAGGAGGCCGAGCTGTTCCTTGAGGCGTTCCTGGCCGACGAACTCGGGCAGCGTGCGTGGGCGGAGGGTGGCCTCGTCGTCGCGGTCGTCGGGCCGGACGCTCGCCCCGACCACGCGGACCTCCTCGACCTCGTCGGGGTCGACCCGGATCCGTTCGGCCTCGCCGTCCACCCGGACCACGCCGTCGTCGCGGAGGTCGCTCACGGATTACCGCCCCACCGACTGCAGGGCGCGGCGGAGGAGCTCCTCGACGGTCCCGTCCTCGCCCCCGACAACGACCTCCATGGCATCGCTCGCCTCGCCGGGGGTGAGGCCCAGCGCGAGCAGGGCCTCGCGCACCTCGGACATGGGCCCGGTGACCGCGATCTCGCCGACGCCGAGCTTGTCCTTGAGGTCCACGACGATCCGCCCCGCGGTCTTGCGGCCCACCCCCGGCACGGTGGCCAGCACGGCGACGTCGCCGGCGGCGACGGCCCTGCGGATCCCCTCCGGAGCGTGCACCGACAGGAACGCCAGCGCCAGCTTCGGCCCGATGCCGCTCACCCCGTTGAGGAGGTCGAACATGTGCCGCTCCTCGGTGGCGTCGAAGCCGAACAGCACCATGGCGTCCTCACGGACGTGCAGCCGCGTGAACACACGAACCCGGCGGCCGACCGTCGGCAGCGTGGTGAGCGTACGGACCGACACCAGCACCTCGTACCCGACCCCTCCGACGTCGAGCACGACCCGGTCCGGGAGCTTCTCGGCGATCTCCCCCTCGAGGAACGAGATCACGACTCGTCCCACCTCGGGGCCCGGCGGCGCCCGGCGAGCGCCAGGGGCGTCACCTTGGCCAGGGCCTCCTCCACGTTCCGTCGGGCGGCCTGCCGGTGCAGGCGGCGCAGGGGCGACTGTGTCAGGTGGCAGAGCGCGACGGCCACGGCGTCGGCGGCATCCGGCTGCGCGGGGACGTCCTCGAGCCCGTGGGTGCGGACGAGGGCCGCGCGCACCTGGTCCTTGCCCGCGTTCCCGATCCCGGTCACGGCCATCTTCACCTCGAGGGGCGGGTACTCGTCGACGGGGATCCCCGCGTCGGCTGCCGCGAGGAGCACGACGCCGGTGGCCCGGGCCACGCTCATCGCGCTCCCGACGTTGCGTCCCCACATCAGGCGTTCGATCGCCAGCCCCTCGGGCCGGTGCTCCGCGATCGCGTCGTGCACCGCCCCGTACAGCGTCCTGAGTCGGTGGGACTCCTCGAGGCCCGACGGCGTGCGAACGGTGGTCGCCCACACGAGCGCGGGCCGCCGGTCGCGCTCGGCGACCACGGCGAGGCCCGCGGTGGCGATCCCCGGGTCCACGCCCAGCACGGCCCGTTCGAACACGTGTTCACTCTACGGAGCGCCCGCGGCCCAGGCAATCACATCCGTGAGGTTTCGCGCCGAACCCGGGCCCAAACGCGAGGAGCGGGCCCCGGCTGCCGGAGCCCGCTCGCTCTGATTCGTCCGCCCGGCGAGGGGGGAAGCCGGACGTCCGCCCGGCGGGACGATTGCGAGGCGTCCTCGCGCCGGCGGAATCCGTATCGGCATCCGGGGGCCCGCACTTCACGGCCGGGCACGATCTTGCGCGACCTCCGGATCAGCCGGCCTCGGCGAGGACCTCTTCGGGGATGTCGAAGTTCGCGTAGACGGCCTGGACGTCCTCGTTGTCCTCGAGCGCCTCGACCAGGTTCAGCACCGAGCGGGCCTGCGCCCCGTCCACCGGGACCGTCACGGTGGGCGCCATGGTCACCTCGGCGGAGGCGAGCTCCATGCCACCGGACTCCAGCGCCCCCTTGACGTCGTTGAACGTCGCGGGGTGGGTCGTGATCTCCCAGTGGCTCTCGGCGTCGGAGAGGTCGTCGGCGCCGGCCTCCAGCGCGGTCTCCAGCAGCGCGTCCTCGTCGGGGGCGGTGGCCTTGTCGACCAGGATCACCCCCCTGCGCTGGAACATCCACGCGGTGCTGCCCGGGTCGCCCATCGTCCCGCCGAGCCTCGTGAACGCGTGGCGGATCTCCTGCCCGGTCCGGTTCCGATTGTCGGTCATGGCCTCGACGAGCACGGCCACCCCGCCGGGGGCGTAGCCCTCGTACGTGATCTCCTCGTACCTGGCCCCCTCGAGCTCGCCGGTCCCCCGCTTGATGGCCCGGTCGATGTTGTCGTTCGGGACGGAGCTCTCCTTGGCCTTCTGCACGGCGCTCGCGAGGGTCGCGTTGCCGTCGATGCTGCCGCCGCCCTCCCGCGCCGCGACCTCGACGGCCCGCAGCAGCCGCGCGAACGTCGCCGAACGGCGCTTGTCGGTGGCCTCCTTCTTGCGCTTGATCGTGCTCCACTTCGAATGCCCGGACATGGCTACACCTTCCCCAGCAGGTACTCGTGCAGGCGCGTCTCCCCCACCAGCTCCGGATGGAACGCCGCGACGAGGAGGTTCCCCTGCTCCGCGACGACCGGCGTGCCCGCGTACTCAGCCAGCACCACGACGCCGTCACCGATCTCGTCGACCTGGGGCGCGCGGATGAACACCCCCCGCACCGGCTCGTCGATGCCCCGGATCTCGACGTCGTCCTCGAACGACTCCACCTGTCGCCCGTACGCGTTCCTGGTCACCGTGATGTCCACCAGGCCGAACAGCGGCTCGTACCCCGTGACCCGCTCGGCCATCACGATCATGCCGGCACAGGTCCCGAGCATCGGCATGCCCTTCCGGGCCCGGTCCACGACCGGCTCGACCAGGCCGTGCTGGCGGGCGAGCTTTCCGATGGCGGTCGACTCCCCGCCCGGGACGACCAGCGCACCGACCTCCTCCAGCTGGTCCGGGGTGCGGACTTCGACCGGCTCGACACCCAGCGCACGCAGCACGAACCCGTGCTCGCGGAAGTCTCCCTGCAATGCGAGAACGCCCACCTTCATGTCCGTTCGATGATAGCGAAGCGAACTCCCCCGCCCGCCGCCGGATCACCGCTCGTGGTTGCCCCGCGCTCCTGCGCGTTGAACACTCGAACCGACCGAGCTCGACCATGGAGCGGGACGATGGGGTTGTTCCGGCGGAGGCGTGAGGACGACGCGGCGCGGTTGGACGAGCGATCGTTGCGGCAGCTGGCGAAGCAGGGCGCCGATCTGACGAAGCCGCGCCGGGTCGTGCACCGGCTCGCGTTTCCCCACCGGGATGCCGCCACGGCCGCCGCCGAGACCATCCGGGCGGACGGATGGCGGGTGCACCTGGACGCGTCGGCGTTCGGCTCCTCGTGGATCGTCCGGGCCGAAGCCGAACGTGTCGTCTCCAGGGCATCGTGCGCCCGGGACCGGGAATGGTTCGGCTCGGTCGCCCGGGCCGGGGACGGCGACTACGACGGCTGGGAGGCCTCCGCGACGCCCTGACTGGCCGTCTTCGCGACCCGCTCGGAGCCGCAGCGGGGGCAGCGCAGGCGCCGGCCCAGGGCTACCAGCCGCGGGTCTGGAGCAGCCCGTCCTCGCCGAGCTCCTTGATGTCGGTGCCCCGCATCGGCTCGCCGAGCCCCCGCGAGATCTTGGCGAGGACGTCGGGATCGTTGAAGTAGGTCGTGGCCTCGACGATAGCCTTGGCCCGTGCCGCCGGGTCGTCGGACTTGAAGATCCCGCTGCCGACGAAGTTCCCCTCCACGCCGAGCTGCATCATCAGCGCGGCGTCGGCCGGGGTGGCCAGCCCGCCCGCGGCGAAGTTGACCACCGGCAGCTTGCCCGCGGCCGCTACCTGCCGGACGACCTCCAGCGGCGCGCCGAGGTTCTTGGCCTCGTGCACGAGCTCCTCCGGTCCCATCGTCGTCAGCCGGCGGATCTGCGTGGTGATGGTGCGGACGTGACGGACGGCCTCGACCACGTTGCCGGTCCCGGCCTCGCCCTTGGTCCGGATCATCGCGGCGCCTTCGGCGATCCGGCGGAGCGCCTCGCCGAGGTCGCGCGCGCCGCACACGAACGGCACCGTGAACTGCCACTTGTCGATGTGGTGCTCCTCGTCGGCCGGCGTCAGGACCTCGGACTCGTCGATGTAGTCGACGCCGAGCGCCTGCAGGACCTGCGCCTCGACGAAGTGCCCGATGCGGGCCTTCGCCATGACCGGGATGGAGACCGCGTTCATGATCTCCTCGACCTTGGATGCATCGGCCATGCGTGCCACGCCGCCCTCGGCGCGGATGTCGGCCGGGACCCGCTCGAGCGCCATGACGGCGACCGCGCCGGCGTCCTCCGCGATCTTGGCCTGATCGGCGGTCGTGACGTCCATGATCACGCCGCCCTTCAGCATCTCGGCCAGGCCGGACTTCACCCGGAACGTGCCCGTCTCGCGCTGCTCCACCTGACTCGCCTCCCCGACGTCGACGGAGCCCAGTGTATCGCCGCGAACCGCGCCGCTCCGGGGACGCCGTTCGTCGCATCGGCCGCCCCCCGTGGTGGTGAGGCCGAAGGTCGGAGCGGCCCGTCGTCGAAGGTCGTACCCGGAAATGGTCAATCGCCCGTGCGCTGCAACGGGTCCCGGGTCGATACCCCTCGTGGAGAGGAGGTGAACGCCCTTGCAGAAGTCGCGGAACGGACACGTGATGACCGAACGCGGCGAGGCCACCAAGTGGAGGCCGTAACGGGGCGCCTTTCATGAACAACACCACCAAGGCCCGGATCCGCCGGCTGGCCTACGCACTGGCCTCGATCGCCGCGCTGGTCCTCGCTGCTGCCGCCGGTTGGCGCCCGAACTAGGGCGAACCGGCTCGACGTGACGGCTCCCCCGGCCTCCCCTCGGCCGGGGGGCCGCGTGTCGTCCCTCGACCTCGGCATGGAACCCCAGGAGACCGGATGTCCACGCTCAGCTTCACGCTTGCGCTGCTGGCAGCCTCCGTCGTCGTCGGGTACCTGCTCGGAGGCCGGTTGCAGCACCTGCTCCACCGCCGCCTGACGTGGCTCCCCCTCGCGCTGGTCGCGTACCTCGTGCAGGCCGTCCCGGTGCACACTAGGGGCCTTGCGGTCGCCCTGCTCCTCGGATCGTTCGTGATGCTGATGGTGTTCTGTGTCGCGAACCGCTCCGCCCCGGGGATCCCGCTCCTGTGCATCGGCCTGCTGATGAACTTCGCCGTCATCGCCGCGAACTCCGGGATGCCGGTGCCGCGCTCGTCGCTCGTCGCCTCTGGGCAGGAGGCCACCCTTCCCGCGCTCCAGCACTCCGCCGTGAAGCACCATCTGGCGGGCCCCGACGACGTCCTCATGCCCCTCGCCGACGTGATCGGCGTCGGCGCGCCGATCCACCTGCTGTTCAGCCCCGGCGACCTGGCGGCGTTTGCGGGCATGGCGTGGCTCGTCGTCGGGAGCATGCGGCGCAGGTACACCCCCAGGCACGTCGTCCTGCGCAGGGATCAGATCAAGCCGCGAGCCCGGATTGCCGATGTCGTCTGAGCGGATGCACGAGGAGTCAACGACACCGGCGCCCGACGGCGTGTCCGACGACGACGGGGCGGCCCGGGACCGTCAGTCGAGCCGGCTCGTTCTGTACGAGCTGATCGTCTCCACGCCCCTCATCGCCTGGCTCGTCGTCCAGGTGATCCGCAACCCGCACGACTACGCGAACACCATGCTCCTGGTGTGGGCCGTCGGGATCGCGGTGGTCGACCTGATGCCCCTGCCGCTCACGTCCAACCTGCACTTCAGCGTCAGCTTCCCGCTGCAGCTCGCCGTCGCGCTGCTGTACCCGCCGTACGTGGCCGGGGCCGTCGCGCTGTTGGGGACCTCCGACCCCAGGGAGCTGCGACTGGAGATCTCCCCGCTCAAGGCGCTGTTCATCAGGTCGCAGATCGCGCTTTCCGTCGTCGCCGAGGGTGCGGTGTTCCACGGCATCGCCTCCCTGCACTCGGAGTGGTATCTCATCGCCCTCGGCGTGGTGGAGGCGACGGTCCTCGGCTACGCGGTGAACGTGCTCCTGGTGGCCGGGTACATCGGCATCGCGCGGGGGGTCTCGATCAAGCGTGTGGTCACCGAGATGCACGAGGGCATCCTCGGCGAGCTGGTGCTGTCGTACCTGGGCCTCGCCGCGTTCGGCGTGGTGATCGCGATCTTCTTCGTGAAGGCGGGCGTGTTGTCCATGGTGGTGTTCGTCGCGCCGCTCGCGTTCGCCCGTCAGATGTTCGCCAGAACCCAGTCGCTGAAACAGGCCACCGACGAGCTCGCGGCGCGTGAGCGCGAGAACGAGTACCTGGCCCTCCACGACAACCTGACCGGCCTGCCGAACCGCGTGCTGTTCATGCGGGAGCTGCGCTCGGCGATCGAGGCGAGCACCCCCGAGAAGGGGGTCGCCGTCATGATCATGGACCTCGACCAGTTCAAGGAGGTCAACGACGGGCTGGGCCACCACTTCGGCGACCTGCTGCTCCAGGAGCTCGCCCCGCGACTGAAGCGCGTGGTGCGGGCCGGCGACACCGTGGCCCGGCTGGGCGGCGACGAGTTCGGCATCCTCCTGCCCGGCGTCTCCGGCGAGGGTCGCGCCATCGAGGTGGCCCATCGGATCCTCGACGAGCTCGAGACCCCGGTGGTGCTCGAGGACCTGCCCCTCGACACGTCGGCGAGCATCGGGATCGCCCTGCACCCCAACCACTCCGACGACATCGACACGCTCCTCCGGTGCGCCGACGTCGCGATGTACACGGCCAAGGAGGCGCACACCGGCTACGAGATCTACCGGCCGGAGCGCGATCAGCACAGCCCCGCTCGGGTGACGCTGCTCGGCCAGATCCGCCCCGCGATGGAGCGCGGCCAGCTCGACCTGTGGTTCCAGCCGCAGATCAGCTTGCACACCGGGAAGGTCAGGACGGCCGAGGCGCTCCTCAGGTGGCAGCACCCGGAGCTCGGGCTGGTGATGCCCAGGAGCTTCCTGCCGTTCGCGGAACGGACGACCCTCCTCCGGCCACTCACGCTGCACGTGGTGAACCGCGCGCTGTCCGGGGCCAACGAGTGGCTGCGAGCCGGCCACGAGCTGGGGGTCGCGGTCAACCTCTCGCCCCACAGTCTCCTCGACCTCGACCTCCCGGAGCAGATCGCGACCCTCCTGCACCGGTGGGAGGTGCCGCCGACGTCGCTGCAGTTCGAGATCACGGAGGACTCCCTCATGGCCGACTCACACCGGTCCATCGATGTGCTGCGTCGCCTCTCGGCAGTCGGCGTCGGGATCTCGATCGACGACTTCGGCACGGGCTATTCCTCGCTCAGCCACCTCCGCCGCCTGCCGGTGGACGAGATCAAGATCGACAAGTCGTTCGTGATGAACACGATGTCGGACCCGAACGACGAGTCCATCGTCCGGGCCACCGTCGACCTCGCCCACAACCTCGGGCTGCGGGTCGTGGCGGAGGGCGTCGAGGACGAGGCCACGTGGAGCCGGCTGCGCGAGCTCAACTGCGACTACGCGCAGGGATACCTGATGTGCCGTCCGATCCCGCTGCACGAGCTCATCGACTGGCTGGACCGTCACGAGGCGCAGCGCGCCCACTACGTCGACGAGGGCATGCGGACCCTGGCGGGCGCCGGCGTCGCAGCGGAGGCGATCACCGGGCCGGGAACCGTGACATCCGGGGCCTGAGGCCCGTCTACTTCGTGACGTCCGGCGTCTTGTCGGCGGGGAGGAGCTCGATCCAGGTCGTGCCGGGCGCGAGGTCGATGGTGTGTCCGTGCGCGTCCCGGTAGACCGTCAGGTCGCCGAGCGTCGGACGGCTCCACGTCCCGTGGATCACGCGGCCGTTGCGGAACACCAGGCACCGTCCGGTCCCCGTGGCCACCACCTCCGGCGAGGGGTTCCCCGCCGCGTCGACGATCCCCGTCTCCTTGACCCTCACCGTCTGGACGACGACGTTCCGGGCCGTGATGGGACGGCCGTTCTCCAGTTCCGCCGGGCCGGTGTCGTACGAGCGCACCCACAGCCCGTTCCGGTGGTCGAACGTCCAGAACACGTCGGCGGACCCCGAGAAGTCCAGCTCGACCTTCGACGCGCGCTTCGCCCCCGAGGGCACCGAGTCGGAGAACGTGAGCACCTCGGTCGGCATCCCCCCCGAGGTTCCGCCGGCCCGGTACAGGGCGCCGGTCGACGTGTAGAGGTTGTGCGGCTCGTCCCGGTTGGGGTCGCGCACGTACGCCTTCTCGGCCTTGGGCTGCTGGAAGTTCACGTCGTTCAGGCCCGAGTCCTGCACGCGTTGTTCCACGGGAGGTGCGCCCCCGGCGAACCCGAACAGCGTCTGCGTGCCGTATTGCGGCAGGATGTCGACGTCGGTGAACCGGGCGCTCCGGACCGGGCCCACGCGCTTGGAGTCGCGGCACTGGTAGACGACGATGAACCGCGTGATCCCGCCCTCGACCGGTTCCTCGTAGACGACGTCGGCGGCCTCGATGCCGGCCTGGGGCCTCGCCTCGGGGAGGTTCTCCACCTTGATGGCGAGCGCCGGGCGGTCCGGCACCTTGCCGGACGCGGGCTCGACGCCGGTCAGCGGGCACGTGGCGGCCGGTTTGATGAGCGTGTTCAGGCCGGGCACCTTGTCCGCATTCCCCGTGAGCGCCAGGATGCCCACGGCGAGCACCACCGCGAGCATGCCCGCGCCGACCCCTGCGGCGACCCTTCCCCGCCGGCTCAATGCCACGACGGCAGCGACCTCCTTCGTGTGTGTGGTGGGTGCGCGTCCGGCCATCGGGTCTTCGTCGGGCCGGAGCGCAGTTGGATGCTACCCAGGGCCCACGGGTTCCTCAACGAACCCCCCGGGCGTACGCACCGGTTCTCCACGACCCGGCGAGGGGGGGCTACATCTCCTCCAGGATGCGGATGCGGTCCTGGATCGGGGGATGCGTGGAGAACAGCTTCTCCATGAACCCCATCTGCTCGCCGGGCACACGCGACGGCTGGTCGAGCCAGAGGTGCGCCGTGGCGTTGTTGGCGCTTCGCATGCCGTGCGGAGACACCGCGATCTTCTTCAGCGCGCTGGCGAGGCCGGGCGGGTACCGCGTGAGCATCGCCCCCTCGGCGTCGGCGAGGTACTCACGTCGCCGGCTCACGGCGAACTTCACGATCTGGGCGAACAGCGGCGCCAGAACGAGCAGCGCGATCCCGACGATCGCGAAGATCGCGCCCGCCGCTCCCCCGTTCCGGTCGTCGCCCCGACGGCCGCCGATGCCACCCCACCAGAACCACCGGAGCATGAACTCCGCGACCAGCACCACGACGCCGACCAGCGTCGCCACGATCGTCCCCAGCAGGATGTCCCGGTCGACGATGTGGGACATCTCGTGCGCCACGACGCCCTCGAGCTCGACACGGTTCATCATCCCGAGCAACCCCTGCGTGACCGCGATGTGGGAGTGCTCGGGGTCTCGGCCGGTGGCGAACGCGTTCGGCGCGTTCTCCGGGACGACGTACACCCGCGGCTTGGGCATGCCCGATGCGATCGCCATTCCCTCGACGATGTTGTGCAGACGAGGTTGCTCTTCGGGCGTGACCTCCTTGGCCCGGGCGGAGGCGAGGACCAGCTTGTCGCCCCACCGGTAGGAGGAGAACGACAGGAACAGCATGACCACGAGCGCGATACCGAGGCCGACGATGCCGGATCCGCCGAGCAGGATCGCGAGGGCCCAGCCGACCCCGACGAACAGCACGATCATGAACAGCACGAGCAGGATGGTCCTGCGCTTGTTCCTGCTGATCTGTTCGTACACGGGGGGTTAGGAGAAGGACGTGGTCACTGGTCCCCGCGCCGCCGTCTCGTCGATCTCGAAGAACTCCCTGGGCTGGTAGGAGAAGACCTTCGCGACGATGTTCGACGGGAACGACTGGATGAGGTTGTTCAGGATCGTGACCTGGTCGTTGTAGAACTGGCGAGCGAACGCGATCTTCGACTCGGTGGACGTCAGCTCCTCCTGGAGCGCGAGGAAGTTCTGGTTCGCCTTCAACTCCGGGTAGTTCTCCGCGACGGCGATCAGCCGGCGGAGCCCCGACGTGATCTGGTTCTCGGCGCTGGCCTGGTCCTGCACCGACTGGGCCTGCTCGCCGGTGGCGCGGGCCTGCGTGACCTCCTCGAAGAGCTCGCGCTCGTGGGCAGCGTACCCCTTCACGGTCTCGACGAGGTTGGGGATCAGGTCGTACCGTCGGCGCAGCTGGACGTCGATCTGCGACCACGCGTTGTTCACGCGGTTCTTCGTCCGGACGAGCTTGTTGAAGACGTAGACGACGTAGATCGCGAAGATCACGACCGCGGCGACGATCAGCCAGATGCCGAGCACGTGACGATCTTAGCGAACCCCGGCGTTCAGGCGGGCCGGCGTCCGGCCGACAGGGCCGCTGCGTAGCGTTCCTCGATCCGCCTCGCGACCGAATCCCACGAATATGTCCCCGCCCTCGCGCGGCCGGCCCCGCCCAACCGGGCGGCGAGCTCCGCGTCGTCCAGCACCATCCGGAGCGCGGCGGCGAGCGCAACCGGGTCCGACGGCCGCACGAGCAGGCCCTCGACGCCGTCGCGGACCACCTCTCGGTAGCCGGGGATGTCGCTCGCGACGACCGGGAGCCCGGCCGCCATGGCCTCGACGAGGACGATGCCGAAGCTCTCGTTCCTCCTCGCGGATCCGACGAAGACCTCGGACGCGGCGTGGTACGGGGGAAGGTCGTCGTGCGGGACGTTCCCCAGCATCACCACCCGCTCGCGAACCGCCGCCGGGAGCTCGCTCGCGGCGACGCGCTCCTCGCCGTCGCCGGCCACGACCAGGACCGCGTCCGGCCGGTCCACGGCGAGGATGCCGAACGCCTCCGCGGCCACCCGGAACCCCTTGCGCGGCTCCAGGCGGTTGACGAACAGGATCCGCCGGCCGGTGGGCAGCCCCTCCGCGGGCGTCGACCGCGCGAACAGGTCGACGTCCGCCCCGTTCGGAATGACGGCGAGGCCGTCGCCGAATCGCCGCGACACGAACGAGGCCGCCGCGTCGGAGACCGCGATGCGAACCGTGAGCCGGCGCCACACCGGGCGGAGGGCCGGCGCAGCCGCATCGAGCACCCGGGACCGCTCGGCGAACGCGTGGAACGTCGCCACCACCGGGACCCTGGCCCGGAGTGCCGCCGCCATGGAGACGCTCGGAGCGAGCGGCTCGTGCACGTGCACCAGATCGGGTCCGAAGCCCGCGAGCGCCTCCCCCACCGCTCGCAGCGTCGACGGCCGGGGGGAGATCGGCGCCACCGACCCGTTGTACGGAATGCGGATCGGCCGCCCGGCCACCCGGACGCCCGGGTCACGGACGCCCTCCGGTCGGAACGCCGGCGCGAGGACCAGCACGTCGTGGCCGCGCCCGCGGAGGTGGTCCGCCAGCTGGCGGACGTGGACCTGGACGCCGCCGGGCGCGTCCCACGCGTACGGGCAGGCCTGGACGATCCTCACGGGGCGAGGGCGGAGGGCGCCGCGGGGTCCCAGGCCGGCTGGAACATGTGCCAGTCGGTGGGCTTCGCGGCGATCGCCCGTTCCCAGTCCGCAGCGAGCAGGCGAGTCAACGCGGTCACGTCGTCGCGCATCCGGCCGGTTCGCTCGATCTGGAGCGGCGCGCTCATCCGGCAGAGCCACCCGTCGTCGGTCGTGTACGTCGGGCACGAGAGCAGCGGTGCCCCCGTCGAGAGCGACAGCAGGGCCGGCCCTGGCGGCAGCCGCCGGATCCGGCCGAACATCTCGCACTCCACGCCTCGGCCACCGAGATCGCGGTCGGCCACGAGGGCCACGACGTAGTTGTCCGCCAGGAGCTGCGCGAGCTGGACGCCGGCCGAGCCGTCCTCGGTGAGCGGCACGATCTCCATCCCGAGGTCGCGCCGGTGCCGGAGGAACAGCTCGTACATCTGCCGGGGCTGGAGCACCTCCGCCACGGCCACGATCTTGTGGTGGCCGGCCACCCACTTCCCGGCGGCGTCCCAGTTCCCCATGTGAGGGAGCGCGACGATGCAGCCGGTGCCCGCGCCGATCGCGTCGTGCATGTGCTCGGCGCCGTCGACGCGGAACCGCTCGTCCATCCACTCCCGGCTCCGGTTTCGAACGGCGAACGTCTCGTACCAGTACCGGGCGTACAGGTCGAACCCCTCGCGGACGGCCCCCTGGACCAACTCGGAAGCCGGCGACAGCCCCAGGACCTGGGCGTAGTTGCGCGCGACCGTGGTCCGGAGCTTCGGCATGAAGCGATACCCGAGCGCGCCGTAGGCCCGGAACAGCGCCCGGCCCGGGCGTTCCGGCCACGTGGTGGCCACGCGTTCCATGGTCGTGTACAGGGAGAGCGACAGCCGCTGGCCGGCCGTGAGGCGCGGGGCGGACTCCGCCGTGGCGGGCGCCGCCGTCGGGAGATCGGTCACTCCCGCTCCAGCTTGGCGACCTGGCTCGCCCGTACCGCCACCACGAGCAATGAGAGCACCAGCACCGCGATCAGCGTCCCTCGGAGCCACCCCGGCACCAGCAGGCCCAGCGCCACGAGCGCGTAGCGGGCGCCGCGGGCGGCCAGGCTGTCGTCGACCGGGTAGCCGAGCGCCCGCCCGCGCGCCCGCTCGTAGGCGGCGATGAACGACGCCACGAGCGCCGTCACGGCGATCGCCGCCGTCATGCGGTCGGCGGTCCGGAGCACCAGCGCGATCGCCGACAGCAGACAGCCGTCGAACGCGCGATCGGTGATGGAGTCGAGGAACAGGTCGACCGGCGCGTGGTCCCTGGCCACCCGGACGCCGCTTCCCACGAGCAGCGCGCCGGCGCTCGCCGCGGCCGCGCCGGCCCACCTCGGCGAACCGGTGATGACGAGCGCGGTCGCGCCCGCGATCAGCAGGGCGGCCACCCCGATGAGCGCCTCGGTCAGCCCGGAACCCGGGACCGAGCGGTCCGCGAACCGGGCCCGCACCTGTGCGATCGCCATACCCGGGCGGAGCGTACCGCACCGGTCCCGGAGGTTCCGGATCGGTTCTGCCGCTGTCCGGCCGCTCCCCGAGGTGCTACAAACGCGCAGCCATGTCGAGCGATCCCCGCGTCGGAACGGTGGTGGCCGGCTATCGGATCGAATCGGTCATCGGCCGCGGCGGGATGAGCGTGGTCTACCTCGCCCATCACGAGGGCCTCGAGCGCAAGGCCGCGCTGAAGCTCCTCGCTCCGGAGCTCGCCGAGAACGACGCGTTCCGGCAGCGGTTCATCAGGGAGTCCCGCATCGCGGCCGGGCTCGACCATCCGAACGTGATTCCCGTCTACGACGCCGGCGAGGCCGACGGCCTGCTGTACATCGCCATGCGTTACGTGCCCGGCTCCGACCTCCGGACGGTGCTCGCCGAATCCGGGCAGCTGGGCCTTCCGGACGTCCAGCGGGTGATCGACCAGCTGGCGGCGGCGCTGGACGCCGCGCATGAGGAGGGCCTGGTCCACCGCGACGTCAAGCCGGCGAACGTCCTGCTGTCCCGGGCGACTCCGCCGGCCAGGGTCGGTCATCTCTATCTGGCGGACTTCGGGCTGACCAAACGATCGCTCTCCGGTACCGGAATCACCAGGTCGGGGCAGTTCGTGGGGACGATCGACTACGTCGCTCCCGAGCAGATCCGATCGGAAGCCGTCGACGGGCGGACGGACGTCTACTCATTGGGCTGCCTGCTGTACGAGTGCCTGACCGGTGCACCGCCGTTCGTGCGGGAGACCGAGGTCGCCGTGATGTTCGCGCACCTCAACGACCGGCCGGAGGCGCCAACCGATGAGCGACCGGATCTCCCGGACGCGATCGACGCCGTGGTCGCCCGAGCCATGGCGAAGGAACCCGGCGAGCGCTTTTCTTCCTCCGGTGAGCTCGCGGCCGCGAGTCGCGACGCCCTGCGACCTGCTGCCGCGGAAGTGAATACGTCCGTTCACACCGCCACCTCGTCGCCCGGCCGCCCCCACCGACGCCGTCTTCTGCTCGGCGCGGGCATCGTGGTCATCGCCATCGTCGTCGCGACAGCGCTCGTCGCCGCGCTGGCGAACGGCAATGCCCCGGGCCACGGTTCCGGGCCCACCAGTTCCTCGAGCGGGGGGCCGACGTCGCCGGCGCCCTCCGGCACACAGTCGTCGGGCGCGAGCGCGCTCCCGGCCGACTTCCAGGGCGTGGCGAGGCTGAACGCACGCACCGGACGCCTGGAGACGAGCTTCGCGGCAACGTTCAACCAAATGGCCGGACCCGAGGGATCCCAGGTTCCTCGGCCGTTCATCGCAGCCGAGGGAGCCCTCTGGGTCGACCGGGGCGGATTCGGTGTCACACAGATCGACAAGCTCGACCCCGGAACCGGTGCCGTGAAGGACACGGTCGACCTCCGGGTGACGGGGGTGCAGTCGCTGGCGTTCGCGGCGGGACAGAGCTCGCTCTGGGTGCTCACCATCGCCGGGATCCTCGGAGTCGGCGACGACACGCTGTACCGGATCGACCCGGGATCCGACCGGGTGCTGGCATCGATCCCGATCGGCCGCGCAGGGGCCGGGGTCGCCGCCGACGACCAGACGGTGTGGGCCGTGGCGTCCACCGGGGGGCTCCACCAGATCGACACGGGATCGAACCGGGTCGGGAGGTCCATCCCGGGCCTGCCGACTGCCAGCGGCATCGCCATCGCAGGAGGCTCCGTTTGGGTGGCCGACGCCGTGCAGGGCGTGGTGTACCGGGTCCACCGGGACTCGGCGAACGTCGACACCATCCACATGCCCGGAGGTGTCGACGGGATCGCGGCCGACGCCGGGCACGTGTGGGTCATGGACCGGGCGAGCGGGACGGTCGTTCCCATCGACCCGTCCTCGGGTCGTCCGGGGCAGCAGATCCGCGTGGGATCGCTGCCGTCCGCAATCGCGGTCGGCGGTGGGTCCGTCTGGATCGCGTCGCCGACGGAGGGAACGATCTGGAGGGTCGATGAAAGCTCGGGTCAGGCGTCCTCCTTCCCGGTCGGCGGCGATCCCGGCCCGGGGTGGGTGTCGGTGGGCGAGGGCGGTGTCTGGACCACGGTCGGCTGACGGGGTCGCCCACCTGACCGTCAACTAGAATCGCCGGACACCAGCCCCTTCGAGTCACAGCGGAAGGACTCCATGAAGACCTACGAGCCGTCCAACATCCGCAACGTCCTCCTCCTCGGCCATGGAGGCGCGGGGAAGACCACCCTCCTCGAGGCCATGCTGTTCGCCAGCGGCGGCATCACGCGGATGGGCCGGGTCGAGGACGGCAACACCGTCTCGGACCACGATCCGGAGGAGGTCCGCAAGGGCATCAGCGTCTCGCTGTCGCTCGCGCCTGTCGAGATCGGCGGGGTGAAGATCAACGTGCTCGACGCCCCTGGATACGCGGACTTCGTCGGCGACGTGCATTCCGCGGTCCGCGCGGTGGACGCGGTGATCATCGTGGTCAGCGCGGTGGACGGCGTCGAGGTCCAGACCGAGGTCGGCTGGGAGCTCGCCGCCGAGCTCGGCCTCCCCCGGGCCATCGTCATCAACAAGCTCGACCGCGAGCGCGCGTCGTTCGAGCGGACGCTCGACGAGCTGGTGAAGTCGTTCGGGACGCAGGTGGCGCCGCTGCAGTTCCCCATCGGGGAGGAACACGAGTTCCACGGGGTCGCCAACCTCCTGAGCGGCAAGGCGTTCACATACGGAAGCGACCCGAACGGAACCGAGGGCGAGTGGCCGGACGAGCTCCACGCCAAGGCCGACCCGCTCCGCGAGAAGCTCACCGAGGCCATCGCCGAGGCCGACGACGCGCTGCTGGAGCAGTACCTCGAGACCGGCGAGCTCCCCACCGACGAGCTCGTGAAGGGGCTCCATGCGGGGTTCGTCGACGCCAAGGTGGCGCCGGTGCTGGTGACATCCGCCGACAAGCCGGTGGGCGTCGACCTGCTGACGAAGTTCGTCGCGGACGTCTTCCCCTCGCCGCTCGAGCGGGCGCCGGTCAAGGTGGAGGGCCCCAAGGGCGAGGCCGAACGGTCGACCGACGCCAACGGCACGCTCACGGCACTGGTCTTCAAGACGGTGTCCGACCAGTTCGTGGGCCACATCTCGATGTTCCGGGTGTTCTCCGGACGGGTCCGTCCCGACTCCGCCGTCTACAACGCCACCAAGAAGACCGAGGAGCGCATCGGGCAGCTGTTCACGCTGAAGGGGAAGGATCACGACACGGTGTCCGAGGTCCCCGCGGGCGACATCGGCGCGGTCGCCAAGCTCAGCCACACGCACACCGGCGACACGTTCTCCCCGAAGGACGACCCGGTGGTGCTGCCGCCGATCCCGATGCCCGAACCGCTGCTCGGCATCGCCGTCGAGCCGAAGACGAAGGGCGACGAGGACAAGCTCTCGACGGCCCTCGCCCGCGCCCGCGAGGAGGATCCGACGCTCCGGATCGAACGGAGCGAGGAGACGCACGAGACCGTGATGTACGGCATGGGCGAAGCGCACCTCGACGTCGTCCTGGAGCGCATGAAGCGGCGCTCGGGCGTGGACGTCACCCATCGGCCGGCCCGGATCCCGTACAAGGAGACGCTCCGGGGCACCGCCAAGGCGCAGGGCCGCCACGTCAAGCAGTCGGGCGGCCACGGCCAGTACGCGGTGTGCTGGATCGAGGTGGCGCCACTCCCCCATGGGGGCGGGTTCGAGTTCGACGACAAGATCGTCGGCGGCGTGATTCCCAACCAGTTCATCCCCTCAGTGGAGAAGGGCGTGATCAAGGCGATGACGGACGGGGTCGCCGCCGGCTATCCCATGGTCGACGTCAAGGTCACCCTGTACGACGGGAAGTTCCACACGGTCGACTCGTCGGACATCGCGTTCCAGATCGCGGGGGGCCTCGCCATGCGGGAGGCGGCGAACCTCGCCGGCGTGTCGCTGCTCGAGCCCATCGTCGAGCTCGAGGTCGTCGTGCCCGAGTCCTACACGGGCGACATCATGGGCGACCTGAACTCCAAGCGCGGCAAGATCCAGGGCATGGAGCAGACCGGCTCCGGCAGGCAGCGGGTCAAGGCGCTGGTGCCGCTCGCCGAGGTCGCGCGGTACTCGATCGACCTCCGCTCGATGACGGGCGGCCGGGGGACGTTCGGGATGAAGTTCTCCCACTACGAGGAGGTCCCCCAGCACATCGCGCAGAAGATCATCGACGAGGGGAAGAAGGACAAGTAGCCCGGCGGGGCGTACCCCCGATGTGGTGGTCGCCCCGGTCCCAGCGCGTTGCCGGCCGAACCGCTGGCGACGCCGGCGACGTACTCCGGGTGAACGCTGCGTCGGGGAGGTTCGGTGAAGGAGGCCCTGCACAACCGCCAGACCGCATATCTGGTGGGACTGTGCTTCACGGCGGTGGCGGTCGCCATGGGGCTGCTGACGGCGCCCGGCACGTCGGACGCGTCCACGCCGAACACCCTGACGCTGGTGTTCCTGATCTATGCGTTCGGGAGCCTCGTCCTGTGGTACGCCTACTTCCTCCAGCCGGAACGCGTGCTCTCGATGGCCGAACGGCAGGATCCGCGTCCGTCCATGGGCCGGATGTCGTGGCTGCTGTCGGCGATGGGGGTCGCCGGCATGGTCGTGCCGGTCATCATGGGCGTGATCCTGTATCAGATGAGCGGTCAGATCTGGCGGCTGGGGCTCCTCGTGGGCATCGGGCTGGCCGGCGGTGGGCTGCTGTACGTCCGGATCGGCGACGACATCCGGCGACTGGCCGATCACGGGTTCGTGTCGTGGGACCCGTTCGGCCCGTCGATGGACTGACGCGGCACGTCCGGGGCCGGCCGTGATCTCCCCGGTCCGCCGGCCGGTCGAGGTGGCGGGCGTCCGGTGCGGGATCCGCGACCTCCGTCCGGCCGACGCCGACGAGATGCTGGAGCTCCGGCTCCGCAACCGGGAGTTCTTCACCCCGTTCGAGCCGGCGCTTCCGCCCGAACACTTCACACGCACCGCGCAGCTCGACGCGATCGTGCACGGCAACCGGGCGTGGGACGACGATCGCGAGTACACGTTCGGGATCGCGCTTCCCTCGGGCGCGCTCGTCGGGCGCATCCGGCTGTCCGTGGTGGTCCGCGGTCCGTGGCAGAACGCGAACGTCGGCTACTACGTCTCCCGGGAATCGAACGGCCGCGGCATCTGCACTGAGGCGGTCCGGCTGACGGCGGCGTTCGCGTTCGGACGGCTCGGACTGCACCGCGTGCAGGCGGCCGTCATGCCACGCAACACGCCGTCCATCCGGGTGCTCGAGAAGAGCGGCTTCCGGCGGGAGGGGCTGGCGCCGCACTACCTCCGGATCAACGGGGTGTGGGAGGACCACGCGATCTTCGCCCGGACGGCCGAGGACGCGCCGATCACCGGATGAGACCGAGACGGCGCTCCTCGGCACGGATCCAGGGCGTCTTGGCCTCGGCGTAGGCGAGCGAGTCGTCGGGGTACACGGCGGCGATCCGGCGCTTCTCGGCCTCGTAGCGGGTCCGGAGGTCCGGATCGTTCCGGAGTCCGTCCCGGAACCCGAGATGTCGCCGCTCCCAGGCGGTCGCGGACTCGCACACGTGGATGTGGAAGCGTCGCGCGGAACCGTCGCCGAGACCGAAGAACCGGTGCTCGGGTTCCGCCGGGTCCGTGCCGTGGACGTATCCCAGCGCGAGCAGCGGGTCCGCGTACGCCTCGAAGGGCACGAACGACCGAACCGAGACCTGGATGTCGATCACCGGCTTGGCCGCGAGCCCGGGCACCGCCGTCGACCCGACGTGGTCGACGCGAAGCAGCACATCGCCGAGGGCTTCGCGGATGCGTTGGGCTTCCGCGTCGAACACCCGCGGCCACGCGGGGTCGTACTCGACGAGCTCGACCCTCACGTTCCGAACCGCGGCCGGAGCTTGCGGTAGGTCTCCTCGAGCAGCTCGGGGAGCACGCGGGTATCCCCCACCACCGGCATGAAGTTCGTGTCGCCGTTCCAGCGCGGCACGATGTGCCAGTGGACGTGGTCGGGGATCCCGGCTCCGGCCACGCGGCCCAGGTTCATCCCCAGGTTGAACCCGTGGGGTGACATCTCCTCGCGAAGGGCGCGACACGCCGTCTGCTGCATCCTCCCGATGTCGAGCAGCTCGTCGGGCCCGAGCTGCTCCAGGTCGCCCACGTGGCGAAACGGCGCCACCATCAGGTGGCCCGGGTTGTAGGGGAAGGCGTTCATCACCACGAAGGCGGCCTCACCCCGGTGCAGGATCAACGACCGCTCGTCGTCACCGGCCTCGGGGAGCCGGCAGAACAGACATCCCTCCGGATCGTCTCCGGCCGAAGCCTGGCGGATGTATTCCATCCGCCATGGACTCCACAGTCGCTCCACCCGGCTACGCCGAGGTCGACGGGGCCGGCTCGAACGAGCTCGCGTGCAGCGATCTCGTTGCCGCCTCCTCCGTGACCTTCCCCACGAAGTCCTCGAACGCCACGCCGCGCACCTCGTGGCCCTCGCGGTCGCGCACGGACACCGTCCCCGCCTCGATCTCCCGGTCGCCCATCACCAGCGTGTACGGGACCTTCATGAGCTGGGCGGCCCGGACTTTCTTCGGAACGGTCTCCCGGGAGTCGTCGACCTCGGCGCGCAGCCCGGACTCGTGTAGCCGCCGGGCCAATGCGTGGGCGGCCTCGGCGTGCCGGTCGGCGATCGGCACCACCCGGACCTGCTCCGGCGCGAGCCAGAGGGGAAACGCCCCCGCGTAGTGCTCGATCAGCACGCCGGTGAAGCGTTCGAGGGTTCCGAGGATCGCGCGGTGGATCATCACCGGGCGGTGGCGTTCGTTGTCCTCGCCCATGTACTCCATGTCGAACCGCTCCGGCAGCGCGAAGTCGCACTGCACCGTGGTGAGCTGCCACAGGCGCCCGATGGCGTCGCGGGCGTGGAAGTCCACCTTGGGCCCGTAGAACGCGCCCTCGCCCTCGGCGACGGTGTAGTCGAGGCCGCTCGAGTCGAGCGCCTTCTGGAGATACTGGGTCGCCTCCGCCCACATCTGCTCGTCACCGATCGCCATGCCCGGCTTGGTCGAGAGGTTCACGACGAAGTCGCTGAACCCGAACGTCCGGTGGATCTCGAGCGTCAGGTCGAAGGCGCGGAGGATCTCGTCCACCAACTGGTCGCGGCGACAGATGATGTGGGAGTCGTCCTGGGTCCCGCCGCGGATGCGCATGAGTCCGTGGAGCGTCCCCGTGCGCTCGTGGCGGTAGATCGTCCCCAGCTCGAACAGCCGCATCGGCAGGTCGCGGTAGGACCTCGTCTTGCTCTTGTACACGAGCACGTGGAAGGGGCAGTTCATCGGCTTGACGTAGTAGTCGATGTCGTGCTCGTCGTGCATCGGCGGGTACATGTTGTCGGCGTACTTGGCGAGGTGGCCGCTCGTCTCCCACAACACCGAGCGGGCGATGTGCGGCGTGAACACCGGTTTGTACCCGTGATCCCGGTCCAGGTGGATCTCTCGGACGAAGTCCTCCAGGGCGCGCCGAAACGCTCCCCCCCGTGGATGCCACACGAGCAGCCCGGCGCCCAGCTCGTCCGGGAACGAGAACAGGTCGAGCTCACGGCCGAGCTTGCGGTGGTCGCGGCGTTCGGCCTCCTCCAGGCGGTGGAGGTACCCGTCGAGCTGCTCCTGGGTCGGCCACGCCGTGCCGTAGATCCGCTGGAGCTGCTCGCGATGCTCGTCGCCGCGCCAGTACGCGCCGGCGACGCTGAGCAGCTTGTACGCGCCGAGGCGGCCGCTCGACGGGACATGGGGACCGAGGCAGAGGTCGGCCCAGCCGTTGTTCCGGTAGATGCTCACCGTCTCGCCGCCGGCGCCCTCGTCGGCGTCGAGCGACTCGATCACCTCGCGCTTGAACCCCTGGTCGGCGAACCGCTCCAGCGCCTCCTCCCGACCGAGCTCCTCGCGGACGAACGGCTGGTCGGCCTGCACGAGCTCGGCCATGCGCTGCTCGATCCGCGGGAGGTCGTCCGGCGAGAGGGTCTGGTGGAGTTCGAAGTCGTAGTAGAAGCCGTCCTCGATCGGCGGGCCGATCGCGTACTTCGCACCGGGGAACAGGTCGCACACCGCCTGCGCCATCACGTGCGCGGTGGAGTGCCGCAGAATGTGGAGGCCGTCCGCCTCACCCGCCAGCACCGGTGCGACCGATGCGTCCTCGGTCGGGACGAACGACAGGTCGACCAGCCGATCGCCGACCCGCGCCGCGATGGCGTCCGGGCCCAGCGCGCCGGCGATCGGCTCGCCGTCGGCGAGGTCGGACGTGGAACCGTCGGGGAACTCGAGCTTCGGCATGGAGCGCCCATGATATCGGCGGGTCCAGCCGGTCGGCCGGGAAGGGGTGGGCGCGGATGGATTTGAACCATCGACCTCTCGCGTGTGAGGCGAGCGCTCTCCCGCTGAGCTACGCGCCCGGGCGACGGCCACGATACCAGGGGCGTCGGCAGGCCTTCCCGGCACTGGAATGCAAGCCGGCAAACTGACGAAGGATCGTGGAACGGCCCCAAAAAGGGACGGCGGCGCGTGCCCGCGTCGCGCCGCCGTCAGGTCCAGACCTTGCGGTCCGGACGTCTGCGGGGGATTGTACACCCGCCCGCCTGGCGTTGTGGATGCTCCCGTCCGGATAGGGAACAGGTTCCCACTGCTCCGGATAGGCGCGAATCCAGTGCTCTGCGGCTCATATGTCGGCCCTGGGCAGCGCGACGACGGGGACGTCCCGGGTCACCCGTGCGACCTCGTCGGGGACGGCGGCGACCCGGACGTCGGGCGCGAGGGCGACCGGCTGACCGAGCGGCCGGAAGAAGTCGTCGTGATGGCACAACACGATCTGCGCGGGCCCGAGCGGCGGGAGGATCCGCCGCCAGTAGTCTCGCGTGTACTCCCGCCCGGCGACGCCCGCGAGGAACACGTCCACGCCGCCCGTCGGGACGGCTCCGTCGAGCAGGTCGGCGCTCCCCTGGTGGTACAGGCGGGCCCCGGCCACCTCGATCAGGAACGCCCATACCCCTCCGCACCGGTAGGCCCGTGGGTGCAGTTCCGCGACGTCCCGGGCGGCGACGTCGCCCTCCATGGGCACGCGCCGTCCGAGGAGGATCCGGGCGTGCCGGCTGGGCACGAACGTCACGGCGAACGGCCCCAGCTCCACCCGCCCGCCGGGCTCCATCACCTCCGCCTGCGCCTCCAGTCGATGCGCGGCCATGAGCCGCGCCAGGGACCGCGACCCGTACGCGCGGCACCCGAAGCGATCGACGATCGCGGGCACGTCGAGGGCATGGTCGAAGTGGGTATGCCCGGCCATCACGCCGGCGATGGTGCCGGCGTGCCGGAACGAACGGTCGACGAGTGCCCGGTCCGGCAATGCCGGCACCCGCCGCAGGAACTCTCCGAGCGAGACGCGCGACAGATACGGGTCGACGATCAGCGAGTGTCCCTCGAACGCCAACCGGAATCCGGCGACGCCCAGCCAGGCCACCTCGAGCCCGGACGGGAGCTCGAGCGGGCGGGACTCCAGCTCTCGGAGGGCCTGGAGGTCCCGCCGTTCGATCGATCGCCGCCGGATCGCGAACGACGCCAGCTCCCCGAGATGTCGGGCGGCCTCCAGCGGCGTCGCGGGCCGGTCGTCGTTCACCGTCAGCTGGGGCCGGCCTGCTTCGCCAGGCGGATCGCCTCGCCGACGCCGTCAGTCCAGGGGACGCCGTGGCCGGGCAAGAGCGTCGCGGCCTCGATCCCGGCGAGGGCGTCCAGCGAACGAAGGGCCAGCCCCGTGTCGGCGTTGAGACCGGAGGGCATGATCTGCGGCCCGCCGCGCCCCGTGAGCGCGTTGTGGGTGACGAGAACGTCGCCTGTCAGGAGCGCACCGAGGCCCTCGAAGAACAGCGCCGCGGACCCGGGCGTGTGTCCGGGCGCGTGGATCGCCCGGGGTCGGCCGGGAACGTCGATGACGTCGCCGTCGGCGAACGTGGAGACCTCGGCGATCGGCACGATCTTCGCGCCGCCCCGGCGGGCCAGCGAGAGGGCCGTTCGGTAGAACTCCACTCGGAACAGGTACTTCGACACCGAGCCGTCGTTCTTCCCCGTCTTCCCGGTCCGGGCGGCGGCGGCGTCGGCCTCGTGCACGCTGACCGTGGCCCCGGCCTCGGCGCGGGCGCGTTCGGCGAAGCCGGTGTGGTCGGGGTGGGCGTGCGACAGCAGGACGGCGTCGAGTGAACGGAGCTCGCCGATCGCCGCCGCGAGCAGGCTCCAGTCCTTGGGCGTGCCGGCGTCGACGACGACGAACGACCCGCCGTCCTCGACCAGGTAGAAGTTGCAGATGCCGCGCGACAGCCGGCGGATCCCGGACCCGACCTCCTCGACGCCCTTGCGGGCTCGTGTCATCGTCCTCGGCCTCCCTCCCGTCCGTTCAGAAGTCGAACCGTCCCTCGAAGTGCCGCCCAACCTCCGGCCGGGTCAGCTCGTACACCGCCACGCGCTGGCCGCCCGGCGTCGTGAACGAGCACACCGGCCCGTGCGGGATCTCGAACGTCCCCTCCCTGCGCCAACCCCTCGCCGCGAGCTCGTCGAGCGCCGACCGAAGGCTCGTCACGCGATACACGAAGATCGTCCGATCCCCCTCAAGGTGGTCGGTGAGCAGCACGAGCGGCGGGCCGTCCGTCATCCGGAGCGCCGAGACCCGCGCCCCCATTCCGTCGACGGAGAACACCGGCTGGGCCCCGAGGACGTCGCGGAAGTAGGCCGTGTCCGAGGCCACGTCCCCGCTCGGCACGTACAGGAAGTCCAGCGACTCGAACACCGCAGGCAAGTCCACCGCGGACCCGTCCGGGGGTCAAACCGGCGCGACGCCACGGGGTAGCCTTCGGACCGAGCGGCGGGGAGACGAGGTGACCGGAGCGTGAACATCACGGTGCTCGGCGCGGGGTCGTGGGGAACCACGGTGGCAACGGTGGCCGCACGCCGGAACCCCACCGTCCTGTGGGCGCGCAGCGAGGACACGGTGCGCGACGTGAACGAACGCCACGAGAACACGCGGTACCTGGCTGGGTTCCCCCTCCCGGAGGACCTTCGGGCCACCGCCGACCTCGAGGAGTCGGTGGGCGACGCGGACGTGCTCGTCGTGGGCATCCCCTCGACCGGCTTCCGCGACGTGCTCGAGCAGGCGGCCCCGTTCGTCCGCCCGTGGATCCCCGTCGTCAGCCTGACCAAGGGGTTCGAGGCCGGGACCTATCTCCGGATGACCGAGGTCGTGAAGGACGTGCTGCCCGGGCGCCCGTCGGCCGCGCTCACCGGCCCGAACATCGCGAAGGAGATCATGGCCGGCTACGCCGCGGCCAGCGTGGTGGCGACCGAGGACCTGTCGGTCGCCTCGGCGCTGCAGGGTGTGCTGCGTCGGGGGCTGTTCCGGATCTACACGAACCACGACGTGGTCGGGTGCGAGGTCGGCGGCGCGCTGAAGAACGTCGTGGCCATCGCGGCGGGGATGGCGCAGGGCCTGGGCGTCGGAGACAACACCCGGTCGATGGTGATCACCCGAGGGCTGGCCGAGCTGACCCGCCTCGGCGTCGCCATGGGCGGGGATCCGGTCACGTTCGCCGGGCTGGCGGGCATGGGCGACCTCATGGTGACGTGTATCAGCCCGCACAGCAGGAACCGTCACGTCGGCGAGCAGCTCGGCAAGGGCGTGCCGCTCGAGGACGTCCTCGCGGGGATGACCATGGTCGCCGAGGGCGTGAAGACCGCCGGCCTGGTGGTGGAGCTCGCCGATCGCTACGGCCTCGATCTCCCCATCTGCTCGCGGATCCATGGCGTGGTGTCGGGGAGGCTCACGGTGCTCGACGCCTACGAGGGACTCATGCGGACCGCTCCGGGGCACGAGGCCGAGCCCGGCTAGGGGAACTGAGATGGAACGCCTCCAGAGGAAGCCGTACGAGGAAGAGCTGATCCGGCTCCAGGTCGAGCTCGTGAAGATGACTGAATGGATCCGCGACGCCGGTGCCCGGGTCGTCGTGATCTTCGAGGGACGGGACGCGGCCGGGAAGGGCGGAGCCCTGAAGCGGATCACCGAGCACCTCAACCCCCGGATCGCGCGGGTGGTCGCGCTGCCCGTGCCGACCGAGCGTCAGCGGACCCAGTGGTACTTCCAGCGGTACGTGGAACAGCTGCCGGCGGCCGGCGAGATGGTCCTGTTCGACCGCAGCTGGTACAACCGCGCCGGCATCGAGAAGGTGCTCGGGTTCTGCACGCCCGCCGAGCACCAGCGGTTCCTCCGGCAGTGCCCGATCTTCGAACGACTCCTGGTCGACGACGGCATCCTGCTGACGAAGTACTGGTTCTCTGTGAGCGACGAGGAGCAGGCCCGGCGGTTCACGGCGAGGATCGAGGACCCCATGCGCAGGTGGAAGCTCTCGTCGACCGACCTCTCGTCCCGCACGCGGTGGATCGACTTCTCCCGGGCCAAGGACGAGATGTTCGTGCACACGGACATCCCCGACGCGCCGTGGTTCGTGGTGGAGGCCGACGACAAACGGCGGGCCCGGCTGAACTGCATCGCGCACCTGCTCACGCGGGTGCCGTACGTCGCCAGGGAGGTCCAGGCCGTGGAGCTCCCCGAGCGGCAGGAGGACCAGGGGTACGTCCGACCGCCCCGGGACGCGTACACGTACGTCCCCGACCACGCGTCCTCCCTGCCCACGCACCCGTGAAGGAGGGCGAGCTCGTCCGTGCCGCGGGCGGCCTCCTGTTGCGGCCGGGGCCGGACGGGGCGCTCGAGGTCGCCCTCGTCCACCGGCCGAAGTACGACGACTGGTCGTTTCCGAAGGGAAAGCTGACTGCGGAGGAGTCGTTCGAGGAGGCCGCGCTCCGCGAGGTGGAGGAGGAGACCGGATTCCGGGCACGCCTCGACCGCGAGATCCCGAGCACCCGGTACCGGGACGCCAACGGCCGCGCGAAGCTCGTGCGGTACTGGACGATGACGCCCCTCGACGGCGAGTTCCGGCCGAACATCGAAGTCGACGACCTGCGGTGGTTCCCCCTCGACGAGGCGGCCCGCACGCTCACCTACGCGCACGACCGGGACCTGCTGCGCCTGGGCCTTCGACCCGATTGATCAGACGGCCACCGGGCCGCGGGGCATCCGCCTCATGGCTCGCCGATCCCAACGATGTGGTCGGGCCGTATCGGCAGGTGGGTGATGGAGCGCCCCGTCGCCGCCCGGACCGCCGCAGCGACCGCCGCGGGGGCGGCGATGGTCGGCGGCTCGCCCGCGCCCTTCGCACCAAAGGGCCCCCAGGGGTCGTGCTCCTCGAGCACCACGACCT
>DATBHM010000073.1:0-4302 GCA_036557505.1 Actinomycetota bacterium | reverse complement strand
TGTCGATCTGGTCGAAGGGGGTGAAGTCGGCGAGACCCTTGTCGGCGAGCACCTTGGTGATGGCCGCGGTGAGGGTGGTCTTGCCGTGGTCGATGTGGCCGATCGTGCCGATGTTGACGTGCGGCTTGTTCCGCTCGAACTTCTTCTTGGACATGGGTGGTCTCCTCTACTCCCCTCGAACCCGCGCGACGATCTCCTTCGAGAGCCCGCCGGGAACCTCCATGTAGGCGTGCAGCTGCATGGGCGTGTGCGAGGCGCGTCCCTGCGTCTTGGACCGCAGGTCGGTGGCGTAGCCGAACAGCTCCGCGAGCGGCACGATGACCCGGACGATCTTCTGTCCGGAGCGGTCGTCGATGTTCTCGATGCGGCCGCGGCGCGACGTGGCGTCGCCCATGACGTCGCCCATGAACTCCTCGGGCGTGATGATCTCGAACTCCATGACGGGCTCGAGGAGCACGGGGTCGGCACGGCGGGCCGCCTCGCGCAGCACCATGCCGCCCGCGATCTTGAACGCCATCTCGGACGAGTCGACCTCGTGGTACGACCCGTCGACGAGCGTCGCCCGGACGTCGACCAGCGGGTAGCCCGCCAGCACGCCGGAGTCCATGGCCTCCTGGATGCCGGCGTCCACCGACGGGATGTACTCCCGCGGGACCACGCCGCCCACGATCTTGTTGATGAACTCGTACCCGCCGCCCTCGCCCATGGGCTCGAGGTCGATGTACACGTGGCCGTACTGGCCCCGGCCGCCCGTCTGCTTGATGTAGCGGGCCTCGACCTTGTGGACCGGCTTGCGGATGGTCTCCCGGTACGCCACCTGCGGCTTGCCCACGTTGGCGCCGACGTTGAACTCGCGGGTCAGGCGGTCCACCAGGATCTCGAGGTGGAGCTCTCCCATCCCGGAGATGATCGTCTGGCCGGTCTCGTCGTCGAACTTCACGACGAACGTCGGATCCTCGTCCGCCAGCTTCGCCAGCGAGTTCGCCAGCTTGTCCTGGTCGGCCTTCGTCTTCGGCTCCACCGCGACCGAGATGACCGGCTGCGGGAACTGGATGGCCTCGAGCACCACCGGCTTCGACGGGTCGCAGATCGTGTCGCCCGTCGTGGTGTGCTTCAGCCCGACCACCGCGACGATGTCGCCGGTGAACGCCGCCTCCTTGTCCTCCCGGTGGTTGGCGTGCATCTGCAGGATGCGGCCCACCCGCTCCTTGCGGTCCCGGGTGGAGTTGGACACGTGGGAGCCCACCCGGAGCACGCCCGAGTACACGCGCAGGTAGGTCAGCCGGCCCACGTAGGGGTCGGTCATGATCTTGAACGCCAGCGCGGAGAACGGCTCCTCGTCGGATGCGGGCCGCTCGATCTGCTCGTCCTCGTTGCCGGGCGCGTGGCCCACCACCGGCGGCACGTCGGTCGGCGCCGGCAGGTAGCTCACGATCGCGTCGAGCAACGGCTGGATCGCCTTGTTCTTGAACGCCGTCCCGCACAGCACCGGGGTGCCGTGGCCGGCGAGGGTGGCGCGGCGGACGGCCTGCCGGAGCTCGGCCGGCGTGGGCTCGTCCTCGTGGACGTACTTCTCCATGAGCCCCTCGTCGTGCTCGGCGAGCTTCTCGAACAGGTCGTGGTGGGCGAGCTCCGCGGCGTCGCGGAGGTCGGCCGGGATCTCGAGCGTCTCCCACTCCTCGCCCATCCCCTGCTCGTCCGCCCAGTGCAGCGCCTTCATGTCGATGAGGTCGATGACGCCGACGAAGTCGTTCTCCCGGCCCCACGGCAGCTGGACGACGAGCGGCGCGGCCGCGAGACGGTCCACGATCATCTCCACGGTGCGCTCGAAGTCCGCGCCGGTGCGGTCCATCTTGTTGACGAAGCAGATCCGGGGGACGCGGTACCGGTCGGCCTGGCGCCACACGGTCTCGGTCTGGGGCTCGACGCCGGCGACGGCGTCGAACACGGCCACGGCGCCGTCGAGGACCCGCCGCGACCGCTCCACCTCGACGGTGAAGTCGACGTGGCCGGGCGTGTCGATGATGTTGATCCAGTGGTCCTTCCACCGGCAGGTCGTCGCGGCCGACGTGATCGTGATACCGCGCTCGCGCTCCTGGACCATCCAGTCCATCTGCGCGGTGCCCTCGTGGACCTCGCCGATCTTGTAGGCCTTGCCGGTGTAGTAGAGGATGCGTTCGGTCGTGGTCGTCTTGCCCGCGTCGATGTGGGCCATGATCCCGATGTTCCGGGTCCTGCCCAGCGGGTACTCGCGGATGACCAGGCCCCCGCCCTTGCCGGACGACGGCTGCTGGCGCTCCTTCGTGACCTGCGCTGCCTCTGCCACTTCCTCTTCCAACCTCTCAGCCGGGACCGCCATCTAGCCGATCCCCTTCTCCGACCGGGGACCTACCGCTCGGCCGTGCTCCCCAGCCTTCCTCCGGACCGGGGCCTCGCTCTTGAGGTCCCCGGACCCCTTCACAAGTGCCGGGCCCCAGAGGAGCCCGGCCTCGAAGCTTCCTTCGGTGCTCACCATCGGTAGTGCGCGAACGCCCGGTTGGCGTCCGCCATCTTGTGGAGATCCTCGCGGCGCTTGACCGACGAGCCCTGCCCGTTGGCCGCGTCCATGATCTCGCCGACCAGCCGCTCGCTCATCGTGTGCTCGCGGCGTTGGCGCGTGAAGTTCACCAGCCACCGGAGCGCGAGCGTCGTGCCGCGGGTCGGACGAACCTCCACCGGCACCTGGTAGCTCGCGCCGCCCACGCGCCGGCTCTTGACCTCAAGGAGCGGGCGGGCGTTCTCCACGGCCTTCTTGAGCGTGATGACCGGGTCGTTCGCCGTGCGCTCGCTGATCTGCTCGAGCGCCTTGTAGACAATGCGCTCGGCGGTCGATTTCTTCCCGTTCAGCAGGATCTTGTTGATCAGCTGCGTCACGAGCGGGTTCTGGTAGACCGGGTCCGGCTCGATCTCACGGCGGACTGCTGGACCTTTCCGTGGCATGCTCGAACCCCCCTACGACGCGTTCTTCTTGGCGCCGTACTTCGACCGGGCCTTGCGACGGTCCCGGACGCCGGCGGTGTCGAGCGCGGCACGGACGATCTTGTAGCGGACGCCCGGGAGGTCCTTCACCCGGCCGCCCCGCACGAGCACGATCGAGTGCTCCTGCAGGTTGTGGCCGATCCCGGGGATGTAGGCGGTGACCTCGATGCCCGTGGTCAGACGGACGCGCGCGACCTTCCGGAGGGCCGAATTCGGCTTCTTCGGGGTGGTCGTGTACACGCGCGTGCAGACGCCGCGGCGCTGCGGGGACCGGCGAAGAGCGGGGCTCTTCGTCTTGCTCCGCGGGCGCTCGCGCCCCTGCCTGACCAGCTGTTGGATCGTGGGCATGCTCTCGTCACGCTCTCGCTCGTTCTGCGCTGCCGAAGGGGGGCCGCAAAAAGCCGGACCTGTCGAAAAGGTCCGGCCTCAGGGTGCTGCCCTTGATGCCGCGGTCCCTTCTCGGGTCCCCCCTTGGATTGACCAACCGACAATCGCGACCAAGCTGCAGCCGCGACCGGTAAAGGTACTAGCCAGGCACGCCGTGTGTCAATTTCCCGGGCCCGAACGGCGGGCGGCCGAACGGTCGCCCCGATCGGGCCACGGGCCCTCTGCTACGTTCCAGCTCCATGGCGACCCGGGCCGGCAGCGAGCGCATGGTCGAGGTCGCGCTCGCCGCGGCACTCGCCGGATCGGAGGTCATCCGGGCGGCGGCGTCGGGGCCGGGCGGCGAGGTGGCGGCGGAGGTCAAGGGCAGGTCCGGCGACTACGTCACCGAGGTGGACAGGGCGAGCGAGCGGGCCGTGACCGAGGTGCTTCGCTCGGAGTCCGGGCTGCCCGTCGTGGGCGAGGAGGAGGGCGGGCGCCGGGCCGCGCGGTACTGGCTGGTCGACCCGCTCGACGGCACCACCAACTTCGTCCACGGGCTCCCGATCGTCGGCGTGTCCGTGGCGCTGGTGGACCACGCCCGCCCGGCGGCGGGCGTGGTCCATGCTCCGTTGCTCGGGGAGACGTTCCTCGGCGCTCGCGGAGCGGGCGCCGAGCGGCGCACGGACTCCGGGTCGATCCCCCTGCGCGTCTCGGACCGCGACCCGGGCACCGCGGTGGTTGGGACCGGGTTCCCGTTCCGGCGCAAGGACGTCCTTGCCCGGTACCTGCGGATGTTCGGGGCCGCGCTCGAGCGCTTCGAGGACCTCCGGCGGCCCGGCGCCGCCTCGCTCGACCTGGCGTGGACGGCGGCGGGCGCGTTCGACGGCTTCTTCGAGCTCGGGCTCTCGCCGTGGGACG
>DATBHM010000072.1:0-8262 GCA_036557505.1 Actinomycetota bacterium | reverse complement strand
GCACGATCTGGAGGGTCACCGACTCCCCGACGGCCCGGTCTGCAGCCGCCGAGATGGACCGGGCCGCGTTCAGCGAGACGCTCGACGTGAGCGCGGCCAGGACGCGCAGGCGCAGCAGCGGGTCCGTCACCGTGATGCGCTCGCCCGCGGTGAGCCGCGTGTCGACGGGCTGGTCGTTGAGCAGCGCGGCCCCGGTGTCGATCAGGTCGTTGACCAGCCGTTGCTCCTGCTCGAGCTGGCGGCGGATCCCCGGTTCGGTCGTCGGAGGGAGGACCGTCGCGTCGTCGTCGCCCTCGACCGCCGGCGCCTCCCCCCCGTCGAGCAGGGCCGTCGCGCTGGCGGAGAGGATGGTCGCCGTCCGCCGGGGGGCGAGGGCCCAGGTTGTCTGGGCCAGAAGGACGTCCGCGACGTACGCCTCGGCCAGGGTTCGCTGCCGGGCGGCGATCTGGACGACCTCGGCCCGGTGGGACGATCGCGCGGTCGAGTTGATCGACAGAGAGACCGAGAGGGCCGAGGACAGCGCGAACGTCAGGAGGATCGCCGTGACCGACCGGCGGCCGCGCGTGGCGAAGGGCGTGAACTTGCTCCTGGTCGCCATGTCACCTCACGACGAAGTCGGTGTGCATGCCGCCCAGGTAGTGGCCGGTCATGTTGCAGATGAACACGTACCGTCCGGGCGTCAGGTGGACACGGAGGACGTCGGTCGAACCGGGTTGGAAGGGCTCGAGGGCGCCCAGGGTCCGGCCCTCGATGGCGTCCTCGTCCACGGTGATCCCGTCGGGGCGGAGGGGAAGGGGCGATTGGGTGCGGCGGATCAGGATGAGCTCGTGCGCCTCGGGCCCCATGTTGTGGGCGGAGATCGCGACCTCCCCCGCCGGGATCACCTCCGGGGCGGCGATGTGGAAGTCTCGCTCCCGCACCGTCACGCCGGCACCGCCCTGCGTCCGCGCCGCAGTTCCGGAGCAGGCGGTCGCAAGGCCCGAGACGAACAGGACCAGGGCGACGCACCGGAACGGACGTAGGCCTCCCACTGAGGTTTCTTGCATCGACCGCGGGCGTCCGATCTTGAGCCTCGCCGAATGGGCGTTTCGGCTGCACAATGCGGGTGTTCGACGATTTCCACATCCCCCGGGCGCCGCGCGACGGCCCGCCCCGGGGGATGGACGGAAGGCCTAAGGGAACAGACCGCGCGTCCGGTGGGCCTCCGAGACGCGGTTGACCCCGAGGATGGTCGCCGCGGTGCGCATGTGGACCTTGTACTCGTCGGCCGTCGCGAGCACGTCGAGGTAGGCGTTCTCCATGATCTTGCGGAGCTTCCGGTTCACCTCGTCCTCGTCCCAGAAATACGCCTGGAGGTCCTGGACCCACTCGAAGTACGAGACGGTCACGCCGCCGGAGTTCGCCAGGATGTCGGGCACGACCAGCACGCCGCGATCCCGCAGGATCTCGTCGGCTGCGGGGGTCGTGGGGCCGTTCGCGCCCTCGACGATGATGTCGGCGCGGATTCGGTCGGCGTTCTCGTCGGTGATCTGGCTCTCGAGCGCGGCCGGGATCAGCAGGTCGCAGTCGATCTCGAGGAGCTCGGCGTTCGTGATGTCCTCCCCGCCCTCGTAGCCGACGACGCTGCCGGTGTCCGCGTGGTGGGCGGCGAGGCCCTTCGACGACAGCCCCTGGGGGTTGGAGGTGCCGCCGTTGACGTCGGAGACCGCCACGACGATGCAGCCGAGCTCCTCCATGAGCCGAACGGCGGGCGCGCCCACCTTCCCGTAGCCCTGGATGGCGACGCGCGTCTCGTCGACCTTGCGGCCCTGATGCTTCAGGGTCGCCTCGGCCACGTACATCACACCGCGGCTGGTCGCGTCTCCACGGCCGGCCGAGCCACCGACGGAGAGCGGCTTTCCGGTGACCACGCCGAGCGCGGAGTGCCCGACGTTCATGGAGTACGTGTCCATGATCCAGGCCATGATCTGGTCGTTGGTGCCCACGTCCGGGGCCGGGATGTCGCGGTCGGGACCGATCAGCGGAAGGATCTCCGCCGCGTACCGCCGGGTGAGCTTCTCGAGCTCGCGGACGGTGAGCGTCTTGGGATCGACGACCACTCCGCCCTTGGCACCTCCGTATGGAATGCCGACGATCGCGCATTTCCATGTCATCCACATCGCGAGGGCCTTGACCTCGTCGATGTCCACGTCGGGGTGGTACCGGATGCCGCCCTTCGACGGCCCCCGGGACGTGTTGTGGTGCACGCGGAACCCCGTGTACACGCGGACGACCCCGTCGTCGTGACGGATGGGGACGGCGACGGTGAGGACGCGCTTGGGGTTGCGCAGGACGTCGTGGACGCCCGGATCGAGGTTGAGCGTTGCCGCGGCCTCGTCGAGCTGCGAGAGGGCGGCCGCCCACGGCGAGTTGGAACTCACACCCGGCTCCTGTTCGGTTCTGGTGGCAGATGCGTGATCGGCGGGCCCGGTCCCCGAGTGTAGTCCCGGGTGTCGGGTCGCGGAAACGGAAACGGAAACGGCACGAGCGGACCGCTCGTGCCGTTCCATGGGCGCTCCCCCGCTCGTTGCCAGTGGAACTCGGGTCCTCCCGCCGTGCAGGCATTTCCGAGGCTCGCCCGGCGACAGCGCCCATCGCCGGTCTCGGTGGATGATGCGCGTGTGCCGGTACCACCCGCAGTACCACGGGGGTACCAAGTTCCGTTCAGGACGGGGACCCGGGTGGGGAGGAGGAAGGGATGAGCACCAAGCACCAGGACGCGGCCGCGATCGGCATTCCGAGCAGCGCAGGCGGACCTCCCGGGCAGGTCGGGCGGCGCCGGCCCGACTCCGGGGGCCGGCCCACTCCGGCCGATCCACTGCCGGGGGCCGCCGGCCAGAGCGGGGTTCCGAGCGCGAAGCGGATCATCCCGCCCGAGCTCGGCGCCGGCGCGATCGCGGTGCTCGAGGGGCGGGCATTCTGCTACTCGGACTCGCGGGGTGACGTTCCCCCCGGCTCGATCGGGGGCTTCGTGGTCGCGGACACCCGGTTCGTCGGGACGTGGGTCCTCACGATCGACGGCGAGCCGCTCCCGATCCTGCGATCCGACGCCGTCGACTACTACTCCGCGGTGTTCGTCCTCACGAACCCGCCCCGGCCCGACCTTCCCAAGAACATCCTGTCGGTGCGTCGGAGCCGGTTCGTCGGCTCCGACCTGCACGAGGAGATCTCGATCCACAGCTTCTCGGACGAACCGTTGCGGTTCGAGCTCCGGCTGGCGGTCGGGACCGATTTCGCCGACCTGTTCGAGATCAAGGCGCAGGTCCGGGACCGCAGCGCGTCGATCGTCCGGAACCACGACGCCGCAGCCGGGCGGCTGTCGTTCCGGTACGAACACGCGCCGTTCTCCGCCGAGACCCGGGTGCAGGCCACGGGCGAGCCGGCCATCGAGGGGGACGACCTCGTGTGGCAGGTCGAGCTGCCGGCGCGTGGCGTGTGGAAGTCGGACGTCGACGTGGAGGTGGATGCATCCGGCCTGCTCCTGGAGCGCACGCACCGCGACTTCGGCGACAGCTGGCGCGAGGCGGACGACTCGCTGTCGCGGTGGATGCACCAGGTCCCGAGGTTCGAATCCGGCTGGGACGTGCTGACCGAGGTGTTCCGGCGCTCGGTCCGGGACCTCGCCGCGCTCCGGATCGCCGGGCGCCTGCCGGGGATGGATCAGGAGCTGGGCCTGCCGGCCGCCGGCCTGCCGTGGTTCATGACGCTGTTCGGGCGGGACACCCTGGTCACGGCGATGATGTCGATGTGGGTCGGTCCCGAGCTCGCCAAGGGCGGTCTGACGGCGCTCGCGCTGTTGCAGGGCACGAAGGTCGACGACTTCCGCGACGAGGAACCCGGCAAGATCGCCCACGAGTACCGGGCCGGTGAGCTCACGCAGCTTGGGCTGAAGCCCCACAACCCCTACTACGGGAACACCGACGCGACACAGCTCTGGCTGATCCTGCTGAGCGCGTACTGGCGGTGGACCGGGGACGACGAGTTCGCGGCCGGCATGCAGGGGCACGTGACCCGGGCCCTCGAGTGGATCGACACCTACGGCGACGCGGACGGTGACGGGTTCGTCGAGTACCAGACGCGGTCGCCACAGGGGCTGGGGAACCAGTGCTGGAAGGACTCGTTCGACGGGGTGCAGTTCGCCGACGGAAGAATCCCGTACCTGCCGATCGCCATCGCCGAGGCCCAGGGATACGCGTACGACGCCAAGGTCCGGACGGCGGAGCTGGCCGATCTCGTGTTCCACGACCCCGGCTGGGCCGAACGCCTCCGCCGCGAGGCCGCGGAGCTGAAGGAGCGCTTCAACCGCGACTTCTGGACGGACGACCGCGGTGGCTTCTACGCGATCGGGCTCGACGGCGACAAGCAGCGCATCGACTCGATGACCTCGAACATGGGCCAGCTGCTGATCTCCGGAATCGTGCCCGAGGACCGTGCCGCGGTGGTCGTCCGGCAGCTGATGACCGACGAGATGTTCTCCGGGTGGGGGGTCCGGACCCTGTCGACCGATTCCGCCGGGTTCAACCCGATCGGCTACCACGTCGGGACGATCTGGCCCCACGACAACGCGATCATCGCTGCCGGGATGGCCCGCGGGGGCTTCCGCGAGGAGTCGAATCGCATCGCGCTCGCGCTCGTGGAGGCGGCGTCGTACTCACAGGGCCGGCTCCCCGAGGCGTTCGCCGGGTTCCCCCGCGTCGTCAGCCGCTTCCCGGTGCCGTTCCCCACCGCGTGCAGCCCCCAGGCCTGGGCGACGGCCGCGCCGTTCTTCCTGGTGAGCGCCATGCTCGGGATCGGGGTCCACGACGGCGGGCTCGTCGTCGACCCGCTCGTCCCCGAGTCGGTGGGACGGATCCGGATCCGGGGCATCCACGCGTTCGGCGCACGCTGGGACGTGGACGCCGAGGGGACGCACGGCGAGGTTCGCCGGTCGGACGAATGACGTTCAGCGCTCGGCGAGCGTCCGTGCGAGGGCCTGCGTCCCCCGCCGAAGGAGCCGGTAGAACGTCGACCTCGACACCAGCATGCGTTCGGCCGCGCGCTCGTGGCTCACACCGGGCTGGAGGTAGGCGAGCTCGACGGCCCGGAGCGCGGTCGTACGGCCCTCGTCGGCGGCCCCCCTCGCCCGCTCCAGCGCCGCGCGGACCAGCGCCCTGACGGCCTCCTCCGACGGCTCGCCGGGCCCGCTCACCAGCTCCGCGATCGGCCAGGTGGTCAAGGCGGCGTCGTCCTCCCACATGCGACCATGCCGACCCCCTCGCGAACGCAAGAAGTGTTCCCCCGTGCCCTCGTGTTCATGTCCCACCGGGGCCGCTCAGCCGGTCCGGGCCGTGCTCCAGGAGTGCCCGTCCCAGCGCAGCGCGAACGGCCCCGAGGTCGCGGGACCGACCGCCCACATGTCGGGTGAGCGACTCGCCGCGGCGCCCGACAGGAACGCCAGGTGGACGTCGGGGCTGGGCGCCGCGACCCGCTTCCAGGCACCGGAGGCGTTGCGGCGCAGGACGAACGGACGTTCCGCGCTGCTGGTGCCGAGCGCGCCGAACGACCACAGCCGTCCCCCGGGACCCGGCAGGACGTCGTACAGCTCCGAGGACTTCCCGGCCGGTGGTGCGGCGACCCGCCGCCACCTCGCGCCGTTCCATCGCTCGACGAGCGGATGGGTCGGGGCCACCCGGTTCGCCGACGTGCCGCCCACCGCCCAGGCCTCGGTCGGGGAGACGTCGAGGACCGCGTTCATCCCGCTGCGGGCGGCGCCGAGGGCGGCCGGCGGCACCCGGGTGAACTTCGTGCCGTTCCAATGCAGCACCAGCGCCGTGCTGTGGGCGAGGCCCGAACAGGGACCCGGACACAGCTCGCCGACCGCCCAGGCGTCGTCCGGGCCGGACGCCGAGATGCCGTCGAGGTGCGCCTCGCCGCTCTGGAACGGGATCCGGACCTGCCGCCAGGCCGTGCCGTTCCAGTGCAGGACGAGCCCGTGGCGGAGCCACCGGCCCTCGTCCGACCACAAGCCGGCGGCCCACACGTCGTCGGGGGCGACGGCGTCGACCGCACGGATCTCGTTCACCGCGGTCCCCGGGCTCGGCGTGGGCACGGCGCTCCAGACATGACCGTTCCAGTGCTCCATGAGGGTCCGGGAGCCGAACCCGCCGTTCTGGCTGCACGCCGAGCTGAGACACGAGAACCCGCCGGCCCAGGCGTCGCCGGGGGCGGCCGAGCCGACCGCCTGAAGGCCGCTGCCGTGGACGCCGGGGTTCGGGCCGCCCATGGTGGTCCAGCCGTGCCGGCCGAGGTGCCGGATCAGCGGCCGGATCGCCCCATTCGTGGCGACGGTCCCCACGGCCCACACGTCGGCCGAGCCGGTGGCAGCCGCCGCCCGGAGCTCCCCGAATCCGCCCTGCACCCGGACGGTGCCGCTGGGGACGGGCACCGGCCCGGCCGGCGGGCCGGGGACGCCGATCTGCAGGATCGCCTGACGGGGCGCCGCGCCGCCGGTCGTCGTGCCCGCGATGACCGCCTCGTACGCGCCCGGCTGCGCGGGGTGACCGTTGGCATCCAGGCCGTCCCAGGAAAGGTGCAGCGTCTTCGAGGACGCGGCCTGCTGAAGCGGTCGGATCCCGGTGCCGTCCTGGCGTTCGATGGTCACCGACCACCGGAGCCGCGCGGACGCGGTGGCCGTGAAGCGGACGGAGCCGTGCCCGGGCGTGACCTGCGGCGCCGATTCCGCCGGGCGGTAGATCTTCGGTCCGCCCATGGCAGCCACGGTCCGTCGGATCCGCGGCAGGAGGTTCCAGATGCGGCCGGGGCAGTCGGTCTGGCTCGTCCGCCGGTGGCCCTCGATCGTGTGCATGGTGATGCGCTCACCCGGCGGATAGCGATCGGTGTCGTAGCCCTGCGACACGAGCGTCGCGGTCCCGTTGGCCGGCAGGTGCGCGAGGTCGAGCTTCCACGCAAGGACCCGCTCGACGCTGCGGATCGCCGCGGCCGGGGGGGTCGCCGTGGCGAAGTTCCCCATCACGGAAACCGAGAACGTGAACGGGTTGAAGCCGGCCTGCGACCCCGGGATGACCGGGAGGTCGACGCCGCCGGCCCGGCCCACGAAGATCGTTCCGAACCGATCGACCAGGAAGTTGTAGGCGATGTCGCAGTAGCCGCGCTCCTGCGTGTGATACCAGTCGATGCCCCGGACGATGTCGTCGCTCTGCGCCCGCGAGTACGCGTTGGTGCCGGACGTGTGATGCACGTAGGCCACCTTGAGCGGCGAGTAGGAGGGGGCGCTGCAGCCCGGCGACCCCGTGTTGAATGCCACGGGCCGGGCGCCCCATTCAGCGCGGGAGACCATGGGCGGCATCGGCGGTCCACCGCCGTCGGCCGCGCGGACGGCCTGGCCGGCGCCGGGCACGTCGTTCGGATCCGCGAGATCGGACGTGTCGATGCCGGGCCGGACGGCGACGTCGGGAGGCCCGGTGCCGGGGCCCGCCGCGGAGCCGGAGGTGTTGGCGAAGGCGACGTGGGGATCGGCGACCGTGACGCCGGGCGGAAGCCGCAGGTGGAGCCGGACACATCGTCCGCCGCCGGTCCAGATGAGCGGCGTGGCGCTGAGTCGGGCCCGGGCCCCGGAGTCGCCCCCGTCGTCGGGCGCGATCGCCTCGTGTCCGAGGACTCCGCCGCCCTCGCCCAGCCACGCCGCGCCGCCGCCGAGCGAACCGGCCCCCTGCTGGCGCCACACCACGCCGAAGGCGGTGAACCAGAACCCGGGACAGACCTTCAGGGGCGTTGACGTGACGCTCGCGGTGGTCCGCACCGCGTCGCCCCGCAGTCGCTCCACGCCGGGGCCGGGGCGGACCCGCGACAGATCCACCGAGACTGCTCCCGAAACCGTCGTCGGCTGCCCGGCGCCCGCCGGGCGGACGGGGCTCCCGCCCCGCGGGGCAGCGCCGTGGGCCCCGGCTGCCGCCGAGGCCGGCGAGGATGTGATCGCGATGGCGAACGAAACGAGGATCGCGGCGAGCGGGGCGAGGATTCGTTTTGGGCGAGTTTGCACCGTTCAGCCATGCTGCCACACGGGTCAGGTTTCGTCGGGCCTCGGCCCGTGGCTTCGTGCGGCCCCCCGGCGAACGGCGTGTGATCGTCGCCCCGGCGACACGGCATCGGGGACCGACCCGATACGGGCCGGTCCCCGATGCGGCGTGTTCATGGAAGCGTGGGGACGTTCGTTCCCTTACGCCT
>DATBHM010000071.1:0-10422 GCA_036557505.1 Actinomycetota bacterium | reverse complement strand
ATCCGCCCGTCGGCGGTCACGACCTCGGCGCCGAGCAGCGAGTCGATGGTGAGCCCGTGCGTGCGCACGAGGTAGCCGATCCCACCCGCCAGCGTGATCCCGCCGATCCCCACCGAGCCGGTGTCGCCGAACCCGGTGGCCAGCCCGTGCGTCGCGGCGAGGCCCGTGTACTCGCCGGCGGTGAGGCCCGTTTGCGCCCACGCGGTCCTGCCGTCGACGTCCACGTCCATCGCCTTCATCCCGGACAGGTCGAGGACGATGCCGCCGTCGGTGGTGCCGTGCCCGGCGGGGCTGTGCCCGCCGCTGCGGACGGCGAGCTCCGACCCGGTCTCGTTCGCGATCCGGATCACCTGCGAGACGTCGCCCGCGCCCGCCACCCGTGCGATCGCGGCCGGGCGGGCGTCGAATCCGCCGTAGAAGATGGCTCGTGCCTCGTCGTAGTCGTCGTCGTCGGGCGCGACGACGCGGCTCTGCATCGAGCCCCGCAGCGCGCCGAGGACGCCGTCCATGAGGTCTGCTCGCCTGTCGCTCATGCTGTTCTCCTCGCAACTCGTTCCGATGGTGACGACCGGCCGTCGCCTTCGAACTCATCGCTCCGCAGCCATGTCCGGTGGGAACGCCGAACTCGGGAACCGGGCGGCCGGCGGCCATGCGGAGGGTGCCGTTCGTTACCGTAATGACCGATATCGCAACGGGAACGTGACCGGCCGACCCCTCACGCCCACCCGAGCAGCCCGATGATCTCGAGCGCCGTCTCCCGAAGGGGCCGGTCGTTCCGGACGGTGGCGTCCTCGACTCCGGTCGACCCGGTGGCGGCCTGGGCACGGGACGCAGCCAGGTCCTCCCGGCGGCCGCTCGTCGGGTCGGCTGCCGCCCGGCGTTCGAGCTCGACGACCGGGACCTCGAGCCGGATCACCTTCACCGGCATGTCGAGCATGGCGAGGATCCGGTCCCGGGCGACGCGGTCCGGGACGTGCCCGGCCACGACGAACCGCCGGACCCCCGCGGCGACGTCGTTCCCGGCGACGGCCCGGAGGTTCCGGAGCAGCAGCCACGGGTCGTCGCCGTGGCCGTCGTATCCGGGCGCGCTCGCCCAGCCGAGATAGTCGAGGTCGAGCAGCGCGAACGGGTCTCCGTTCCGCTCGAGGACATCGGCGACCTCGGCCGCCACCGAGCTCTTGCCGGACAGGTACGTCCCGATGATCAGGACCGCCTGAACGTCGTCGCTCATGTCACCGGCGGCACGGAGTGACGCTCCAGCCACCTGGTGGCCGTGAGCGCGAGCGCGCCCACGACGATGCGCCCGATGAGGTACAGCCACGCCATGAAGATGGCCGCGAAGCTGAACGCCCCGTACAGATCGCTGTGACCGATCCGCCACACGAAGTACACCGACGTCACCACGCGGAGCACCTCGACGGAGATCCCGAACAGGATCGCGCCCGGCACGAACGCCGTCCATCGGATCCCGTCGGGATGCGGCAGCGACAGCATGAGCCAGAGACAGATCGCGCCCATCCCGGCCGCGATCAGGATCGACGCGAACACGTCCGCGATGAACGGACCGGACCGCAGGGGGTTGAGGAGGATCGGCGAGAGCAGCAGTCCGATCCCCACCGCCGACACGACGATCGACGCCCGCACGAGCCGCTGGGTCGAGGTCGGCCGGACCTGCCACGCGACCGAGGAGACCAGCCGGAGCGCCTTCCACACGCTCATCCCCGCCCACAGCATCAGGAACAGGCCCAGGAAGATCAGCACCCACGACCCCTTGCCGGTCTCCTTCGCCGCCTTCGCGACGAGCACCGCGAGCGACGCCCCCAGGCCGACGTTGTCCGCGACGTCTGCCGGCGACCGGGAGGAGATGTCCCCCACGATGCTGAGGAGGCTCGCGAGGAACAGCGCCGCCGGCAGCAGCCAGATGAAGAACCGGTACGCGAGGCCGCCGGCGAGCAGCGCACCGCCGTGCCGGCGGTCGTGCTCGTAGGCGAGGAACGCCGTCCGGACGCTGGCCCGGCGGCCTCGGAGGTCCTCCGCCTTGGCCGCGACCTGTTGCTCGGTGCGGTCGGCGGTGGCCCGGAGCTGCGCGTAGCGGCCCCGGAGGCGGTGACGGCCGTGCTCAGCAGGGGCCTGCTCGCCCGCGGGCCACTCCGGCGGCGATCCCTCGCCGGCCTGCAGCGATTCGGGCGGCGGCGGTGGCGCCGCCCCCCCGACCCCCTGATCCTCGGTCAACGACCCGGCCTCCGACCCGAACTCCGATGGCGCACGTGCAGGGTCCGCCTCGAGACGTCCGGACGCATCATCCATTCCGAACGATGCCTGCGGCGTGGGCGGTTCAGTCGCCGGTCGGCGTGAACAGCGTCAGCTCCCCGGCCCTCAGCCCGCCTCGGGTTCGTCGCCGTCGGCCGTGGCGAGCGCCCGCTGCGCGACCGCGAACGCCCGGTTGGCCGCCGGGATGCCCGCGTACACGGCCGTGTGGAGCAGCACCTCACGGATCTCATCGGCGGTGACGCCGCCCTCGAGCCCCG
Organism: Actinomycetota bacterium; assembly: GCA_036557505.1. Taxonomy (GTDB): domain Bacteria; phylum Actinomycetota; class UBA4738; order UBA4738; family JACQTL01; genus DATBHM01. The sequence goes on along the minus strand of DATBHM010000071.1, from coordinate 7,894 downwards.
CCCGGACGTGCATCGCGAGCTCCTCCTCGTGCCCGAGCGCCGCGAGCAGGGCGATCGTGATGCACGAGCGGGTCCGCCGGTCGAGCCCCGGCCGCGACCACACCTCGCCCCATGCGAACCGCGTGATGAGGTCCTGGAACGCCTCGGTGAACGGCGTGGCGGCCGACGAGGCCTGGTCGACGTGCTCGTCCCCGAGGACCTCCCGCCGCACGGTCATGCCGTCGTCGTAGATGGGATCGTTCATGGCTCCTCCTCGGGGGTCGGGACCGACAGGTGGTCGAGGATGGCGCGGGACGCCTCGTCGGCGCGTTCGACGTTCAACAGGTGCGACCCCGGAAGGACGACGACGCGGGCGCCGGCGACGCGTGCCGCGATCCGTTCCGCGTGGGGCGGCGGCGTCGAGGGGTCGTCGGCGCCCGCGAGGAGCAGCGTGGGGGCGGCGATCGAGCCGATCGACGGGGTGAGATCGGTCCGCTCGACCACGCCGCAGCACGCCGCGTATCCCTCCGGCGGCGTCGCCAGGAGCATGTCGTGGAACTCGTCGACCACGCGCGGCTGCTCCGAGGCGAACCGCTCGGTGAACCACCGGCGAACCGCCGTGTTCGCCACGGGTGCCATCCCCTCGGCGCGGACGATCGCCGCGCGCTCGGCGTACCGCTCCGGCGAGTCGAACCTCGCCGACGTCGAACAGAGTGCGAGGCGATCGACGCGCTCCGGGGCGTTGGCCGCCACCCACATCGCCGTCATGCCGCCGATCGACAGGCCGCACAGACTGGCCCGGTCGATGCCCAGGCGATCGAGCAGCGCCAGGAGGTCGGCACCCAGATCGGCGACGTCGTACGGACCAGGGGGAACCGGCGAGGAGCCGTGCCCCCGCGTGTCGTACCGGATCAGGCGGAACCGCTCGCCGAGCGCCACCATCTGCGGATCCCACATGGCCATCGTGGTGCCGAGCGAGTTCGACAGGACGAGCGGCGGCCCGTCGGGCCGGCCCCCCTCGACGTGGTGCACCTCGACCGGGCCGCTCACGATGTGCGCTCCCGGCCTCGATCGTCGAGCGCGCGCTGCACGAGGGCCTCGCAGGCGGCCACCACCGTGGCCTCGGCTTCCGCGTCCTGCGGCGGGCCGCCCCGGAGGTTCGCGAGCATCCGGTCGGGGTCCACGACCAGCGCCCCGAGGCTGTCCGAGATCCACGATGCCGCCGACCCGGTGGCGACGAGCAGCTCCCGGAGCGGCAGCCACTCCGCGTGCCAGGCCCCGGCGGCACGCTCGAGCTCGTGGACGCCCGCCGCCAGCAGCTCGCCGACCAGCCCCGGAGCGCGCCGCGCCGCGGCGAGGGCGGAGATCGCCGCGACGGGGTTCGACTTCCCGGGCACGGCCGACGAGGCCCCCCGGCCCGGCGTGCCCTCGCGGACCTCTCCCAGCTCGGTCTGCGCGAGGAGGACGACGTCGACCGCGGGCTTGGCGGCCGCACCGCAAGCCTCCCCGAGCGCCCCGGCCAGCTCCGCGATCCGGGTGCGGTCCGTGTGCCAGGGCAGGACCGGGACCCTGAGCCCGAGCCGTTCGGCCATGGCCGCGGCGATGGCCGCTCCGTCCGGCCACAACGCGTCGAGGGTGCCGGTGGCGCCGCCGAGCTGCAGAGCAGGTCCGTCTCGGCGGACCTCCGCCAGCCGGGCCCGCGCCTGGTCGAGCGTCGCGCACCACACGGCCGCCGTGAGACCGAACGTCACCGGGGTCGCCCGCTGGAGGAGCGTCCGACCGGCCATCAGCGTGGCCCGGTGCGCGTCGGCGAGGCCGGCGGCCGCGTCGGCGGCCGCGTCGAGGTCGCGCCCGATGACGTCGAGCGCCCGGCCGGCCACCACCATGGTCGCCGTGTCGATCACGTCCTGGCTGGTGGCGCCGCGGTGGACCGCGTGGGCGGCCGCCGGCCCCACCATTCCCCGGAGGGCGTCGAGCATCGGCAGCACGGGGTTCCCGGTGTCGGCCGCGAGCGCACCCAGCGCGGACACGTCGAACGCCTCCGCCCGGCACGCGGCCGCGATCGTCCGGGCGTCCTCGGAGTCGATCCGCCCGGCGTCCGCGGAGGCCGCGGCCAGTGCGGACTCGAAGTCCAGCATCGCCTGGAGGAACGCGCGGTCGCCCACGATCCCCCGAACATCGCCGCGCGCGAGCACGCCGTCGAACAGGCCCGGCGGTTCGACGGCTCCGCCGGGATCAGATAGCGAAGAAGGCGGTCTCATGTTCGCCCTGCAGTCGGATGTCGAATCGGTAGCCGTCCCGCGTCGGCTCGGCCATGAGCGATCGCCGAGCCGCCTCGTCGCCGATCGCCGCGAGCACCGGGTCCGATGCGTTGGCGGCCTGCTCGTCGGCGAAGTAGATCCGCGTGAACAGGTGGTTCAGCAGGCCGCGCGCGAACACGGCGACGTCGAGATACGGCGCGCCGTCGACCGCGCCCGGCTTCACGGTGTGGAATTCGAATCCTCCCCGCTCGTCGGTCGACGACCGGCCGAACCCCCGAAAGCCACCGGGGATCGCGGGGAACCGCCCGTCCGGCCCCCGCTGCCAGATCTCGACCACGCCGTCGGGGACTGGCCGGCCGGCCCCGTCGCTCATCGCCCCCCGGATCCAGAAGGCGCCGTCGGTCCCCTCCGGCACCACGAACGGCCCCGCATCCCACGACATCCCGATCGAGAAGAACGGCCCGACGGTCTGCGACGGCGTGCGTCCGCCGCTCACGTTGGGGGCTCCTCCACTGGCGTCGCCCGACCGCCGCGCAGGACGATGTCCCACGAGAACCCCAGAGCCCATTCCGGGACGGTCGCGTCGAGATCGAACCTGGACACGAGGCGCTGCCGGACCCGTTCGTCCGGGATCGAGTTGAAGATCGGGTCGTGGTCGAACAGTGGGTCGTCCGGAAAATACATCTGCGTGACGAGCCGCTGGGTGAACGCCCGCCCGAACACCGAGAAGTGGATGTGCGCGGGTCGCCACGCGTTGTCGTGGTTCCCCCAGGGATACGACCCGGGCTTGATCGTGGTGAACCGGTATCGCCCCTCCCCGTCGGTGAGGCAGCGGCCGGCGCCGGTGAAGTTCGGGTCGAGGGGCGACGGATGCCGGTCGTTGTCGTGGAGGTACCGGCCGCCGGCGTTGGCCTGCCACACCTCGACCAGCGCACCGGGCACCGGACGGCCGTCGCCGTCGAGCAGCTGCCCGTGCACGATGATGCGCTGGCCCTGCGGCTCGCCAGCGTGCCCTGCGGTGAGGTCGTCGTCGCCCCCCTGCACCCGGTCGTCCCCGAACATCGGTCCGGTGAGGTCGTCGATGGCGCCCGAGATCGGAACGAGCGGGCGCGAGGGGGCCCGCAGGACGGTGGAACGGTACGCGGGGTAGTCGTAGGGCGGATCCACGGCCTCGGGCCGTTCAGCCGTCATGCTCACCTCCCCGTTCCGCGGCGGCGTCCCCGGCGAGGAATGCGGTCTCATCGGGGCGATCGGGCGAGGGCAGCGTACGACCGGCGTCCGGACCGACCCGCAGCCAATACCCGACGGGGAACAACCGCAGCCGCCCGCCGATCAGTCCCCACAGCCCCTGCGGCGCCCAGATCGCCACCACGATCGCGACGAGGCCCACGATGATCAGGTACAGGGCGCCGTGCTCCGACAGGCTCTGCTGCAGGGCGAAGAACACGATGCTGCCGACGATCGGCCCCTCGATCGTCCCGATCCCGCCGATGATCGTCACGAAGATCATGTTGGCCGACCACTCCACGGTGAACGCTGCCGGCGCCTGGACGTTGAGGGCGCTGATGATCACGATCGTCCCGGCCGCGCCGCACCCGGCCGCGGCGACGAGGAAGACCAGGCGCCTCGCCCGCGCGACCCGCACGCCCAGGCTCCGTGCCCCGATCTCGTTGTCGCGGATCGCGGTGAGGACCAGACCCAGCCGTCCCCGCAGCAGCAGATAGATGACGGCGAGGGCCGCGACGGCCACGGCCAGCGACGCCCAGTACGTGATCGCGGTCCGGATCGTCGGGTCCATGTCGTCGAGTCCCGGCAGGGGCGCGCCGGTTCCTCCCCCCAGGGAGTTGAAGCGGCTGATCACCTGGAGGCACACTTCGGCCACCACCCAGGTGGCGATCGCGAAGTACCCGCCGCGCAATCGCAACAGGAGCAGCGCGATGGGGATGGCGATCACGGCGCACCCCACCGTCGCGACGGGGATGGCGACGAAGGGCTCGACGCCGTGCTGCGCGAGGATCAGCACGAAGTACGCGCCGAGACCGATGAACGCCTGCTGCCCGACCGAGACCATGCCCGCGTAGCCCGCCAGCAGGTTCCACATGCTCGACATCGTCAGCAGGACGAAGAAGTCGGTGAGCGTGTCGGTGGTTCCCGCGTAGGCGAGGTAAGGGAGGTAGGCGAGGACGGCGACGACCGCGATCCCCAGCAGCAGCGTCCAGCGGCGCGGACGGCTCGAGCGGGTCACGCGAATGGCGTCGAGGGCCGGCGGCCGTTCCAGCGTGGAGCTCACTCGGACCTCCGCCCGCCGGTGATCCCCTGCGGCCGCACGGCGAGGACGGCGAGGAACACCAGGTGTCCGGCGAGGATCCCGTACGCCGGGTTGATCTTGGCCCCGATGGCCTGGGCGACCCCCAGCACGATGCCGCCGACGAGGGTCCCCCACAACGACCCCAGGCCGCCGATCACGACCGCCTCGAACGCGAACAGCAGCCGGCTGGTCCCGATGCTCGGGTTGAACGACGAGTACATGCCGAACGCGATCCCGGCCACGGCGACGGTGGCGAACGCGATCGCCGCCGCCACCCCGAACACGTGCCGGTAGTCCGCCCCGGACAGCTGGGCCGCCTCCCGGTCGTCGGCCACGGCCCGGATCAGCCGGCCCGCCCTGGCGCGGGCCAGGAAGTACTGGAGCCCGAGCAGCACCACGACCGCCACGACGAACACGGTCACCGACAGCACGCCGACGGAGAGCCGCCCCACCTGGATCGACTGCGAGGTGAACGATCCGATGTTCAGCGAGTGGCTGTCCGCCGAGAACAGCTCCAGCAGCCCGTTCTCGATCACGACCGAGATGCCGAACGTCACGAGCAGCACGGTGAACGGCCCCCGGTCGAGGCTCTTTTGGATCAGCGTCCGCTGCCCGAAGTAACCGAGCAGCGCGAACAGCGGGATCGCGACGAGGAACGACAGCGGCGCGGCGATGCCGATCGACGGGAGCATCACGACGGCGAGGTATGCGGCAACCACGGCGAGGTCGCCGTGCGCGAGGTTGATGACCCCCATGACACCGAACAGCAGCGAGAGCCCGCACCCGAACAGCGCATACAGCCCCCCGAGCAGGATCCCCTGCACGATCGCGTTCACCCAGTTCATCCGGCCTCCTCCCCCGCCGCCGGCGTCGCGCCGGCCAGGCCGAAGTAGGCGGCCTCGATCCGGGCCGGGGTGAACTCCGACGGCGCCCCGACCAGCGTCGTACGACCCTCCAGCAGGCACTGGATCCGGGACGCCACCGCGAGCGCCTGCGTCACGTCCTGTTCGACCAGCAGGATCGTCACCCCGGCGGACCGCAGCTCCGGGAGCACCCCGTAGATCCGCCGCACCACCGCGGGCGAGAGCCCCAGCGACAGCTCGTCGAGGAGCAGGATGCGGGGGTTGGCCACAAGGGCCCGGGCGATGGCGACCGCCTGCTGCTCCCCGCCGGACAGCTGCCAGGCCGACTGGCGGCGGCGCTCGGCCATCCACGGGAACAGCTCGAACACGCGGTCGACGTCCCAGGTCCCCTCCCGGGCGTGGTACGTGCCGACGAGGACGTTCTCCTCGAGCGTCATCGAGCCGAACAGCCGCCGGCCCTCCGGGACCAGTGCGATCCCGGCGGCCAGGCGCTCCTCCGCGCGCCGGGCGGTGACGTCGACGCCGTCCAGCAGGACCGAGCCGGCGGCCGGCCGGTGCAGCCCGGCGAGCGTCCGGAGCAGCGTCGACTTGCCCGCCCCGTTGGCGCCGATGATCGCGTACGCCTCCCCGGTTCGGACCTCGAGGCTCACGCCCTGCAGCGCCGGGAGCTGGCCGTGGAGGACGGTGAGCTCCCGTGCCTCCAGCACCGGCGACCCATCGGAGCGGCTCACGGCGCCCCCGGCGCGTCGGTCGAGCCGTCGGGCGTCGTCCCCAGGAACACCTCGCGGACGGCGGGGCTGGCCAGGACCTCGGCCGGCTCCCCGTCGCCGACGATCCGCCCGCCGGCGAGGCAGATCAGGCGGAGCACGGTCCCCTGGAGCGCCCGGACCACGTGTTCGACCCAGACGACCGCGATCCCGTCGTCGAGCGTGGCGCGGACGATGTCCACCAGCTGCACCATCTCCGGGTCGGTGAGCCCCCCGGCCACCTCGTCGAGCAGCAGCAGGCGGGGCCCGGTGGAGAGCGCCCGCGCCAGCTCCAGCCGCTTGCGCTGCAGTAGGCCCAGCCGGCCGGCGGGATCGTTCGCGTGCCCGAGCAGGCCGGTCCGCTCGAGCAGCCTGGCCGCCTCCGTGTGCGCGGCGCCGCCCCGGCGGCCGCCACCCTGCTGCGCCGCGACCAGCACGTTCTCGAAGACGGTCATGTCCTCGAACGGCCGGGGCACCTGGTACGTCCGCGCGATCCCCATCCGGCACCGGACCGCCGGGTCGAGGTGGGTGGCGGGTGAGCCCCCGAACCGGACCTCGCCGTCATCCGCTCGGAGGTCCCCGGTGATCAGCCCGAACAGGCTCGTCTTCCCGGCACCGTTGGGGCCCACGATCCCGACGGCGTCACCGGGTTCGATCGAGAACGTCAGGCCGTCGGCGACGACGACGCTCCCGAACCGCTTGCTCAGGTGGTCCAGCTCGAGCAGCGCTGCCACGAGCGCTCAGGCGTTGGTTGGCTGGAGCGTCCCACCGAGCTTCACGCTGGAGTTCAGGCTGTTGTCCACGACCACCATCTCGAACGGGAACTGCTTCCCCTTCTGCCATTGGACACCGACCGGCTGCTGGATGGCCACTCCGGGCACGGGCCCCTTGGTGAAGTCGAGGGGGCCGGAGATGCCCGTGTAGCTCAAGTTCCGCAGCTGGGAGGCGACCGCGTCGTGGTCGTGGGGGTCGTCCACAGCGGTGAACGCCTGGTGGGCCACCTCGAACAGCGAGTACGTCGACCCGAGCGACTGCAGCCACTGCTTGCCGCTCGACGACTGGTAGGCGTTCGCGAGGTCCTCGGCCGACTCGCCGGTGAGCGAGGACGTGTACGGCATGTACGGGCCCCACCACGAGTCGGTGGCGATGTTGTTCACCAGGTTGCCGAGCGCCTCGGTGTCCGCGGGGAACAGCAGCACCTTGGCCACGGTCGCGAGCTTCGGCTTGTATCCCTGCTGCGCGGCCTGCTTCCAGAACGTGTTGAAGTCCGGCGGCAGCGGCGCGTTGATGAAGACCTCGCAGTCCTTGGACTTGAACAGCGAGATCATCGAGCTGAAGTCGGTGGTGCCGTCCGGGTACGGCCCGCCGTCGACCCACGTGTAGCCGGCCTTGTCGATGATGTCGGGCCAGGCGTCCCGGAACGCGTTGCCGTCCGCGTCGTTCGGGAACATCCCGCCGACCACCTTGTTGGTCGGGACCTTGTTCCACATGGGAACGAAGCACCCGCCGAACTGGTCGACGCCGAAGAAGTACATCGTCGTGTACTTGAACGGCTTCGGCTTCTTGGGGTCGGCCTGCCGGGCGAAGTACCACGACTCCCAGGGCACGACCGTCGAGACGCAGGGGGTGGCGTTCGACTCGGCGATCTCCGCGACCGGGTTGGTCGTCTCCGGCGTGGACGTGGTGACGATCATGTCCGCGTGGTTCTGGAGGACCAGCTGGCGGGCCACCTCCGAC
>DATBHM010000070.1:0-12656 GCA_036557505.1 Actinomycetota bacterium | reverse complement strand
CGCCTGTGGCGCGAGAACGACATCATGTGGGGCCGCCTCGACGCGGCGGAGATCCTGATCGACACGCTGGTGCCCTCGCCGCCCGGGCAGGACGAGCAGCGCGCCGCCGTGGTGTCGCGCCTGCGGAACGAGGCCTTCGTCGCCATCCTCCGCGAGGAGCTCCAGCGGGAGGACGTCGCGAAGCTGTTCTCGGTGGCGGACGCCGCTCGGCGGGACGGGATCGAGCTCGACGGGCGGTTGCGGGACCTGGTGGAGGCAGCCGAGCCCGATGCGAACGCGGTCGTCGGTGCGTTCCAGGCCTCCTACCGCCGCCCGACGTCGCTGCAGCCGGGCGAGGGGCTGAGCGACGTCGGGAGGGCCGCCGACGTGGCCGGCAGGGTCATGGGTGGCATCGCTGGGTTGCGGGGGGAGGCGAAGCCGCCGCTGCCCTTCGCGCTGGCCGCGCGGCTCGGGCAGCTCGTCGCCGCGGTGCTCGGTGCCGCCGTGCCGACCAGCGCGGTGCACCGGCGGGCCCGGCTCGGGTTCCTCCTGCTGTACCTGGCCGAGTCGGTCGCCATCGTGGTTGGGTCGGCGACGGGCGTCTCGCTCGTGGTCCGATTGGCCGTCGCCTTCGCAGTGGCAACCGGCCTGGCGAACGTCGCGCTGTGGCTGATCGCGGGGCGCCTGAGGATGGGAAGGGTCACGGCGTCTCCCCTCTGGATCGCCGCCGTGATCGCGCTCGCCGCGCTGGTGGGCATCGTCCTGGGGCTCGCCGTGGCGCAGGTGGTGCGGACCGCCGGGGACCATCCCTGGGCCCCCTGGGGCTCGCTGGTGGCCGTCGCGGCCGTCGGGGCCGGGGTCGTGCTGCGGCGACCGAAGGCCGGCGTCCCGCGGCCGCGCGCGCTTCGGCGGGCCGGGCTGGCGCTGACCGCTCTGGGCCTCGCCTGGGTGCTGGTGCTGGCCGGCCTCGAGCTGAAGCACCTCGCGACCACGCGGGACTGGATCCCGTTCGTCGCGGGTCCGCCCCCTGACTCTAGGTGACGGCGGTCGACCGGTCCGCGGGGAGCTCACGGTCGAGGCGCCAGCGACCGTCGCCGTCCTCCGGCCGGCTGACCTCGATCCGCGAGCCGTCGTCCAGGCGCAGCCGGAAGCACAACAGCCGCGCTCCCGCGCGTTCCTCGTGCCACGAGCGCTCGACCGTGACGGCCGACTCCTCGCCGCCGACCACCACGCTCCGGACCCCTTCGTCCGCCCGGCCGCCCGAGTACGTCCGGACCTCCAGCGCCGCGGTTCGGCGGAGCCAGATGGGCAGGACCGGCGCGTACAGCACGTACGCGAGCCCGATCAGCCCGGCATCCAGCCCGACGTCGCCGTCCCTGACCACGGCGATCGCCAGCAGCGCAGCGAGCACCCTGGCCAGGTTCTGGGCCACGTCGTAGATCGCGAACACCCGCCCCCGGTACCGGTCCGACACGGCCGTCTGCACCATCGTGTCGATCGGGACCTTCTTCCAGGCGAATCCCACCCCCAGGCAGAAGCTCGCCACCAGCACCGTCCAACCCGTGATGAACGGCGAGATCACGATCAGAGGCACGCCGCTCACCAGGAACGCCGCGGCCACCATCCGGGGCCGCGACAGCCGCGAGTCGAGCCACCCGACGGTCCCGAGGCCGAGGAACCCCCCGACCGCGCCGGCGGCGATGAGCTGCGAATAGCTCCCCACGCCCTCCTGGAACCGTTCCTTGAACACGACGAACGACATCACGAGGACGAGCCCCTGCAGGAACTGGTCGACCGAATACGACGTGATCGGCCCCAGCGCCCGCGGCGTATGGGCGAGCACCCGTGCTCCTGCGCGCAGCTCGCGGGCCACCACACCGATCGCGTGGAGCAGCGGCTCGATCGCCGAACGGTCGGCGGACAGGTCGGAGCGGATGCGTCCGACCACCAGCGACGTCACCGCCCACAGGACCACGCAGGCGACGATCAGCGTTCGGAACCCTGCGGCGTCCGCCACCCATCCGCCGATCGCCACGCCGACGATCGTGGACACGGTTCCCCCGACGGAGTTCAGCGAGTTGGCCACCAGGAGGTCGTCGGGATGGACGACCCTCGGCGTCACGGTCCCCGCCGTCACCAGGAAGAAGCGGTTCGCCGACAGCACGAGCAGGGCGCCGGCGTAGAAGGGGACGGTCGCGCCTGCGCCGCCCAGCAGGAGCACCGCCGCCGCCCCCCGCACGAGCGGCGTCCACCGCAGGATGGACTCGCGCCGCCAGCGGTCGACGAACACCCCGGCGAACGGCCCGATGATCGAGTACGGGACGACGAGCACCGCCGTCGCCTTGGCGAACCCCACCGCCGTGCTCTGCTTGTCCGGGGCGAAGATCACCGAGGCGACGATGACGGCCTGGAACAGCCCGTCGGCGAACTGGGAGGCCACCCGAGCGCCGAACAGCAGCCGGAAGTCCCGGGTCCGGACGACCTCCCGAGCGCGCTGCACCGTCGGCATGGTGCCAACCTACGCGCCGCACCCCGAAGCCGGGAGGGAGGCCACTGGCCCCGTCGGGAGCGCGGCCGAGGGCGGCCTACGCGGGCTGGGCGTCGAAGAAGTTGCTCCAGTCGCCGGCCTTGGACGTGCCGTTGCCCAGGATGAACTCCTCCACCATCTCCCGGGCCGCATCGTCCGAGAACTGCACCGGAGGCGACTTCATGAAGTAGGCGGATGGGCCGATGAGCGGTCCGGAGATCCCCCGGTCGAGCGCCACCCGCGCGCAGCGGATGGCGTCGATCACGATGCCGGCGGAGTTCGGCGAGTCCCAGACCTCGAGCTTCAGCTCGATGTTGAGCGGCACGTCGCCGAAGTTCTGGCCCTCGAGGCGGATCTGGGCCCACTTGCGGTCCTCGAGCCACGGCACGTGGTCGGACGGCCCGATGTGGATCTTGTCCTTGTCCAGGGAGTCCCGGAGCTGGGACTGCACCGACTGCGTCTTCGACTGCTTCTTGGAGATCAGACGCTCCCGCTCGAGCATGTTCTTGAAGTCCATGTTGCCGCCGAAGTTCAGCTGGTACGTCCGGTTGAGCTGCACGCCGCGGTCCTCGAACAGCTTGGCGAGGACCCGGTGGACGATCGTGGCGCCCACCTGGCTCTTGATGTCGTCACCGACGATCGGCAGGCCGGCGTCCGCGAACTTGCGCCCCCACTCCCGGCTCGACGCGATGAACACCGGGATGCAGTTGACGAACGCGGCCCCGGCGTCGATCGCGGCCTGGGCGTAGAACTTGGTCGCCTCCTCGCTGCCCACGGGGAGGTAGGACACGACGACGTTCACCTCCGCCTCGCGGAGGGCCGCCGCGACGTCCACGGGCGCCGCGTCCGACTCGTCGATGGTCTCTCGGTAGTACTTCCCGAGCCCGTCCAGCGTCGGACCGCGCTGCACCTCCACGCCCAGCGGCGGCACGTCGGAGAAGCGGATCGTGTTGTTCGGCTCGCTGAAGATCGCCTCGGAGACGTCGAAGCCGACCTTTTTGGCGTCGACGTCGAACGCGGCCGCGACCTCGATGTCGGACACGTGGTAGTCGCCCAGCCGGACGTGCATCAGACCGGGCACGCGCTGATCGGGCGATGCGTCCTTGTAGTACTCGAGGCCTTGCACCAGCGCCGAGGAGCAGTTCCCCACGCCGACGATGGCCAGACGGATCTTCTTCACGTTGCACGCTCCTTCGCGCGAACGGCGGGGACGGACCGGCGGGGTGTGCCGGACCGGTCGCGCTCACCGTTGGTGGTGGTCTTCGATCGGGTCTTGGTCGCCGCGCGGCGGCGGGCCCGCGGCTTCCGGCCGGGAGCTGACGGCTGCTCCTCGACGCTCGCCTGCGCCGTGACCGGAGCGGCCGGCTGCGGGCCGGCGGCCTCCGGCGGTGCGGACGCGGCCTCGAGCTCGGCGTCGGCGCGCACCTGGCGCCGTTCCGTCTCGATCAGGCCGTCCAGCCAGGCGATGTCCTGCTCGGTGGACTCCGCGCCGTGCCGCATCAGCGACAGCGTGTAGCCGTCGATGCGCTCGCGGTAGTTCTTGAGCGAGGTCTTCATCTCCGACAGGCGGTCCTCCAGGTACGCGCGCCGCTTCTCCAGCAGGCGGAGCCGGGTGTCCGGCTTCAGGTACCGGAAGAACGCCAGCCGGACGCGGAACCGGTTGTCCTCGGAGGACTCCGGCGCCGCCTCCTGCAGCAGCTCGGCGAACAGCGCCTCGCCCTTGGCGGTGATGCGGTAGACGTTCTTGCGTCGTCCCACGTCCTCCTTGTCGAACACCGGCTCGACCGCGCCCTCCTTCTCCAGGCGCTTCAGGGCCGGGTACAGGGAGCCGTAGGACACCTTCCAGAGGCCGCCCAGGGTGTCCGTCAGGCGCTTCGAGAGCTGGTAGCCGTGCATGGACCGCTCCTTGAGCAGTCCCAGGATGGCGAGCTCCAGCATCAGGTCCTTCTCTCCAACATGACGGTTCGATATATCGATCGCATATATCGAGTCGATATATTGCGGCTCCGGAGGCCCGATCGTCAACCATCGGCCGGCCGGGCGGTTGACAGGCGACCCGCGATCCGGACCAGAATGAGGCGGCTCTCCACAGCCGACACCGCCTGATGACCCGACGTCACGACCAGGGAGGAATGCGGGATGCTCCCCGATCCGGCGCACATTCTCGGGTCTCCGGCGTGCGCCAGCGATCGCGGAGGGGGCGGGCACCGCAAGGAGCAGAACCATCATGCCGACCGAGGTGGAGATTTCGGCCGTCGTCTGCACGCTGGGACATGACCTCTCGCTCCTGAAGCGAGTGGTCGAGAGCCTCGCCCGCCAGTCGATGCCCGCGGAGCGATTCGAGGTTCTCGTGGTCGTGAACGGCCCGGACCCGGCCGCCGTGCGCGGGGTCACCCGGTTGCTGGGCGACTACCGCGACGCGATCCCCAACCTGTCCCTCGTGCACGAGCCACGGCTCGGGGTGTCGCATGCGAGGAGTCTCGGCCTGTCGGCGGCCCGGGCGGAGATCGTCGCGTACCTCGACGACGATGGCGTGGCCGAGCCGGATTGGCTCGAGACCCACCGGAACACGTATCGGCGATGCCCGGCGGTCGCCGCCCTCGGGGGCCGGGTCGACCTGGAGTGGCCGACGGGCCGACCGAGCTGGCTCGTCCCCGACCTGGAGGTCTTCTACAGCAGGTACGACCTGGGACCCGACGCGCAGGTCGTGATCGGGAACGGCCGAAGTCCCTACCCCATCGGCACCAACATGTCCTTCCGGAAGTCCGAGGTCCCCGGACGCTTCTCGGCGAGGCTGGGCCACAGGAGCGGGAGCCTCATCTCCAACGAGGAGGACGAGATGTGCCGCCGTCTCCAGGCGACGGGAGGCACGATCGTGTACGAGCCCGATGCGGTCGTTCATCACGTCATCCGATCCGAGCGCGTCTGTCGACGGTGGCTCGTCCGGCGGACGTTCGCCCAGGGGCGCTCCGACGTGATCAGCGCGCACATCAGCGGGGCCGGGAAGACGAACCGCGTGTACTGGCTCGGCCGGGCGGGGCGGGCGGTCCTGAGTGCCGTCGGACGGGGGAAGGGTGCCCTGATCCGTGACGCGTGGCGCGGGGACGGCAGCCGGGCGTTCGTGGTGGAGGCGGCCCGAGTCAGCCGAGTCCTGGGCCGGGCCCGCGAGGGCCTCGCGCTGGCACTGGTCGGCCGCGGCAACTGACGTCCGCTCACCCCGACCGAACCGAAACGGTCGTGGTACACAGGGACGCGAACCGACCCAGCTCCTCCGAGGAAGGGAATCTCCCGCTGGCCGCCCCCGCTCCCCATCGACGCCGTACGGGTCGCCGCCGTGCGCGGCGGCTCGCGCTCGTTGGGGCCGCCTCCACGGTGGCGGTGGTCGCCGGCCTCGCGGCCGGTCCGGTGGCGAGCGCATCCGGCCCTCACGTCGCCGTGGGCCGGACCGTCGACGTCTCCGACAAGCGCGGTGGGCAGTCGGAGCAGGCCATCGCGGTCGACCCGCGGGACCCGGACAACGTCGTCGTGGTGTCCAACGAGGACCGGGCAGCCCCGGGGTTGCTCGAGTCGGTCAGCCACGACGGCGGACTGACCTGGACCCACCACGACATCGCCGATGCCGACGCGCTCGGGTTCGGCTGCTGCGATCCCACGCTGTCCTGGGACCGGTTCGGGAACCTGTTCTTCGGCGACATCCGGTTCACCGCGAATCACAACGACCGGATCGACGTCGTGCTCTCGACGGACGCGGGGGAGACGTGGAAGCGCATCGCCTCGTTCAAGGGGAGGCTGCGGTCCATCGGCACGAACCACTTCGAGGACCAGCCGACCATCGCCACCGGCGAGGGCACGGTGTGGGTGACCCACTACCTGTACCACCGCGGCGTGGTCGTGCACGGGGCGCGGGTCACGGGTTTGGGGCACGTCGGGGCCTTCCACGCGCCCGAGGTGGCGCGCAACTCCCACCCCGGAAACTACGGCGACGTCGCCATCGGCCCGCAGGGGCAGGTCATGGTGGCGTACCAGATTCCGCAGAGCCGGGAGGTCAAGGGCCGCGTCCGCATCGACGTCGATCCCGACGGCCTGGGGCCGCAGGGGTTCCTGCCGCCGGTGAACCTGGCGCTCACGAACGTGGGCGGGTTCGACTTCATCCCTCCGCAGTCGGGCCGGTCGGTCGACGCGGAGGTCGGGCTGGCGTGGGACCGGAGCGGCGGGCCGCACGACGGCCGGGTGTTCGCCATGTACACGCGCGAGGATCCGGACGAGAGCAACGACACGAACATCTGGCTCCGGTACTCGGACGACGACGGCGCGACGTGGAGCACGCCGCAACGCCTCAACGACGACACCGGGACCGCCCCGCAGTTCCTTCCCCGGATCGCCCTCGACCAGGTGACCGGCGAGATCGCGGTCACGTGGCACGACTGCCGCAACGACCACGGGCAGGGGCACGGCGGCGACACGGACGGCATCCCCGGCGACGACGCCCAGTACTGGGGAACCATGAGCCTGGACGGCGGGCGGACCTGGCTCCGGAACTTCCGCATCAGCGCCGGCACGTCGAACGCCGCGCGGGCCAACGACGGGATCGACTTCGGCGACTACACGGCGCTCACTGGCTTCAACGGGGTGTTCTACCCCGCGTGGGCGGACAACTCGAACTCGACCCGCACCAACCCGGACGGGCGCCTCAACGCCTTCGACGTCGACACGTCGAAGGTGACGGTCACGCCGTAGCCGCGGACGCGCCCGGCTCCGGAGCTCGGTTCCGGGGTCGGCAGCGTGCAATCTCCAGGGTCCTCCCCGGTTTCCCGCCGGCATCTCCCATCGACCGTGTCCCCAGACGGCGCCGCGCCGTGCGGCGCAACGGAGATCGGGGGCGGTCATGGATGGACGCATCTTCCGGCGCTCCGGTGTTGCCCGGGCGCTCGTGGGCTTTCTGCTGGTCGCCGTGCTCGTGGCGGTTGGATCCGCCCAGCCGTCTTCGAGGGCCGCGACCGCGGCCGCCGGCCCGAGGCCGCCCAACATCGTCCTCATCCTGAGCGACGACCAGCGGTGGGACACGCTCGGATGGATGCCGAACGTGGAGCGACTGCTGGTGGCGCACGGCGTGACGTTCACGAACGCGTTCGTGCCGAACAGCATGTGTTGTCCGAGTCGGGTCGCCATCCTGACCAGCCAGTACTCGCACACGTCCGGGGTCTGGGCGAACGACTGGCCGAACGGCGGCTACCTCGCGTTTCACGGCGCCAATTCGACGATCGCGACGTGGCTGCAGAGCGCCGGCTACACGACCGCCCTGATCGGCAAGTACCTCAACCAGTACCGGGCCGCCGCGTTTCACGGTGTCGTGCCGCCGGGGTGGAACAGGTGGGTCTCGTTCGCGGCCGACAACGGGAAGCATTTCAACTACTGGATGACGTTCAACGGCCAGCTGCGCCATTACGGGGACCAGGTGTCCGATTTCTCGACCGACGTGCTGGCGAACCAGGCGGTGGACTTCATTCGACAGACGAAGGGCCCGCTGTTCCTGTATTTCGCTCCGTACGCGCCGCACACGCCGTACGACGCGCCGGCGTCGGACTCATGTGGGCCGCTCGGGCTCTACCACTCGGAGTCGTGGGGAGAGCAGGACGTGTCGGACAAGCCTCCGTACGTCGCGAACAGCCCGTGGGGGCCGGCACAGGTCGCCGAGACCCGGAACATCCGTGAGGGACAGTGCGCGCTCACCACCGGTGTCGATCGCTCGGTGGGGGAGATCGTCTCGGCGCTGCAGGCCACGAACCGGCTGCAGAACACGATGATCGTCTACATGTCGGACAACGGCTACATGTGGGGCGAGCACCGGCTGTTCCACAAGTCGAAGCCGTACGACGAGGCGATCCGAATCCCGATGGTGATCCGGTACGACCCGATGATCAGCGCTCCCCGCGTCGACTCGCACATGGTGCTCAACCTCGACGTCGCGCCGACGTTCGCCGCGCTGGGCGGGGCCGCAGCGCCGGGGGCCGAGGGGCGGAGCCTGCTCCCGCTGCTCGAGGGGCAACAGGTGCCCTGGCGCGACACGTTCCTCCTGGAGCACTCCTACGGCTGGGACGACGGCCCCAACCACGCGCCCGACTTCTGTGGTCTGCGAACGACGAACTGGATGTACACGATGTACATGGGCGGGGCCGAGGAGCTCTACGACCTCCGCACCGATCCCGCGGAGATGAACAACGTCGCCGGGCTGCCTTCGGCGCAGGCACAGCGAGATCGCATGAGGGCCGAGGTGTTTCGCCGATGCCAGCCTCTGCCTCCACGGTTCCACAAGACGTGATGCCACGCTTCATGCGGTCGTGATGAACGCCGTCAGTCGGCGGAGGGCTGTGGCGATGGTGATGCGGGGGCTTCGACAGGGGTGCCCACCCAGACCGCGGCGTCGCCCCCGTTCCCGCCCTGGTCGATGCCGGCGGCGACCAGGCGATCGCCGGAGACGACCATGGTCTTGATGAGCTGGTTGTTGGACTCGACCAGGTCGGGAGAGGTCGACGGCGTCCAGTTCTCCCCATCGGGGGACGTCCAGATAGCCGCGTCGTGGCTGTCCTCGGTCCCCGCCGCCCCGTACATCACGTACCCGCCTCGGTAGGCGATCACGCCGGTAATGTCCGCGACGGGGATGCTCGGAGTCACCTTCTGTTCGTGCCAGGTCCGGCCGTCAGGGGAGGTCCAGACGGCCGCCCGATCGCCGTCCCTGCCGACCGCGAGGAGCCCGGTGCCGGCGGCGACCACGCCGTCCATCTCCTGGTTCCCCGTCTCGGCAAGGGACTGGACGCCGACCCGTCTCCAGTTCGCTCCCAGGTCGGAACCGATCCAGACCGCGGGATCCATGTCGTCCGACGCCGTATCCGTCGACGAGCCGACCACCACGATCGACCCGAGCCACGGCGCAACGCCCCACGTGTCCTGAGCCCCGTGGGGGTCAGGGCGGAGCGGCGACCCGGACCACTGCCACACCCCGTCGGACCACTGACCGAACCAGGCAGCGGCCACCTGAGGACTCTGCGAATGGTCCACACCGATCCCGACCAGCAGGTGACGGACGTAGATGAGCCGCCGGAGCACCTGTGAATTGGCACCCGCGAGCGGCCCGAGATCGCGTCGCTGTCGAAGCCAGATGATGCCGTTGGTCGATGTCCAGACTCCCCCATTCTGCCGTGCGCTGACTCGGAAGGTCCCCACCGCGACGTAGCCGTGGTCCGTGTGCACGACCCCGATCATCTCCTGATCCCCCGGGCCGCCCTCGCCCCTATATGTCGACCACGTGGTGCCATCGTTGTTCGAGGTCCAGATGGCGGGGTCCGCCGAATCGGGCGGCCCCTGGTCACCCACGGCGACGATCTCCCCGCCGGACACGGTCGCTCGGTTGATCATTTGATGCCCGGACGCTCTCAGCTGCGGGTCGGGAATCCGGCGCCACGCGATCTCTTGCGGAAATATGTCCGGCCCGCCAGGTCCGGTGGAAACGCTCGACCCGGTGGAACCCGTTTGCCCCG
The DNA here is from genome assembly GCA_036557505.1 of Actinomycetota bacterium. GTDB lineage: Bacteria > Actinomycetota > UBA4738 > UBA4738 > JACQTL01 > DATBHM01. Next base: position 2,615 of record DATBHM010000070.1, on the reverse strand, counting down.
TCGTTCCGGTTCGCGTTCCTGCGCCGATCTCAGGGCCTGGTCCGCGTCCGGCACCCGGTTGCATGGCGAGCACGGTGCCGATGGCGCCGCCGAGCAGGATCACGATGGACGCGAGACCCGCGGCCACGAGATGCCGTCGCCGCTGACGATGCCGGCCGCCTCGCCTCCCCGGCAGGTGGGTTGTCGGCCGGGGCGCCCGTCCGCGCGTCGGGAGACCCGGGGCTGGACCGGTCGCCACGGCCACGACCGCTGCGGCATCGACCATCTCCGAGCAGGTCGTGAACCTCGAGTCGGGCCGCTTCGCCATGCCCCGCCGAATCGCCTCGACGACCGCTGGGGGAAGGTCGGCTCCGGGCGTCGTCAATTGGGGGGGCGAGTCGTGCAGGTGCGCATAGAGGACGGCGATCTGCTCCTCCCGGCGAAAGGGCGGCCTGCCCGAGACGCATTGGAACAGCACGCACGCGAGTGAGTACTGGTCCGCACGGCCGTCGAGGAGGTCGCCCCGGATCTGCTCCGGGGCCATGTAGTCGATCGTCCCGATGAACTGTCCCGTCTCGGTGGTTCGCTCGCCTGCGACGAGCTTGGTGATGCCGAAATCCGTCAGGAATGCGCGTTCACGGCCGGCCGCGTCCGGCGGTGAGAGCAGGATGTTCGCCGGCTTCACGTCGCGATGGACGAGGCCCGCCGCGTGCGCCGCGTCGAGCGCACGCGCCACCTGCCCCCCGATCGACAGCGTTCGGTCCAGAGCGAGCGTCCTCTCGGATCGGAGCAGCGCCGCCATGTCGCTGCCGTCCACCAGCCGCATCGAGATGTAGGCCACGTCGCCGACCTCGCCGGCGTCGTAGACCTGCACGATGTTGGGGTGATCGAGCCCGGCCGCGAGCCGCGATTCGCGAATGAACCGCTGCCGTGAGGTTTCGTCGCCGGCGAGCTCCGGGTCGAGCACCTTGATCGCGACCTTGCGGCCGAGGCGCAGGTGTTCGGCGACGTACACGACGCCCATGCCTCCCCGCCCGATCCGGCGCTCGATCCTGTGCCCCGCGAACTCCTCGCCAATGGCCAGGCGGACGCCCATCCCGCCGCGTTTCTAGCAAAAGCACCCGGAAATTCCCAGCCCGAACAACCCGTTTTCCGGGGGTATCCCGGGTTGCCTTGCAGTTCCTCGGATCGATCGTCGGCTCGAAACCGGATGCGGACGAACCCGCGCCGGTCGATCGGAGGAGGCGGCGATGAACTCGCACGGCGCACGGCGATGGATGTCCGGCCTGGTGGGCCTGGTGCTCGTGGCGACTCCGGTGGTCATGTCTCCGCGTTCGGCGATCGCCGGCCCCGACAAGCCGAAGTGCTTCGGGCGAACGGCGACCATCGTCGGCACCCCCGGCAACGATCGAATCACCGGCACACCCGGCCCCGACGTCATCGCAGGGCTCGCCGGCAACGATTCGATCGACGGTCTCGACGGGGACGACTTCATCTGCGGCAACTGGGGCGACGACACCCTCTTCGGGGAGACCGGCGACGACCACCTCTCCGGCGGCCCCGGGGACGACGGGCTGTTCGGCCGCTACGGGAATGACGTCGAGTTCGGCGGCCCGGGCCGCGACGTCATCACCGGAGGCGGCGGCGACGAGGGCCGTGACCGCCTGTACGGCGGCCCCGGGGACGACGCGCTCTCCGGCGGCCCCGGCGACGACACGTTGGTGGGCGGCGCCGGCAACGACTCGCTCGACGGGTGGCAGGGGGACGACCACCTGGACGGTGGCCCGGGCGACGATCTGCTGTACGGGGACACGGACGACGACGTGCTCGTCGGTGGTGGAGGAGACGACCGGCTGCACGGGGGCGACGACCAGGACGTGCTCGAGGGCGGCCCGGGCAACGACGGGCTCGACGGTGGTCGTGGCTTCGACACCGGCGACGGCAGCGACGGCTCGGACGTGTGTCTCCTGGTGGATCACCCGACGAGCTGCTCGCCGGACGTGGCCGTCGGCGGCCCCCAAACCACCACGACGTGCGACGGCCTGGTTCCCACGATCTCCGGGACACAGCACCACGACGTGATCGACGGCACGCCGGGGGACGACGTGATCGCGGGCCTCGGCGGCAACGACGTCATCTTCGGTGGGGGCGGCAACGACGTCATCTGCGGCGGTCCGGGCGACGACGTCATCTTCGGGGAATCGGGGAACGACCGGCTCGACGGCGGGGCAGGAGATGACGGCGTGTTCGGCGACACGGGTTCGGACCGGTTGATCGGTGGTCCCGGGGACGACGTCCTGGCGGCGACGCGGCTTCCCGGCGCCGGAAACGACGCCGCGGACGGAGGGTCGGGGAACGACCTCCTCAGCTCGGGCAGCGGCGCGGACGTCCTGGAAGGAGGACCGGGAACGACGTCATTTTCGGGGGCGCGGGCGACGACGTCATCGGCGGCGGCGATGGCAACGACATGGTGTACGGCGACGACGAGAACGATCGCATCTCGGGCGGGACCGGCGACGACATCCTGCACGGTGGCAACGAGAACGATGTCCTCATGGGCGGCCCGGGCGACGACGTCGTGGACGGCGGGATCGGTCACAACCAGGACGACGGCGGCCCCGAATTCGACATCTGTC
>DATBHM010000069.1:0-8614 GCA_036557505.1 Actinomycetota bacterium | reverse complement strand
TGGGGTACCCGATCAGCCCGGACTCGGTCGACGTGGCCGGCTTCTACACCCGGACCGCCCGGGCCATCCACCGGATCGCGCCGGGACTCCTGACGATCTACGTGGACTGGCAGTCGGTGGGCAACTCGACGTACTTCGCGCTGACGCGGAAGCCGCGGATCTGGAACTCCGCGTACTCCTACGAGTTCTACGGAGCGTCCTGGGACGCCCGACTCCAGGCCAGGTTCGACCGCTACGCCGAGCGGGCGCAGGCCTGGGGCCTCCCGGGGTGGATCGACGAGTTCGACGCCTTCGGCCACGGCCGTCGGACCATCGCCCGGATCCAGCAGAACCCCAACTGGGCCCGGGAGACGACCTCCATGCTGGCGCAGGCGAAGGCGGACAGGATCGGATGGTCGTTCCTCACCGCGGCCCCGATGGATCCCGCGATCGTCGCCGTGTTGAAGAGCGCCCACTGACCGGGCAGCGCCGGGCGTCGGGCGGATATCCTCAGAGCCCAGTGGCGCCACTGGTCTCCGTCGTCATCCCAACCAAGAATCGCCCCCGGCTGGTCGGCCGGGCGGTCGCCAGCGCCCTGTCGCAGGAGGGGCCGTCCGTGGAGGTCGTGCTGGTCGACGACGGCTCCGACCCGGAGGCTGCCGCGGTCGTCGAGGAGGTCGGGCGGTCCGACCCCCGCATCCGCCACGTCCGCAACGAGGTCTCGATCGGCAACCCCGCATCGAGGAACCGCGGCTTCGAGGAGGCCTCCGGCGAGCTGTGGTGCACGCTCGACGACGACGACGAGCTCACGCCGGGCCGGCTTCGGGCGCAGGTCGCCGCCATCACCGGCGCCCCCGACGTGATCGCCGTGGCCGGCGTCGAGCTCCGATGGATCGGCCGCGAGGCCCTCGTGCAGCTGCCGAAGATCGGAGCGGACCCGGTCCGCCTCGACGGCGACCGCGACCCGTTCGAACGCCTCTCCCCGCGGCTGTTCCTCAACACCTACCTCGTGCCGGCGGAGCTGATGCGCACGGTCGACGGCTACGACCCGGTCCTGCGGTGGGGTGAGCACACGGACCTGTTCCTCCGATTGCAGAAGGTCGCGCGGTTCGTGGGCATCGGGATGGTCGGCACGATCGTCCATCGCGACGCCGCGCCCGGCCCGGCCCGGCAGGCGTGGGACCGGAAGGTCGTGGGGGTGTCCCGCATCCTCGACAAGCACCGCGACGTGTTCGAACGCAACCCGGAGCTCCGGGCGATCTGGCTCGACGGGCTGGGCATGGCCGAGCTCCGCACGGGCCGCCGCGGTGACGCGCGCCGGACGTTCCGCGAGGCGTTGAAGGCGAACCCCCGCCGCACGCGGATCCTCCGTCACCTGGTCGCGGCCACGACCCACACCGAGTCGATCCTGTGCAGGGGCAGGGCCGAACGGGTGCCCGCGTGAGGGGACTCGGCCGATGAACCGGGGCGGCGTGCTGGTCGTCGGGATCGACGGCGGGACGTGGGACGTGTTCCGCCCCCTCGTCGATCGCGGCCTCATGCCCAACATGCGCCGGGTCCTCGACGAGGGCGCGCACGGCGAGCTGACGTCGGTCGTTCCCTGGTACACGATCCCCGGCTGGACCAGCCTCATGACCGGGGCGAACCCCGGCCGCCACGGTCTGTTGCACTGGGTGCGCAGCGAGCCCGGCGACTACTGGGAGGGCCGCCGTGCCGGGCGGCATTTCACCGCCAGCACCGACCTCCGGCTGCCGACGTTCTGGGACGTGGCCGGCGCGGCCGGCAAGCAGGTGGCCGTCGTGAACATGCCGCTCACGTTCCCGGCGTGGCCGGTCAACGGCGTGATGGTCACGGGGCTGCTGACGCCCGCGGGCGACATTCCCGGCCGGTCGCACCCCGAGGGATTCCTGCAGGGCTACCCCGAGTACCGAGTAGACCTCCGCCACGCCAAGGGCCGCGAGGCCGAGGGTTCGCTCCCGCCGCTCGAGCAGCTGCTGCGGGAGATGGTCGACGTCACCGAGTCGCGGCGCCGTCTGATGACCGACCTCACGGCCGGCGACCGCGACCTGATGGTGGCGGTGTTCGTCGGGATGGACCGGGTGTCCCACCGGGTGTGGGCGCAGCAGGAACGGATCCTCGCCGAGCCCGAGGACTCGTGGGAGGAGCTGGAACGGCTGCTCGCCGCCTACTACCGCTCACTGGACTCCGTGATCGGGTCGCTCATCGAGGCCGCCGGGCCGGATGCCACGACGCTGTTCGTGAGCGACCACGGCTTCGGCCGGGGACCCGACCGGAAGTTCCGGGCGAACGCCTGGCTCCGCGACGCCGGCTATCTGGCGCTGCGGGGCGGGCGCGTACAGCAGGCGGCGCACGCCCGCGGGGCGCTCAAGAAGGTCGCCCGCCGTGCATTGAAGGCGTACCGCAAGCGGGCCAGCCGGCCGGCGGAGCACATCGGCGTGCACATGGCTGCGACGAAGGCGTACGCGGTGCACTTCTCGTGGTGCTCGGTGTTCGGCATCGCGGTCAACGAGCGCGGCGTGAAGCGCGACGGGTCGGTCGACCCCGCGGACGTGCCGGCGCTGCTCGACCGGATGACGGAGGACCTGACGAAGATCGAGGACCCCGACGCCACCGGGCCGGTCGTGCTCCGCGTCATGCGCCGGGAGGAGGTGGCCGATGGGCCCGAGCTGGCCCGGCTCCCCCACCTGTTCGTCGAGCTCGAGCCCCGATACTTCCCGGACGACGGCCTCCGCCGGCGCGAGGTGTTCGAACCCATGCAGACGAACAGCGGTCGCCACACCCGGCCCGGCCTGCTGGGGGCGCTGGGCGCGCGGGTGGACCCGTCGTTCCGGGGCCCGGCCCGGATCGAGGACGTCGCGCCGACCGTGCTCGCGCTGCTGGGCCTGGAGGCCGCTCCGGACATGGACGGGAAGGTCCTCTCCGACCTGGTGCAGACGGCCGAAGGCCTGGCGGCGGCTCCCGAGGCAACCGCGCCAACGGCGTCCGCGGTGGCCCTGTCCGACGACGACGAGGCCGCCATCGAACGCCACCTGCGCGACCTGGGGTACGAGGAGTAGTCAGGCCCTCCCCGCCCCACCGGGCTCGGTTTCGGGGTCCCCGCCTCGTTCGCCGGAGTCGTTGACCGCAATCGCGAGCTTGCCTCGGACGTGCCCCTTCTCGACCTGGCGAATGGCCTCGGGCGTCTCGCTCAGCGAGTACGTCCGCTCGATGACCGGCTTCACCTGGCCGGCCTCGATCATCGCGCGGAGTGTCTCGAGATCTTCGGAGTTCGCCTTGGCCTCGAACGTCCCGACGCGCTGGCTGATGAAGATCCCAAGCAGCTTCGACGCGATGACTCGCCCGAACGGACCGAGCCACCTGCCGCCACCGTCGCCGCTGTTCAGCACGAGTGCGCCGCCTCGTTTCAAGACGCGACGAAGCCGCGATGCAGGCGCGGTTCCTCCGGAGCTGGAAGACCACGTCGAAGCGCCGACCCGGCGATGACGCGCACCAACACCTCTCCGGTGCCTGCCGTCGGAGCGCGGACGTCCTCGAGCTTCAAGACTTCGGGTGCACCGAACTGGTCCTGCACGATCGCCCGCATCGGTGGGTCCGCGCTACGAGACGAGCACAGGTTCCCGGTTGAGGAGGTGCGATCGGCGATCGAAGCCGTGGAACGTGCAGTAGATGGCGATGAATGCCTCCCACACGATCTCGGGGGCGACGAGAAGCGACATCACGGTGGTGGTGTGCCCGGTGCTGGTGAACAGGCGGCCGATCGCCCCAATGAGGCACAGGGAGCCTCCGACCAAACCCAGCACCGCCCATGGTCGGGGAACCAGTCCCGAGCGGTACATGAGGTAGCCCAACAGGATGCCGTTGCCGACTCCCGCGCAGAAGGTCGGGCCGATCAGGAATGTCCAGTCGTGAAATGCGACCAGGGACCTCCCGGCCGTGACGAACGTGGCGTCCGCACCACCGCCGGCGAAGACATGGCGGAGTGTGACGATGGACAGCAGGCTGATGGCGCCGACCACGATGAGCGTCGACTCGAGGGTGCGGCTCGCGACGTAGCCGAGGCTGACGCTCTCGCTCTGGCGCTTGGCGAGCGGGAACAGCACCACTGCCGTTGCGATGTTGCAGATCGCAGTCAGGATTTCGAACAGGGCCGCAATGGCCACCCTGTGGTCCGCCCCGGGGCCGATGACGTAGTGTGCCTTGAAGACCGGTCCATAGATGAGGACCGCGGGGATCGAGAACACGAACGTCCCCATGAAGAACAGTCCGAAGATCAGGGACCTCCTGCGTTCCGGGTCCATGGGAGCCGCTCCCGCCCCCCCATTCGGCTCATGCACGGCCCGTGTTCCCGAGGTCGTCGGTGCCATGTCGTCACACCCGGAGCTCGCGGAGGCCTTCGCCCGGTTCACCGAGCCACGCCGGGCCGTCTTCTCCGACGTCCTGCGACGGGGGGTCGAACGGGGCGACCTCCGACCCGACATCGACTTCCAGATGGCGACCGACCTCCTCTACGGGCCGATCTACTTTCGCCTCCTGATCACCCGCAGGCCGCTCCGGCCTTCCGACGCCGAACGGATCGTCGACTCCGTCCTGCGGGGCAAGGGGATGTCGCCCGACTGAACGCGGGGCGCTACGAGTGGCTCGGCTTCGGTGACGGCTTGTGCGTGGGGTTCGGCTTCCCCGTGCCGCTCCCGGTCGGCTTCGGCGAGGCGGACCCGGAGGCGCTCGGGCCGGAGGCGCTCGGGCTGGTCCCCGGCACGACCTTGATCGTCACCGAGTTCATGTAGATGGCCTGGGTCGGGCGTTCGCCGGCGAGGTCTCCCTGCTGCGGCGCCTGCGGGTTCACGATCGGGAGCGCCTGGATCTTCTGGGCGACGTCGAGGCCCTTGGTGACCTGCCCGAACACCGTGTAGTTGTTGTTGCTGTCGAGCAGGTGCCCCTTGGGCCCGGTGATGATGAAGAACTGGCTCCCGCCGGTGTTCGGCCCCCCGTTGGCCATGGCGAGCGTCCCCGGCGGATAGGTCTCCTTCCCGGTCAGCTCGTCCGGGATCGTGTACCCGGGCCCGCCGGTGCCCATGTCGGTCGGGTCGCCGCCCTGCACGACGTCGATGCTCGTGTCGAGCCGCGTGAAGAACTGCCCGTCGAAGAAGTGGTGGTCGGCGAGGAACACGAAGCTGTTGGTCGTGTACGGGGCGGTCGTCGGGTCGAGCTTGAACACGATCTTCCCGCACGAGGTGTCCATGACCGCGAAGTAGCTGTTCGCGGGGTCGATGGTGAGCGGTGGCGGGCCGTCGAACTGGGGCTTCGGCTTGCCCGCGTCCGGCGGCGCGGTGGCGTCGCAGGCGACATCGGTGGCCGCCGGCGTCGGGGTCACAGTGGCCGTCGGCTTCCCGGTCCCGGGCTGGTAGGTGAACTTGGTCGGCGAGGGGCTGGGCGACGACGGGGTGGGCGCCGCGCTCGGGCTGGACTGGGCGTTGTGCTTCGGCTTCGATCCGCCGGTGAAGGCCAGCACCAGCACGAGCGCCACGAGGACGGCGGCCGCTCCGCCGACGACGCCGGCCAGGATGCGCTGGCGCTTCTTCTTCCGGCGCTCGGCCGCCCGCCGCGCGGCCAGCTTCGCGAGCTGGCGTTCCCGGGTTTTTCGCTTCGACATCGGCGGGGAAGGTTACCGAACGAACCTGAATTCGGCCTGTGAGTCGCCAAGCCCGACGAGCGTCAACGCTGGGGCGAGCGCGGGCTCAGAGTCGGGGCGCCGGGTACGAATCGGTGAGGCCGCGGAGGCGCCTTCCCACCCATGGTGCGGCGAGCAGCGCGAGCGACCACCAGACACCGATGAACAGCAGAACGACCATGTACGGCATCTTGTACCCACTTGTGGGCGAAGCAAGCAGCCGAGCATGGTTTCGTGCGTCAGCTCGCGGGGCGGCTCCGCGCATCCACAGGGGCAGTGGCGGGCGTCGCCGGTCGGTCGGACGACCGTGCGATCCCCGTGCGCGGGCCGACCGCCACGAGCGCCTTGGACATCCCCATGAACCGTTCGCTCTCGATCTCCCCGTCAGGGAACAGCGTGCGCATCTGGCGCTTGCGGACCATCCAGACCTCGTCCAGGAAGTCGTCGCACTCCTGCTGGGTGGGCCGCTGGAGCAGCCCCCATACGGTGAAGTTGCGCATGAGCCGGCGCTGCGTCTCCCGCGGGAGCCAGTGGATGAACGGCGTCACCAGGTGGGGCTCCACGACGAAGCCCTGATTGGGCGTCTGCACGAAGTACCGGCGGCCGACCCGCCGGCACTCCTCCGCGAACCGCCGCTGGTTGCCGAACTGGCCCACGTGTTCGAGCACCGCGTTGCTGAAGACCACGTCGAACGCGTCGTCCCGGAACGGCAGGTTCGTCGCGTCGCCGAGGACCCACGTCGCCTGCGGCAGCGTCCGGGCCACCTTGGGAGCCTTGATGTTGAGGACGACCACCGACGGCCGGATCCGCTCCGGAAGCATCCGCCAGTTGAACTCCGTCCCGCCCACATCGAGCACCCGCGTCTCGGGGCCGATGCCGAACTTCTGGGCGAAGCGCTCCATCCGGCGGATCCGGAACTTGGTCGAGAAGAACGACCAGATCCGGTGGATGCCGCCGAGGTCGCGCTGACGGAGGGGTTGTTGGCTCATCGCGGACACGTCCTTCGTTGCGTGTGTGGTGGACGGGACCGGACCGGCGCCCGTCGAGGTCGCCGGTCCGGTCCCGTCATCCGTGTGCTCGCTCGTCCCCTGCTAGCGGGCCGCGTAGTGCGTCGCGACCTGGCCGGCGCTGAGAGCCGACCCGTAGATCGCCACGTCGTCCACGGATCCCGAGAAGGACGAGTTGGTGGGCTGGGACGGCCAGCCGCTCAGGTTGTCGGTCCCGACCCTCCAGTAGCCGGTGTAGGCCTGGGCCCAACCGTAGTTGCCGCTGCCGTCGACCGCGTGGGAGGCGACCAGGTTCCCGTCCACGTACATCGCCATGCCGTTGACGGGGTCGATGGTGGCCACGACCTGGTGCCAGTTCCCGTCGTTGTAGGACGAAGGCGACTGGATCGTTGCGGTGAAGTTCTCGTACACCCCGAAGATCAGGGAGCCGGAGTTGGTCATGTAGATGTGCCGGTCGTAGCTCCCGCTGGTCCCCGTCTGGCTGCTGCCGAAGCCGACGATCTTGCCGCCCCGGTTGTACCCCGACGAGGTCTTGAACCAGGCCTCGATGGAGAACGTCTGCGGGTTGGCGTACGACGTGCTCGACGTCACCAGACCGGTCGAGGTGCCGCTCAGCCGCGCGGCAAGGTCGCCGTCGGAGAGCGCCCCGGACTGGCCGAGGGTGACCCCGGACCGGATGTTGCCGGTGTGCCCGGCACCCGACGCGTCGGCGGCCGTGGTGCTGCCGGGCGCGTCGTCGAGCCGCCAGTACAGCTGGGGACCGTCGGACACCACCGCGCACGGGTAGGCGTCCTGCGTCGTGGACACGGTGACCGGTGCCGAGACGCCCTTGGCGCTCGTCAGCGTGCCGTCGGACGCGTTGACCTTGTACGTGTGCGTCGAACCGGGAAGCACGCCGGTGTCCGTGAAGGCCACCACGGGGTGCTGCCACGGGTCGGTCTCGAGCGTCGTGGTGTAGATCGGGGTGAGGCTGCTGTCACGGAACAGGTTGTAGGTGAGCAGGCCGTCGTCGAAGTCCGTCGTCGACGTGAACGACACGGTCACCGCGTTGGCGCAGTAGTTGCTGGAGACGATCGGCGCCGCGGGCTTGGCCGGCTGTGAGTCGGCGCCCGGTGCGAACCGCGTCAGCCCCTGCTGTGCGACGTGGTGGACGTTCAGGAAGTCGCCGCCGACGAACAGCTGCGTCCCGTCCGTGGTCATGGTCTTCGGGCCGAGCGGGTTGCCGCTCGTGTACGGGAAGAAGTGCCCGACGTGCCCGTCGACCGGGCTCTCGACCGTGATGTGCCACCACGTGTTGGGCTGCTGCGGCGGACCGCCGGGGACCTGGCCCTGGCAGTCGTGCATGTGCGATCCGTCGTACAGCCAGCCGTTCAGGAGCACGAGCGCCTGCGTGGCGCCCAGGCAGTTGTCGAACCAGAACTTGGAGCCGTCGAGGTAGTTGACGGCGAACGTGCCGTCCAGGACGCCGCCGCCCGTGCCTTCGGCCCCGATGAACGCGTGGCCCGAGCCGTCGGTGATGATGGTCTTCACGGCCGAGGTCGGCGGAACCGGGTCGTAGGCCCAGGGCTCCATGAGCCCGGTGATCGGGTCGACCGCGCCGATGCCGTGCTGGGCCACGCCGTCGAGGTGGACGAACTGGCCACCCACGATGACCCGGGAGCCGTCGGGCGAGAGCGCGATCGCGAAGACCGTGCCGTCCGCCGTGGCCGCCCAGGGAAGGTCGACCCCGGTCGTCGCGTTCACCGCGGCGAGGCGGGAGTGGGCGTTGCCCTTGACCTTGGCGAAGCTGCCGCCCATGTACACCGTGGAGTTGTCCGCGGAGACGGCGAGGGCCTGGACCGGCCCGGTGGCCCCGGGGTTCCAGGCCGTGAGGGCGCCGGTCGAGGTGTTGAACGCGGCGGCGTCGGAGCGGTACACGCCGTTCACGTGGCTGAACGTC
>DATBHM010000068.1:0-18850 GCA_036557505.1 Actinomycetota bacterium | reverse complement strand
AGGCCGTCGCCGATGCACGAGCCGACGGGCACTCCTGGGCCTCGATCGGAACGGTGCTCGGCACGTCGGGCGAGGCCGCACGGCAGCGCTATGGCCAACAGGGTCACCAACGGGCCGTCTGATTCAGACGTCGTTCACTCGTCAAGTCGGGCGACTACCTGGGAGGCAGCGGAAGCTGTCCGTGATTCCGCGTTGTCGGGGAGACATCGCGGACGCAGGCCTGAGTCACTCCCCCGGCCTCGACCACGCGGGTTCCTCGTCGGATGCCGGGCCCGTCGTCAATTGCGTCACCGACGAACCGTCTGCCGTTGCCACGTACAGGTGGCTCGCCGCCGCGTTCCCGGCGGCGAAGACGATCGAGGAGCCGTCGGGTGACCAGGATGGCACCGTGAAGTTCGGCTCGAAGCTCCCGCCGCCGGGAATCGAGGCGAGATCCACGACTCGGTGTGCCTGCGTCCCGTCGGCGTTCATCACCCAGATCGAGCCCGTGGACTCGTTCACGAACACGATCCGCGTCCCGTTCGGGGACCACCTCGGCCGCGCCGAGTTCTGGGGACCGACGGCTCGCATCTCCGATCCCTCCACGCTCACCGTGTAGATCCGGGTCGGCGAAGGAGGTGGCCCTGCGTCGTACCCGACGAACGCGATTCGGGACCCATCCGGTGACCAGTCGGGGGTGGACTTCCGGAGAGGGCCGCTCGTGAGCTTCACGAGGTCCGACCCGTCCGCGTCCATCGCATAGATGTCGGCCGAGCCGGGCGTCTCGCGAGCGAACGCGATCCTCCGACCGTCGGGTGACCAGGTGGGGCCGGTGCTCGCCCCGTCCGAGGTGAGTCGCATGCGGCCCGACCCGTCGGCTCGCATCGTGAAGATGTCGGAGCTTCCGTCGCCGCTCTCGAACGCGATCCGGGACCCATCCGGGGACCACGCCGGAGTGGAGGCACTGGCGTCGTTGACGAGCGGCCGAAGCCCGGTTCCGTCAGGGGCCACCGCGTAGATCCCCCCGTTCGGTCCACCGCGGACGAACGCGATCGCGTTCTCTGTCGGGACGGAGCTCGCAACGAGCGGTTGCCAGGCGACGTCGGCGACTCCAAACCCCGGCGCGGAGGCGAGCCGCACGACGTCCGAGCCGTCCGGTCGCATCAGGTAGACGGAGTCGTCCTCGCTGTAGTCGCCGGTCCCGAGGTTCCCCACGAAGGCGATGAGGCGACCGTCCGGGGACCACACCGGGTCTTCGGCATGCCAGCCGCCTCCGCCCAGGATTCGGTGCTCGTCCGTTCCGTCGGCGTTCACGATCCAGATTCCCCAGTCCTCGTTCCTGATCGAGGCGAACGCCACCTGTGTGCCGTCGGGTGACCACGTGGGGGCGAAGTCGCTGCCGCCGTCGGCGCTCGAGATCCGACGCACGTCGGTCCCGTCCGCCGCCATCGAGAAGACCGCCGTTCGGTTTCCGCCGGCCAACGCCCGGACGAACGCGATCCTGGCTCCGTCCGGGGACCAGACGGGAGCGAACTCCGGTGCGGGGTCGCTCGTCAGCCGCCGGATCGCGTGGGTGTTCACATCGACCACGAACACGTCCGTCGGACACATGCTGTCCCCGCCGGGGATGCACGGCGTGTTCGAGGCCTCACCCGGCAGTCCGGAGAAGGCGATCTGCGTTCCGTCCGGCGACCACGAGGGCCAGGAATCCTCGGGACCGCGGACGAGTGGGACCAGTCCGCTTCCGTCGAGGCCGGCAATCCCGATGCCCTGCCCGATGGCAGGCGAGAACCCGGAGAACGCGATCCTGGAGCCGTCGGGTGAGAACGCGATGCGGTCCGGCACCGGAGGATCCGGTCCGAACACCGTCTGCCGGCCAAAGCCATCGGGCTCCACGGAGTCGATCCGGCTGGGGCCGTCGCCGCCGCCGACCCGGAACCACAGCTCACCGTTGTCATGGACGGGCGTCGACGGGCTCACCGGCTTCGGCGGGGCCGGATGGAACGCACGGACGGCCACGACCACTCCGGCCACCGCCACCGCCGCGGCGACGACGGCGGCGACGATGCGGCCGCGGCGCGGTGGAATCCGGCTTGTGCCGCGGCCAGGACCCGTCGCGTCGGCCCAGATGTCGTGTCCGCTCGGCTCGAGCCGATCCAGCCCGCGGAACCGATCCCGGAGTCGGGCGTCGTCACGCATCGTCGTCACCGAGGGCGGTACGAAGGCGCTTGCGCCCCGCGCTCAGATGGACCCGAACCGTCGCCGAGGTCGAGCCGAGGACGCGGGCGATCTCCCTCGTCGGGTAGTCGGCGTAGTAGAAGAGCACGATCGCCGCTCGCTGGTTCGGCGAGAGCGCTTGGAGCGCATCCACGAGTTCGACCGTGGCGTCGTCGAGACCGCGAATCTCGGTCGCGCGCCCCGACGGCCTCCGTCGCCGCCGCTGCAGCTCCCCCGCAGCGACCCGGAATGCAACGCGCCAGATCCACCGGACAGGCTCGCGGAGGTTCGGTCCCCTGGCGAGCGCCTGGGCGAACGCCTCGGCCATCGCGTCGTCCGCGACGTCGGTGTCCCCGGAATACGCCACCAGGGCGCGCCACAGGCGGGGTCCGTCCTCCCGGTAGACACGCTCCAGCGCATCGCCCGACCCGGCTCTCACCCGTGTCTCCAACGCCACACCTCACAAGGGCGGCTTCGGACGCGATAAGTGTAGGGGCGGCCGATCGAGCTCCCGACCTGAGGTCGCATTTCCCGCGACGGCCAAACGCTGAACGTCCATCGGGCGGACGCCTGTTTTGACCGTTCTGCGGCGTATGCAGCAGGCTCGACGAAGAACCCGAACGAGGAGGTCGAGCGATGGCTGCAACGAGGACGGCTCGGGCGAGTTGGCAGGGAACCCTGCTCGAGGGCCGGGGAACGGTGAGCACGGGGACCACCGCCCTGTTCGCCGACGCCCCGGTGACGTGGAAGGCGCGGACCGAGGACGCGGACGGGATGACCAGCCCGGAGGAGCTGCTGGCCGCCTCCCACGCGGCCTGCTACGCCATGGCGTTCTCGAATGTGCTCGCCAAGGCCGGAACGCCGGCCACCTCCCTCGCGGTCGAGGCCACGGCGACGTTCGCCCCGAAGGAGGGCGGCGGGTGGCACGTGCAGTCGATGCAGCTCGAGGTGCAGGGAGACGTTCCCGGGATCGACCAGGCGACGTTCGAGGACGCGGCCCGGGAGGGGGAGGCCGGCTGCCCCATCTCGAACGCCCTCCGCGGCAACGTCGACATCTCCGTGGTGGCGACGCTCTCGTCGGGCTGAGGGCGACGGCCCTGGCGAGGACGCCTCGCCCTGCGGCACGGCCACGATCCTCTCGTTGTTGAACCGTCCATTCGGAACACGGCGAGCACATGGCCGGCCCGTGCTCCGGGGGCTCGTTCGCGCACCCAGAAGCGTCCCACCCCGATGCTAGACTCGCCGCGAATCCCCATGGCCCAGGTCCTGGTGGTCTGCACTGGCAACATCTGCCGCTCGCCGATGGCCGAGGGCTTTCTGAGGGACCTCTTCGAGCTCCGCGCCGACCGGGCCGAACCCATCGCGGTCTCGTCGGCCGGCACCTCCGCCTGGGACGGTTCCCGGGCCACCCGGGAGGCCATCACCGCGGCCGCCGAACGGGAGGCCGACATCGGCGGGCACCGGGCACGACATCTGTCCGCCCATCACATCGAGCAGGCCGACCTGGTCCTCGGCATGACCACCGAGCACGCCGCCTCCGCCATGGAGCTCGTCCCGAAGGCCGCGCCGCGGACGTTCACGCTGAAGGAGCTCGTGCAGCTGCTCGAGGCACCGCCCGAGGGCGACGATCCGAAGGGTCCCAACGCGGAGCGCCTGCGCGCCAACGTGCGACGCGCCGACGATCTTCGCATCGACGGGTTCCAGCTCAACCGGTACGACCTCGACGTGGTCGACCCCATCGGCCTGTCGGTGGACACCTACCGGGCGGTGGCGTGGGAACTCGACCAGCTGTGCACGCGCCTCGTCGACGGCCTGCTGGGCACGCAGCCGGCGGCCACCGGCCTCCCCGCCATGTGGAAGGAGAACGAGTAGCCCGTGCGCATCGCGTTCGGATGTGACCACGCGGGGTATCTCCTGAAGGAGCACCTCATGGCGTTCGTCGAGACGCTCGGGCACGAGACGGTCGATCTCGGCACCAACAGCGAGGAGCCGGTCGACTACCCGTTGTTCTGCGCGAAGGCAGCCCGGGCGGTCGTGAACGCCGAGGCCGACCGGGGGATGGTGTTCGGGGGCTCGGGCCAGGGCGAGCAGATCGCGGCGAACAAGGTCGAGGGCGCTCGCGCCGCGCTCTGCAACGATCTGTACACGGCGAGGTTCAGCCGGATGCACAACGACGCGAACGTCCTGTCGATGGGCGGGCGCATCGTCGCGTTCGGCCTCGCCGAGGAGATTGTGCGGGTGTGGCTGGAGACCGAGTTCGAGGGCGGCCGGCACGCCCGGCGCGTCGAGCAGATCGCCGAGATCGAGGCCGGGACCCTGTGATCAGGAAGGTGGAGCCGAGATGACCGAGCAGACCGGATTCGTCGCCTCGTGGGAGGCCCTGACTGCGACCGACCCCGAGGTGGCCGAGGCCATCTTCCACGAGCTCGACCGGGAGCGGCGCACGCTCCGCCTGATCGCCAGTGAGAACTACGCCAGCCCCGCCGTCCTCGCGGCGCTCGCCAGCACGATGAACAACAAGTACGCCGAGGGCTACCCGGGTCGCCGGTACTACGGCGGATGCGAGTTCGTCGACGTGGCGGAGCAGCTCGCCATCGACCGGGCCACGGAGCTGTTCGGCGCCGATCACGCGAACGTCCAGCCCCACGCCGGCGCGCAGGCGAACATGGCCGTGTTCGGCGCGTTCATCCAGCCGAAGTCGGACGACAAGGTGCTCGGGCTGGTGCTCGCGCACGGCGGGCACCTCACGCACGGCTCGCCGGTGAACTTCAGTGGCAAGTGGTTCAACTTCGTCAACTACGAGGTCGACCCGGCCACCGAGGTCATCGACATGGACCGGGTTCGCGACCTCGCGGTCGAACACCGGCCGAAGATCGTCCTGGCGGGGTTCACCGCGTACCCGAGGACGATCGACTTCGAGGGGTTCCGGCAGATCGCCGACGAGGTCGGGGCGATCTTCATGGTCGATGCGTCGCACTTCATCGGGCTGGTGGCGGGGGGCGCGTACCCGTCGCCCGTGCCGCACGCCGACGTGGTGACGTTCACGACGCACAAGACGCTACGGGGCCCGCGTGGCGCGATCATCCTGTCGACGGAGGAACACGCCAAGGCCATCGACAAAGCCGTGTTCCCGATGATGCAGGGCGGCCCGCTCGAGCACTGCATCGCGGCCAAGGCGGTCGCGCTGAAGGAGGCCATGGCGCCGGAGTTCGGCGACTACGCGCACCGCGTCGTCAGGACGGCCCGCGCGCTCGCGGCGGGCCTGGCCGAGGAGGGCCTGCGGGTGGTCTCCGGCGGCACCGACTCGCACCTGGCGCTCGTCGACCTGCGGCCGTTCGACATCACCGGCGCCGACGCCGAGGCGGCGTGCGACGACGTCGGCATCGCGCTGAACAAGAACGCGATCCCGTTCGACCCCCTGCCGCCCCTCACCGCGAGCGGGATCCGCGTGGGGACGCCCGGCCCCGCCACGCTCGGCATGGACGAGGCGGAGATGAAGGAGGTGGCCGGCATCATCGGCGAGGTCCTGCGAACGCCCGGCGACGACACGGCGAAGGCGGCCGCACGCCGCCGCGTGGCCGACCTGACTGCCCGGTTCCCGGTGTACCCGGTCTGACGCCCGTGGCCGGGACGTCGCAGCTGGAACCGGGAGCCCGTCGGTGAACAACCTGGGGCCCTACCTCCTCGTGTTCGGGGTGACGTTCCTCATCTCGTTCCTGGCGACCCCCGTGATCCGGAAGATGGCGCTGAAGGTCGGCGCGGTCGATCGGCCGAACGACCGCAAGGTCCATCCACGGCCGACCCCGACGATGGGCGGGCTGGCGCTGTTCCTGGCGGTCGTCGTCGGCATGGCGGTCGCGCACCAGCTGCACTTCGTGGACTTCAAGCGGCTGTTCCGGACCTCGCTGGAGCCGACCGGCGTCCTGGTGGCCTGCGCCGTGGTCGTGGCGATCGGCATCTACGACGACGTGCGGGGGACGGCCGCACCGGTGAAGCTGGCGGGGCAGATCATGGCCGCCGGGCTGCTGGTGCTGTTCGGCGTGCAGCTCCTGTACTTCTTCTTCCCGGGTCAGGGCCTGCTGGTGCTGGGCTCCGACCTCGCGGTGCCGCTGACCGTGATCTGGATCGTGGCGATGGTGAACGCCGTGAACCTGATCGACGGGCTGGACGGGCTGGCGGCGGGGATGGTGGCGATCGCCGCGATCGCGTTCTTCGTGTACATGTACCAGGCGCCGAGCCCGGGCCACATCGAGCCGGGGAACGCCGGCGCCGCGCTGCTGTCCGCGCTCGCCGCGGGCGCCGCGCTGGGGTTCCTGCCCTGGAACTTCCACCCGGCCAAGATCTTCATGGGCGATTCGGGGTCGATGCTGCTCGGGATCCTGCTGGCGGCCGCCACGATCATGGGGGTCGGCCGGAACTTCGAACCGCCGTCCGGGGGCGACCTGGCGGCGTTCTCCATCCCGGTGCTGGTGCCGCTGGTGATCCTCGCCGTGCCGTTCCTCGACGTGGTGCTGGCGATCTTCCGGCGGATCCGCCGGGGCCGGCCGGTGACGCACGCCGACAAGGAGCACATCCACCACCGGCTGATGGACTTCGGCCACAGCCACCGCCAGGCCGTCCTGCTGATGTACCTGTGGAGCGCGCTGATCTCGGCGAGCGCGCTGGCCGTGGCCCTGTTGAACGGCCGCGTGCTGGTCGGAGGGATCGGCGTGGCGGCCCTCCTCATCATCATCGCCACGGCCATCCCCCGGGCCTGGCCGGGAGTCCGTGCGGCGCGGCGGACCGCCGCGCAGTCCGAGCTCACGGCGGCGGAGCCGGCCGCGCCGACGGTGGAACCGTCGGACGGTGCCGCGCCGGGGACGTCCTAGCCGGTCAGCCGGCGCCGGCCTCGGCCGCCGGCGGCTTGCGGGACCGGGTCGAGCCCGGCGTCCGGGGCTTGACGGCGCGGGCCGGGCGGGGTTTCGACTCGGGCGGCGACTCGGGCTGGGGCCGGGCCTCGAGCTCGGCCAGACGGCGTTCGAGCTCGTCGACGCGGCGGCGGAGCTCGTTCATCTCCCGGGACGGCGTGTAGGCCTCGCCCTCGGCGAGGTCCCTGGCCAGGACGGCGTTGGCGCCGATGAAGCACCCCCGGCCGACCGTGATGGGGCCGAGGACCTTGGCCCCCGCCATGATCTCGGTGCGGTCGCCCACGACCGGGTAGCCGTCCTCGAAGGCCCCGTCGAACCATCCCCGGCCGGACCCGCCGAGGGTGACGCCGTGCAGCAGGGTCACGTCGTCGCCGATCACGACCCCGGAGCCGATCACGACGCCCGAGGCGTGGATCATGCGGAGGCCGCCCCCGATCCGGGCGCCGGGGTGGATGTCCGCGCCGGTGAGGAAGTAGTTCACGCGCCACAGCGTCTCGGCCGCGACCTCCATGCCACGGCCCCAGAACCAGTGGGACACGCGATACAGGGCGACGGCCTGCGGACCCGGGCGTGTGAGCACGCGGCGGAGCGCCGCGCCGAGCGAGGGCATGCCCTGGTTGGTCCCCTCCGGCGAGAACAGCCGGGCGACGTCGCCGCGGATGCCCTCCGGGCGCCGCTGTCGGTCCGCGTCCATGCCCGAATCGTACCGGGCGGCGGGGCGGGAACCGGTCTGATCGACCACGGCCGGTCCGGCCGGTCGTCCCGCCACCGGGCGGCGGGTAGGATCGGCCGCGCCATGCGGATCAACCGACCGGGCATCCAGGCCAACTTCGCCGGGCTGGTGACGTTCTCCGACCTGGACGTGGCGCTCGAGCCCGCAGACCTCGATGGCGTGGACGTGGCCATCGTCGGTGCGCCCATCGACGAGACGGTGACGTACCGGCCGGGCGCCCGGTTCGGCCCCCGGGCCATCCGGATGGCGGGGTACTCGGCGTCCAACCCGCACCTGTCGGCCGGGGTGTACCCCTTCGACGTGCTCCGCGTCGTCGACTACGGCGACGCGGCGGTCGTCGCGGGGGACACGGCCCGGAGCCACGAGGCGATCCGGGGGATCGTCCGCGAGATCGCGGCCGCGGGCGTCGTTCCGCTGGTGCTGGGGGGCGACCATTCGATCGCGCATCCGGACCTCGGCGGCGTGGCCGACGCCGTCGAGCCCGAGGCCGTCGGCCTGGTGCACTTCGACGCCCACGCGGACGACGCCGACGAGATCGACGGCGTCAAGCGGTCCCACGGCACCCCGCTCCGCCGCCTGGTGGAGGAGGGATCGCTCCGGGGGGAGCACGTCGTGCAGATCGGCCTGCGCGGGTACTGGCCGGGCCCGGAGGAGTTCGCCTGGGCCCGCGGGCAGGGGTTCCGGTGGTACCTGCAGGACGAGGTCGACGACCGCGGGATCGAGATGGTGATCGACGAGACGGTCGGGCACCTCACCGGGCTGCCGCACGTGTTCCTGTCGGTGGACATCGACGTGTGCGACCCGGCCTTCTCACCGGGGACGGGGACCCCGGAGCCCGGCGGGATGACCGCGAACGACCTGCTGCGGGCGGTGCGGCGGCTGGGGACCGAGCTCCCGCTGCGTGGGATGGAGATCGTGGAGGTCGCCCCGCCCTACGATGTCGCGGAGGTCACCGCGCTCCTCGCCCACCGGGTCGCGCTCGAGGCGCTCACCGGGATGGCGCTGCGACGGCTGGGCAAGGCGCCCGAACCCTACCGGGACGGCCGGGCCGGCTGATCGTCGTCGGCGGGGAGCACCCGGCGCATCCGCTCGAGGAGCTCGTCCGGCTCGAACGGCTTGGTCACGAAGTCGTCGGCCCCGAGCTCCATCGCCCGGTCGTGGTCCCGCGAGGCGGTCTTGGCCGTGACCATGATCACCCGGGGGTGCTCGCCGGTCTCCTCGAGGTGCTCGAGCGTCGTCCACCCGTCCATGCCCGGCATCATGATGTCGAGCAGCACCACGTCGGGGTGCGCGACCCGGATCACCTCGAGGGCCTCGCGGCCGTCCGTGGCCTCCACGGTGGAGTACCCGGCGGCCTCGAGTGCGAGGCGAAGCAGGATCACGATGTCCGGCTCGTCGTCGACGATCAGTACGGTCTTCATGGCTTACCCGGTTCCGGGTATCGGCCGTGTCGTCCGGCGGCTTGACCTGTGGAGCGGGCGAATTGCCTCGGTCGTTCGGCCTAGGCGGCGAGCTCCGCGCAGAACCCGGCGAATGCCTCCACGTACCGCGCGACGTCCTCGTCGGTGTGCTGGACGGACACCGTCCACTGCTCCTCGTCGCCCGGGGTCATGAACACGCCGCGGTTGATCACCCAGGCCCAGCTGGCAGCGAACAGCTCCGGGTGGGTCTCGAGGTAGTCGCGGTAGTTCCGCAGCTGCTCCGGACGGTAGGAGATGCACCCCTTCAGCCCGACCTGCATGACGTGCGCCGGGATGCCGTGCTCGGCGATCGCGGCCCGGCACCCCTCCGCCATGGACGCCGAGAGCCGGTTGACGTGCTCGTAGGCGTCGGGCGTGAGGATCTCGGTGAGCGCCGTGAGCCCGGCCTGCGCCACGAGCGGGTTGCCGTTGAACGTCCCCTGGTGGGCGACCGAGCGGCCGATCTCGTCCATGACCGCCGCGGTGCCGCCGAAGGCGCCGAGCGGCGTCCCGCCGCCGATGGCCTTCGCCCAGCACGCCAGGTCGGGCTGCACGCCGTACAGCTCCGCGGCCCCGCCCGGCGCAACCGTCGCGCCCGTCTTCACCTCGTCGAAGATCAGGACGACGCCGTGCTTGGTGCAGAGCTCGCGGACCCGCTGGAGGTAGCCGTCCTCGGGGACGACCATGCCGATGTTCATCATCACGGGCTCGAGGATCATCGCCGCGAACTGCTGGGGGTGGGCCTCGAGGGTCTGTTCGAGGGCATCCGCGTCGTTGAACGGCACCACCTCGAGGTCGTCGGCCGTGTGCTTGGGGATGCCGCCAGAGAAGGGGATCGACCCACCCGCGTCGTGGCCCTCGAGCTGGGCCATCGACGGCACGACCGAGAACATGACCGCGTCGTGGTGGCCGTGGTACGAGCCCTCGATCTTGATGAGGCGCTCGCGTCCGGTCGCCGCCCGGGCGACCCGGAGCGCATCCATCGTGGCCTCGGTGCCGGAGTTCGAGAACCGGACCCGCT
This sequence comes from Actinomycetota bacterium, assembly GCA_036557505.1. GTDB lineage: Bacteria > Actinomycetota > UBA4738 > UBA4738 > JACQTL01 > DATBHM01. The sequence continues at coordinate 8,533 of DATBHM010000068.1, read as the reverse complement.
CGCACCCGAACCGGCGGCAGAGCTCCTCGGCCAGAGCGACGGTCGTCTCGGTGGTCACCGCGAAGTGCGTGCCGTTCGCGGCCGCCCGCTCGATCGCCTCCCGGATCTTGGGGTGGGCGTGGCCCACGACCATGGTGCCGAACCCGTTGTGGTAGTCGACGTACTCGTTGCCGTCGAGATCCCAGACCCGGCTGCCCTGCCCCCTGGCCAGGTAGATGGGGTAGGGGTCGCCGGCCTGGAACGACGACGCCACGCCGAGCGGCATGCTCGCCGAGGCCCGTTGGAACAGCTTCGCGGACGCCGCCGTCCGCTCGAGCATCTCGGCGCGCTCGCGCTCCTCGATCTCCCCAGCTCGTTGCAGCGTCCGTTCGTCCACGTCGTGTGCCTCCTCGGGTTGCTCACTGACGTTACGCGCCGCGGGCGTGCGTCGCACGTACCGGGTGGACAAATCCCCGGGCGAAGTCCCGACGGTAGGCTCCCTCAATCATGCCGACGAACGGCCCCTGGCTGCGCCGTATCGGCCCGGCCGATTTGGCGTCCGGGCCCGGGTTCGCGTTCGACCCGGAGGTCGCCGACGCCGTCCGGGCCATCGTCGAGCGCGTGCGCGCCGAGGGCGACGCGGCCCTCGTCGACCTCACGGGGCGCTTCGACGGAGCCGACCTGACGTCCGGGGTGGAGGTTCCGGCGGGCGCCATCGAGTCGGCGGGGGACGAGCTCCCCGACGGCCTCCGCGGCGCGCTCGACGCCATGCGCGCCCGCCTCGCCGACCTGCACGCCCGGCAGGTGCCCGCCGAGTGGTGGGACGAACGCGAGGGAGTGCGGTTCGGGGAGACGGTGCGCCCGGTGGCGTCCGCCGGGGCCTACGTCCCCGGGGGACGGGCGGCCTATCCGTCGACCGTGCTGATGACGGCCGTGCCGGCGAAGGTGGCCGGCGTCGGGCGGGTGGTCCTGTGCACCCCGCCGGCGGCCGACGGGACCGTGCCGGCCGCCGTGCGGTACGCGGCCCGGATCGCCGGGGTCGACGCCGTGTACCGGATCGGCGGCGCCCAGGCGGTGGCGGCGATGGCCTTCGGAACGGAGTCGGTGGCACCGGTGGACGTGATCGTCGGTCCGGGGAACGTATGGGTCACCGCGGCGAAGCGCGAGGTGGCGGGCATCGTCGGGATCGACGGGCTGGCCGGGCCGACCGAGCTGGTGGTGGTGGCGGACGGCACGGCCGATCCGGCCGTGCTGTCCGCGGACCTGGTCGCGCAGGCCGAGCACGACCCGCTGGCGCGGGTCGTGCTCGTCACCCTCGACCCCGCGCTGACCGACCGGGTCGAGCGCGCGCTCGAGGCCGAGGTGCCGGCCGCCCCCCGCCGCGAGATCGTCGAGACCTCGCTGCGGGGCTCGGTGGCGCTGGTCGCTGCCGACGAGGTCGAGGCGGCAGCCATCGTCGACCGGGTGGCGCCGGAGCACCTCCAGATCGTGACCGCCGACCCCCGCGCGACGCTCGGCCGGTGCTCGTCGTACGGGGCGGCGTTCCTCGGTCCACTGACACCCGTCGCGTTCGGCGACTACGGCGTCGGCTCCAACCACGTGCTCCCGACCATGGCCACGGCCCGGTTCGCCTCGGGCCTGCGAGCCGCGGACTTCGTCCGGGTGTCGAGCGTGGTCGAGTCCACGGCGGCCGGGCTGCGGGCGCACGGGGACGAGGTCGAGGCCGTGGCGCGGGCGGAGGGGCTGCCGGGACACGCCCGCGCGGTCGAGATCCGCCGCGTACCCTGATCGCTCGTGGCGGCCGCTCGCTGAACCGTTCCCGGGGTTTCCGGGGGCGGTCGGGGGCGGAGCCCTCCGACTGGAGGCCGAAGGCCGGTTGGACGTTCCGTACAACCGACGACCGAGCAGTGGGGCGGTGGATTTCACCCCCAGCCCCTCCGAACGGGATAATCCGGCCGTGCCGGATGCAGCCCCCGCCCCCGAAGCCGATGTCAGCCTGGACCATGTGACCAAGCAGTTCGGGGAGCAGGTCGCGGTCGACGACCTGTCGCTCGACATCGAGCACGGCGAGTTCTTCAGCCTCCTGGGCCCGTCGGGATGCGGCAAGACCACCACGCTGCGGATGATCGGCGGGTTCGAGGAGCCGAGCACCGGCGTCATCCAGCTCGGGGGTCGCGACGTCACCAACCTCCCGTCGTACCGGCGTGACGTGAACACGGTCTTCCAGTCCTACGCCCTGTTCCCGCACCTCGACGTGTTCGAGAACGTCGCGTTCGGGCTCCGCCGGAAGAAGGTCCCCGGGCGCGACCTCGACGAGCGGGTCAAGGAGATGCTGCGGATCGTGGACCTCCCGGGATACGAGCGCCGCAAGCCCTCCCAGCTCTCGGGCGGGCAGCAGCAGCGCGTGGCGCTGGCCCGGGCGCTGGTGAACCAGCCCCGGCTGCTCCTGCTCGACGAGCCGCTCGGCGCGCTCGACCTCAAGCTCCGCCGGCAGATGCAGCTCGAGCTGAAGCGGATCCAGCAGGCGGTGCAGATCACGTTCCTCTACGTCACCCACGACCAGGAGGAGGCGATGACGATGTCGAACCGCCTGGCCGTGATGCACAAGGGGAGGATCGAGCAGGTCGGCCCGCCCGAGGCCGTCTACGACAAGCCCGTGAGCGAGTTCGTGGCCGGGTTCCTGGGCGCGTCCAACCTCCTCTCCGGGCAGGTGAAGGAGCGATCCGACGACTCCGCCTCGGTGGTGGTGACCGGTGGATCGGTGGTCCGGGTGCCGGCCGACCGCGTGCCGGAGGGAACCTCGGTCCGGGTGGGCGTCCGTCCGGAGAAGATCCACATCGAAGCGGTTTCGGCCCCCCCGCCGGACAATGGGTGGAACGCGGTGGAGGGCGACCTCCGCGACGTGACGTACATCGGCGTCAGCCACCAGTTCACGGTGGATGGCCCGGCCGGGTCACGGCTCACCGTGTACGAGCAGAACCGGGGAACCACCGACATCCCGCACCCCGGAGAGCGGGTGCGGATCCGGTGGCGGCCGGAGTACACGTTCGCGGTGACACCCGGCGATTCCGGCGACGGCGACGAGGAGGGCGAGGAGTGACCCAGCGCAACCAACCACCAGACCGGCCGATCATCGACCCCGCGCTCCTGCGGGGCCTGACCCAGCGCCGGATCTCCCGGCGGGACATGTTCCGGTACACGGGAATGGGCCTCGCCGGAGCGGGCCTGGCCTCGTTCCTCGCCGCGTGCGGCGTGAAGGGGAGCGGCGGGCCGCCGAGCGTCAACGCCTCCGACCTGTCGGCGATCTACGGGGACGGCAAGCCCTCCGGGCAGCTGAACTTCGCGAACTGGCCCGACTACATCGACGTCGACTCCTCGGGCAACAGCCCGAGCCTCGCGAAGTTCACGAAGGACACCGGGATCAAGGTCAAGTACACGACCCCGATCAACGACAACGACCCGTTCCTCGCCAAGATCATCCCGGTCCTGCAGAACGGGCAGGACACCGGCTACGACCTCATCGTCATCACCAACGGAGGCCCGGTCGACCGGATGATCAAGCTCGGCTTCCTGACGCCGCTCGATCACAAGTACCTGCCCAACTGGCAGAAGAACGCCGACCCCAAGACCACCAACCCGAACTACGACCCCGGGAACAAGTTCACGGTCGTGTGGCAGTCCGGGTTCACCGGGATCGGCTACAACTCGAAGGTCATCAAGACGCCGCCGACGAGCTTCGGCGACCTGCTCGACCCCAAGTACAAGGGCAAGGTCGGGATGTTCTCGAACGACCAGGACATGCCGTGCCCGGCCATCAACTACACGGGGGTCGACCCGAACACCGCCACGCCCGACCAGTGGAAGACGGCGGCCCAGAACGTCATCAAGGCCCGCGACGACGGCATCATCCGCTCGTTCTACGACCAGAGCTACATCAACGCGCTGGAGAACGGCGACATCGTCATCACGCAGGCCTGGTCGGGCGACATCTTCATCGCCTCGCAGTCCAAGGCCAACGGCGGCGACGGCTTCCCGGAGATGAAGTTCGTGTTCCCCAAGGAGGGGCCGATCTACTGGCACGACAACATGTGCATCCCGCTGCACGCGCAGCACCCCGTCGACGCCATCACCTACATGAACTTCGTCTATCAGCCGGAGGTCGCGGGCATGATGGCCGACTTCATCTGGTACGTGTCGCCGGTCCCGGCTGCCCAGCAGTACGTGTCGAACACGCTCAAGGACCAGGCAGTCGCCGACAGCCCCCTCGTGTTCCCGACCCCGCAGGACCTGGCGCAGGCCAAGCAGTACAAGTTCTTCAAGAGCCAGGCCGAGCAGGACGAGTGGGATGGAGTGTGGTCACCCGTGTACAGCTCGTGACGAGGAAGCGCCGGGGGTTCCGAAAGGCGGCGTCCCCCTACCTGCTGATCGGGCCGGGGGGCATCTGGCTCATCGTGTTCTTCCTGGTGCCGCTGTTCTTCATGGCGTCTGTCTCGCTGCAGACCGGTGACCTGTTCCAGGGATTCCGCAACACCTGGCACTTCGCCAACTACACCGACGCCATCACGACCTACCACACGCAGTTCATCCGGTCGATCGTGTTCGGCACGATCGCGACGGTCGCGACGCTCGTCGTGTCCTACCCGCTGGCGTACTGGATCGCGTTCCGGGGCGGCCGGTACAAGACGACGCTGCTGTTCATCATGCTGCTGCCGTTCTTCGTGTCGTTCGTCATCCGGACGCTCGCGTGGCAGTTCATCCTCTCGGACAACGGGATCATCCTCGGGACGCTGAAGAGCTGGCACCTGCTCCCGCAGAACTTCCACGTGCTCGCCACGCCCGTCGCCGTGATCTCGGGCATCGCCTACAACTTCCTGCCGTTCATGGCGCTGCCCATCTACGTGGCGCTCGAGCGCGTCGACCGCACGGTCGTGGAGGCCGCCCGCGATCTCTACGCGTCGAATCGCAGGGTGTTCACGAAGGTCATCCTTCCATTGTCGATCCCCGGTGTGTTCGCCGGCGTCCTGCTCACGTTCGTGCCCGCGGTGGGGGACTACCTGAATGCCCAGATCCTCGGCGGGACGAACACGTTCATGATCGGGAACATCATCCAGGATCAGTACCTGGTCCAGTTCCACTACCCGACCGCGGCCGCCCTCTCGTTCATCCTGATGATCGCGCTGGTGATCGGGATCGTGCTCTACGCGCGGGTGCTCGGGACCCGCCAGATCGAGGAGTACGTATGAGCGCGGTCGGCGCCTCCCGGCCGGTCACCGTCGACCGCGGCGCCGAGGAGACGGTCGGAGCCCTGCCGCCGACGCCGCGGAAGCGGCGGAGGTGGACCCGGTACATCCTGCCGGTGTACTCGATCGGGGTGCTCCTCTACCTGTTGCTGCCGATCCTCGTGATGATCCTGTACGGGTTCAACAACAGCGGCTTCAAGCGGGTGAGCTTCCGGTGGCAGGGGTTCACGATCGAGTGGTACAAGAAGCTGTTCGCGATCCCGGACCTCACGAACTCGCTGAAGAACTCGCTCGTCGTCGCCGTGATCAGCACGCTGATCGCGACGGTGCTCGGCACGATGATGGCACTGGCGCTGGTCCGCTACCGGTTCCGGGCCAAGGGCACGAGCGAGTTCGTGATGTTCCTCAACATCGCCGCCCCCGAGATCGTGCTGGGCGCGTCGCTGCTGTCGCTGTTCATCACGTTCGGGATCCCGCGGGGGATGCTCACGATCATCATCGCCCACGTGATGTTCAACATCGCGTTCGTGACGATCACCGTCCGGGCCCGATTGGCGGGGCTCGACCTCACCGTGGAGGAGGCCGCCAAGGACCTCGGGGCCACGCCATGGGTGACGTTCTGGAAGGTGACCTTCCCGATCATCTTCCCGGGCATCCTGGCCGGGGCGCTGCTCGCGTTCGCCCTGTCGATCGACGACTTCATCATCACGAACTTCGTCGCGGGCTCGACCCAGACGTTCCCACTGTGGGTCTACGGCACCGTGAAGGTGGGGATCCCGCCGCAGGTGTTCGTCATGGGGACGATCATCTTCCTGGTCGGCGTGGTCATCGCCATCGCGAACGTCATCGCCAATCGCAAGGCGGCGCCCCGGGCCTTGTGAACCGTTTCACAAGCGGAACCGAAAATGCGCTCTGACCAGCGGATTTGCGTTTCTTCTCGCTTTGACGCACCCGGTGCCCGTCAGTAGAATGGCGCGCCCATGGCCGGGAATCCGGAGGGTGGATCCGGGCAGCCGAGCCCGGACGCCTGGACCATCATCGGACTCCTGCTCGGCGGGTTGCTGGCCTGGGGAGGCATCGGGTACCTGCTCGACCGGCTGTTCGGCTTCCACGCCCTGTTCCTGCCCATCGGGCTGATCCTGGGAGCCATCGGGGGCACGTGGCTGGTGCTCGTCAGGTACACGAGAGACCAGAAGTAGCGAGTGAGCGAGACGGACGACCAGCCGGAACGCCAGATGGCCAAGCGGGCCCTCCTCCCGGGGGCGGTGCTGGCCGTCGCCGCGTTCGGCATCGGCTACGCCGTCAACGGGCCGAACGCGGCGATCTCCGCGCTGCTCGGCGTCCTGGTCGTGAGCGTCAGCTTCGCCGGCTACGTCGTGATCCTGGGCCGGGCCCGGCGGGTCTCGGCCGGGGCCATGCAGGCGGCCACCCTGGGCGGGTGGCTGATCCGGCTGGGGATCATCGTCGGGTGCCTGTTCGCAGTCCGGGCGCTGGGCGGGGACGTGGCCGCGTTCGGGTTCGCCGCGATCGCCACGGCCATCGCCGTCGCGATGTACGAGGCGTACGTGGTGCTGACCGGCAAGCTCCAGCCGGCCGGGGAGCGGTCGGGGGCGCCACCGGTGGGGAGCGGGGCCTAGGTGTTCGGGCTCGCCAACCTCCAGGGACTGCTGCCGGTCCTCGTGGCGCGGGCGGGGTTCAAGGACTCGATCCCGTCGGTCAACGAGCTGTACCAGTGGCCGTGCATCTGGCACATCGGCGGCACCACCCTCTGCATCAACCGGGTGGTCATCCTGGAGTTCGTCGCGGCAGCGCTCGCCGCGCTGGTGTTCATCCTCGCGTTCCGGAGGCCGAGGATCGTGCCCCGCGGCGGGCAGAACGCCATGGAGGCGCTGTACGACTTCGTGGCGAGCGACGTGGTGGAGGGCGTGATCGGCCGCCGGGAGGGCGCGGTCTGGCAGCCCTACCTCTCGATCCTGTTCCTGTTCGCGCTGATCATCAGCTTCTTCGAGGTCATCCCGGTCATCCAGTTCCCGGTGTCGTCCCGGATCGCCATCCCGCTGATCCTCGCGACGGGTTCGTGGTTGGTCTACAACTACGCCGGCATCAAGAAGAAGGGGTTCTTCGGTTACTTCAAGGCCGTGATGTTCCCGCCCGGCGTGCCCAAGCCCGCGTACGTTCTGCTGACACCCATCGAGCTCATCACCGCGCTGATCCTGCGCCCGGCCACGCTCGCCATCCGGTTGTTCGCGAACTTCTTCGCCGGCCACGTGCTCCTCACCGTGTTCTTCGTGGCCACCGCGTACCTGGTCGCCCTGCCGGCGACCATCCCGCTCGCGATCCCGGCGCTCGTCCTGTCGATCTTCCTGGTGGGCCTCGAGATCTTCATCGCCGCCGTGCAGGCGTACGTGTTCACCCTGCTCACGGCCGTGTACATCACCCTGTCGGTCTCAGAAGAGCATTAGAGAAGGGAGAGGGAATGCACCTGTTCGGAGTGATCCTCGCCGCGGTCAGCGGGAGCGTGAGCCTGATCGGCTACGGCCTGTCGACCATCGGGCCGGGCATCGGCATCGGCTTCATGGTCGGCAAGACCGTCGAGGGCCAGGCCCGCCAGCCCGAGATGGCCGGCCGGCTCCAGACCACCATGATCCTGGGCATCGCGTTCACCGACGTGCTCGCCCTCATCGGCGCCGTCCTCGCGTTCATCCTGTAGGCGTCGATGCTGGGCTACGCATCGATCCTCGCCGCCGAGGAGAAGACGAAGAACCCCCTGATCCCGGCGTGGAACGAGCTCATCTGGGGCACGGTGGCCTTCGTGCTGCTGCTCGTGGTGCTGTGGCGGGCCGGCGTGTTCAAGCGCATCAGCGAGGCGCTCGCCGAGCGGACCGCGAAGATCGAGGGGCAGATCAAGGAGGCCGAGGCCACGCAGGCCGAGGCCAACAAGATGCTCGAGGACTACAAGCGGCAGGTCGCGGGCGCGCGGGAGGAGGCCAATCGCATCGTGGCCGAGGCCCGCGAGGCCGGCGAGCAGCTCCGCAAGGACCTCCAGCAGAAGGCGCAGGACGAGGCCAACCGGATGGTCGAGAGCGCCCGGCTCGAGATCCAGGCCGAACGGGAGCGCGCCAAGCGCGAGCTTCGCCGGGAGGTCGGGTCGCTCGCCGTGCAGGTGGCCGAGCGCGTGGTGGGCTCCGAGCTCGACCACGACCGGCAGCTTGCGCTCGTGGACTCGTACATCGACGAGCTGAGCGCGTCCGGCGTCGGCGCCGGCGCGTCCGGGAACGGAGGCGCCTCCTCGTGAGCATGGCGCCGCAGGGCGG
>DATBHM010000067.1:0-13714 GCA_036557505.1 Actinomycetota bacterium | reverse complement strand
GCATCACGCTCACCTTGGGGTGCGCGGTGGGCGTCCCGTGCTCGAACCGCGACAGGTCGTAGCCCGGCCTCGTCGCCGCGATGAAGTGCGCGAGGTCGAGCGCGCCCTCGGGATCCTTCCACTGCAGGATCTCGAGCATCGCGTCCGCCCCCGTGATGAAGAACAGGTCCACGTCGCCGCGTTCGGCCGAGATGGCCAGCAGCGTGTCGACCGTGTAGGTGGGCCCGTCCCGCTCGATCTCCAGCCGGCTCACCATGAACCTCGGGTTGGCGGACGTCGCGATCACGACCATCAGGTACCGGTCCTCCGGTGGCGAGACGCGGCGTTCGGACTTCATCCACGGCTGGCCGGTCGGGACGAACACGACCTCGTCGAGCTCGAACTGCCACCGGGCCTCCTCGGCGGCCATCAGGTGGCCGTGGTGGATGGGATCGAACGTCCCCCCCATCACGCCGAGGCGCGCGCGTCGTTCCACGGCCGCGATTCTACGCAGCGCCCCCGTCCCGGCCGAGGAACGCCCGCAGCTCCGGCAGGTGTTCCGTCACGTGCGCAGGCCCGGACTCCACGAACCACTCCTCGGCGTCGGCCGTGACCTCCGGCAGCGCCGCCCATTCCTGGAACATCCGCGTCCGGGCCGACTCCATCTCCGCCCACACGTCGCGGAGCGCCTGGTCCCTCATGGCCTCGTAGAAGCGTTGGTTCATGGCGTCGACGTCGACGTCCGTAGACTCGTAGGTGCCGAACCGGATCTGCTCGAGGACGCTCGCGGCCTCCGCCATCCAGCACCCCAGGTGGGCCATCAGGTCCTTGGGGGACCACTGCTCGAACACGCCGGGCTCGAGCAGCCGTTCGTGCGGGACGCCGGTGAGCACGGCGCACAGCTCCGTCCACCGGTCATCCTCCTCCGCGATCAGCTCGCCTCTGCGATCGGCCATGACTCCCCTTCCTACTGTTGATCCGGGCCCGGAGGCTCGTCCTCCGGGAAGAACTCGAACGCCCGGTCGCCGATGACCACCTCGTCGCCGCGGCGGGCGCCCGCGGAGGCGAGCTTCCGCTCCACGCCCTCCCTGACCAGCCGCCGCTGGAGCGTCGCCACCGACCGCGGGTCGTCGAGGTCGACCGCCGCGACCCACCGCTCCACGTCGCGGCCCACCACCCGGAACCGCTCGCCCTCCCGCCGGACGACGAACCGCTCCCGGGCCGGGCGCAGGACGACGTAGGGCCGGGCCCCCGGCTCCTCCGTGTGGACGTGGGCGACGGCGGCGGCGACGCGCTCCCGGAGCTCGTCGAGACCGGCGCCGCTCACCCCGCTCGCGATGAGGGCGTCGGGGCCCAGCCCCTTCGTGTCGGGGTCGTCCACCAGGTCGGACTTCGTTCCGACGACGACTTGGGGACGTTCGGCCAGCGCGGGATCGTACGCCGCCAGCTCCGCTCGGACGGTGGCCAGATCGCCCGGCGGGTCCTCGGCGGTGAGGTCGACCACGAGCACCAACACCCGGCACCGGGCGACGTGACGGAGGAATCGGTGCCCCAGCCCCCGGCCCTCGGACGCCCCCTCGACCAAGCCGGGGATGTCGGCGACCACGAACCGCTCGTCGTCCCCGGCCACGCCGAGGTTCGGGGTGAGCGTCGTGAACGGATAGTCGGCGATCCTGGGCCGGGCTGCCGAGAGCCTCGACAGCAAGGTCGACTTGCCGGCGTTGGGGAGGCCGACCAGGCCGACGTCGGCGACGATGCGGAGCTCGAGCTCCAGGCGGTGCTCCTCGCCGGGCTCCCCGGCCTCGGCGGTGCGCGGCGCCCGGTTCCGCGCCGTGGCCAGGGCGGCGTTTCCCCGGCCCCCCCGGCCGCCGCGGGCCACCACCGCGCGGGCGCCCTCCCCCACCAGATCGGCGACCAGTCCCCGCTCGTCCCGCACCACGGTCCCGTCGGGGACCCGGACGATGAGGTCGGCCGCGGCCGAACCGCTCGAGCGGCTCTTCCCACCGGGCCTGCCGTTCCCGGCCCGCTGGTGGGGATGGTCGGCCAGCCACGACAGGTCGCGCAGGCCGGTCGAGACCTCCAGGACCACCGAGCCCCCCTGCCCCCCGTCGCCGCCGTCCGGGCCGCCCCGGGGCGTGTACGGCTCGCGCCGGAACGACACGGCGCCGTCGCCGCCCTTCCCGCCCCGGGCGAACATCAGGATCTCGTCCGCGAATCCCATCTCGGACCCGATTCTCCCGAAACCTCGCGCTGGTTGGATGATGTGCGCCGATGGAACAGGATCGCTCCCCGAACCACGACGCCCCGGTCCGGCCGGCGGCGATCCCCGCGCGCGTGTGGCTCAGCAGGCTCGGCGCGCCGGGCGCGGAGATCGAGGGAACCCTCCAGCTCACCGCGACCCACCTCCGGTTCGAGCACCGGCGCGGGTCAGACCACGAGGTCGTCCCGCTGACGGCCATCCGCAAGGTCAAGCGCCCGGTGGGCTCCCCGGTCCTCTACGTCGAGTACGTCCGCGACGCGGTGCCGGTCCGGCTGGCGTTCTTCTTCGCCCAGCCGCCCCCGATCGACGAGGACGTCTCGCGGGTCCGGGCGCGCCGCAAGCGGAGCGACAACGCGGGGTTCATGTGGCAGCAGAGCGGGGACGTCGCCGGCGTGATCAGGACGTGGCGGGACGCGATCCGCGAAGCGGTGCGACGGGCCCGGAAGGTCGACTGAGGGGCTACTCGGAGGCCGCGCTGATCGTGGCGAACCGGCGGCCGTTCGACTCGTGGAACCCCACGACGCCGTCGCGGCGCGCGTAGAGCGTGTCGTCGCTGCCCTTGCCCACGCCCTCGCCGGGGTGGATCCGCGTCCCGCGCTGGCGCACGATGATCGTGCCGGCGGTCACGTCCTGACCGCCGAACGCCTTCACGCCGAGCCGCTTGGACTCGGAGTCCCTGCCGTTGCGTGAGGAGCCGCCGCCCTTCTTGTGTGCCATCGCCGCCCCAGGGTACCAGCGCTATTCGCCGGCTTCGGCCTCCGCCTCGGGCTCGGCCTCGGCCTCGGCGGCCGGGGCCGTCGTGGCGGCGGCCTTGGCCGCGGTCGACCGCGCCGGGGACTTCGGCTTCGGTTCCTCGGACCCCTCCTCGGCGGGCGTCGGCTCCACGGCCGCCTTCTTCGCCGTGGCCCGCTGACCGGGTAGCTTGATCTCCCCGATCTCGACCAGCGTGTACATCTGGCGGTGGCCCGTGTGGCGGGCGTAGCCGGTCTTGTTCCGGTACTTGAAGACCTTGACCTTCTCGCCCTTCTGCTCCCCCACGAGCTTGCCGGTCACGACCGCCTTCGCGATCTCCTTGCCGACGTGGGTCTTGTTGTCGTCGTCGACGACGAGCAGGGGGTGGAACTGCACCGAGTCGTCCTTCGAGTGCATCAGCTCGACCTCGATGACGTCCCCCGGCTGGACCCGGTGCTGCTTCCCGCCTGCCTTGATGACGGCGTACATGTCGTGTGCCTCCCTCGCGCTCGAAGGCGCCGCCCACCACCGGGCGGCGCCCCCGTTCGTCGTTCGAGCTAGATCTCGTGTGTGATCAGTATGCCGCGCCCGCCGCAGGTGGGACACGTCTCGCTGAACGAGTCCAGCAGCCCGCCCGACACGCGCTTGCGCGTCACCTCGAGGATCCCGAGCGGGCTGATGTCGAACACCTGCGAACGCGTCTTGTCCTTGGCCATCGCGTTCTTCAGCGTGTCGACGACCTCACGCTTGTTCTTCTCGAGCAGCATGTCGATGAAGTCGATCAGGATCATGCCGCCGATGTCGCGCAGGCGAAGCTGCCGCGCGACCTCCTCGGCGGCCTCGAGGTTGGTCTTGGTCACCGTGTCCTCGAGGTTCGCCTTGCCGACGTGCTTGCCGGTGTTCACGTCGATGACGGTCATGGCCTCGGTCTTGTCGATGACCAGGTAGCCGCCGGAGGGCAGCCACACCTTGCGCTCCAGCGCCTTGTGGATCTGCTCGACCAGGTGGTACTGCTCGAACAGCGGCAGCCGGCCGTCGTGCATTCGGACCTTGTCGACCAGCTCGGGCGCCACGCTCTTCAGGTACTCGCGGATGGTCGCGAACACCGGCTCGGAGTCCGTGACGATCTCCTTGAACTCCTCGTCGTTGAACAGGTCGCGCACGACCCGGACCGTCAGCTCGGGCTCCTCGTACAGCAGGGCCGGAGCCTTGACCTTCTTCGAGCGCTTGGAGATCTGCTCCCACTCGGCGGCCAGCCGCTTCAGGTCGTCGGTGAGATCCTGCTCGGTGGCCCCCTCGGCCGCCGTCCGCACGATCACGCCGTGCTCCTCGGGGTGGACCTTCTTGATGATCGTGCGGAGACGGCGCCGTTCGTTGTCGGGCAGCCTCCTGCTGATGCCGAACACCTCGGAGTTCGGAACCATGACAACGTACCGGCCGGGGAGGCTGATCTCCTGGGTGAGGCGCGGCCCCTTGCCGCCGATGGGGTCCTTGGTGACCTGCACCAGCGCGGCCTGCCCGGGCTTGATGACCTGTTCGATGCGTTGCTGGCGGCCGCCGATGTCCTCGTCGTAGCTGACCTCGCCCGCGTACAGCACGGCGTTGCGGCCCTTGCCGATGTCGATGAACGCGGCCTCCATGCCGGGCAGCACGTTCTGGACGCGGCCCAGGTAGATGTTCCCGACCATCGACTTCGCGCCGACCCGGGTGATGTAGTGCTCGACGAGCATCCGGTCCTCGACCACGGCGATCTGGTCGCGCTCGCCGTGTTCGGTGATGAGCATCTGCTTGTCCGTCCCGCGGGGAACGACCGGCATGGGCTCGCGACGGCGCATGGTGGCCCGAGATCGCCGGGTGCGCGTCGGGCCGCCGTCCTCGCCGGCCTCGGAACGCGACCCGGTCCGGGATCGGGACCTGGTCCGGGTGGGCGACGCGGCCTCGGCCTTCACGGCCGTTCGCTTGGCCTGCTTGGGCTGCCTGCCGTTGGCGGCGCCGGACTCGCCGGCGCCCGGCGTACCGTCGGCCCGGGCAGCGGCCGCCGTTGCCTCCGCGCCGTTCGCCGAGCCGGAGCCGCTCCGGCGGCGGCGACGGCGGCGTTTCGCGGAGGACGAGAGCGGTGCGTCGTCGCCCGAGGGCTGTTCGCCCTTGTCGGCGGACTCCGATCCGGTCCGGGCCTCGCGTGTCGTTCCGGCGGGCCGCGCCCGGGTGCCGGCCGTCCGTGGTGCGGTGGCGGCGTCGGATGCGGCCTCCGCGTCGGCGTCGGCGGCCTCGGGCGGAGCGGACGAGCCGCCCGAGCGGCTGCGGCCCCGTCCGCGGCTGCCCCGGTGGCGTCGCCTGGACGCGGTGGGCGCGGACGCGGCGTCGGCCGTCGAACCCGGATCCGGCGCGGACTCGCCGTTCGCGGCGGTCGCGGCGCGCGGACTCGCGGCGTCGCCGTCCCCGGCCTCGTCGGCGGCCCCGTCGGACCGTCGGTCGCCGGTCGCCTGCCGCGGCCGCGATCGCCGGGCCTGGCCGGTGCGGGCACCCGACGGTCGGGCGCCGTCGCCGTCGTCCGCCTTCACCTCGGGCGTGGTCGTCGCCGCGACAGCACCCTCGGACGTCTCGTCGCCGTCGGCCGTGGCCGTCGTGGAACGGCCGGAGCCGGACCGCCCGCGTCCGCGGCTGCCGCGGCGGCGGCGCCTGGCGCCGGTCGTCCCCGTGCCCGTCCCGGAGCCGCTCGCGCCCGGCAGGTCGCCCGACGCGTCGGTCGCGGAATCGTTCGGCGCTGAGTCGTTCGGCGCGGAACGCCCGACGTCGGATCGGGGCTCGGATGCCCCGGAGGCGGGCCCGGACGCGTCGGCGCCGGCCCGCTCGGTGACGGCCCCCTGGGGCTCGTCGTTCATGCGGTTCTCCCTTCCCTCGTGGAGAACCTCGGGATCGGAAGGATGCGCGGGCGCTCAGATCCGGTGACCCGGAGCGCGCGCTGCGCGCGGAACCGTCGTCAACACCGTGCGCGGCTCCCGGCGCCGGGTGGAGCGCCCCCCTGGGTCGGGCGGCGCCGTCGGCGGCCAGTGGCCGCAGCGCGGCCGAGGTGCTCCTCTCGCCTGGTTCCGGGCCTCGCTCTGGGGGGAGCGCCGGCCCAGCAGCCGGCGAGCACGTCTTCGGTGGCGGCGGCACCGGCGCACACCGGGCCACCGTCGGCCCTCCGCACCGAGGGTGCGGACAGCTGTCAACTAGGATAGCAATGCGTGGCCCACCTGACCCGTAGGGGCCGGGACAATCGAATCACTGGAATCGGGCAATAGCGGTTGCCTGTTTCCGGGTCGGACTTCCGTGGTATCAAGGGGGCCATTCGGACCGCCGATCCACAGTGAACATGCGCATGGAAGGACGGGACGGGCGTGGCTGAGGCCCACCCCCGATCCTGGCTCGGCCCCGTCACGCCCGCCGGCGACGCCATCCGTCGGCCAGGGACGCTGTTCTCCGCGCCCGTCGCCGGCGCGGTCTCCGGCGAGCCGCGAGTCCTGCGTGTGATGGTGGTGGACGACAACGACGGTTTCCGCGAGTCGCTGGTCGCCCTGCTCGGCGCCGGCGGCCACGAGATCGCCGGCGAGGCCGTCAACGGGCGCGACGCGCTCGAACTGCTCGAGCGGATCGACCCCGATGTGGTGCTCATGGACATCCGGATGCCCGTCATGGACGGCATCGAGGCCACCCGCCGGATGAAGGCGGTGCGCCCCTCCCTGGGCGTCGTCGCGCTCACGGCCCAGGAGGACGACACGATCGTCCGGGAGATGCTCGTCGCCGGCGCCACCGGCTACGTGTTGAAGGACTCCGACGGCGACGTCATCCTCAACGCGATCTCCGAGGCGGCCGGCGGCGGGGCCGTGCTCTCCCCCGCGGTGGCCCCCCGCGTGATCGACCAGCTCACCGAGGCCCTGGACCGCGAGCGCCACCGGGCCCGTGAGCTGGAGGAGGCCCACGTCGCCCTCGTGGAGCGGGTGAGCCGCCGGCACGAGCTGGTGGCGCGGCTGGGCCACGAGCTCCGGACCCCGATCACCGTCATCCTGGGGGTCGCGCGGACGCTCGCCGGGGGCGGCATCGACGACCGCCAGCGGGCCGAGCTGCTCGAACGGCTGGTCGGCCGGGCCACCGCGCTCTCGAGGCTGGTGGAACGATTCGAATCGGCGCTCGACACCGGCTCGGAGGACCGCATCCACATCGATGCGACCGCCCGCGAGCTTGCGGCCACGCGGCCCCGGGTCCGGGTGACGTCCGAACCGGGGCTCCCGGCGGTCCTCGCCAACCGCGTGCTGGTCCAGCGGATCCTCGAGGAGCTCGTCGACAACGCGTGCAAGTTCTCGGACGCGGAGACCCCGGTCGAGATCTCGATCACGCTCGGCGCCGGCGCGCTCCAGGTCCGCGTCGCCGATGCGGGCGAGGGGATCCGGCCCGAGGACCAGGACCGGGTGTTCGAGCCGCTCGAGCAGGCCGAGGCCCTCGACGCGCGGATCCACCAGGGCGCCGGCGTGGGCCTGTCGCTCGGGCGGGCCGCCGCGCGGGCCATGGACGGCGACCTGGTGCTGGAACGCTCGGGTCCGGAGGGGTCGACGTTCCTGTGGACGGTGGCCCTGCCGCCGATCCGGTAGCCGGGGGACCGCCCCCCGGTCAGCCCATCGCGCCGACGGTCAGCCGGCGCATGTGGATATTCAGCAGCAGGCCGACGGCGACGTAGCTCGCGACCAGCGACGACCCGCCGTACGACACGAACGGCAGCGGGATCCCGGTGATGGGCATGATCCCCACGGTCATCCCGATGTTCACGAACATCTGGATGGCGAACATCGACGCGATGCCGGCCGCCAGATACGTCCCGAACCTGTCCTTCGAGAGCGCGGCGATCCGGATGGCCCGCCACAGCAACAGGGCGTACAGCACCAGCAGGACCGCCGCCCCCACGAACCCGAACTCCTCGCCGATCACCGTGAAGATGAAGTCGGTGTGCTGTTCGGGGACGAAGTTCAGGTTGGTCTGGGTGCCGTGCAGGTACCCGGTGCCGCTCCAGCCGCCCGAGCCGACCGTGATCTCCGATTCCTTCTGGTTGTAGGTCGCCGCGGTCGTGCCGCTGCCGGTGAACCCGGTCAGCCGGTCGATCTGGTACTGCTTGATCAGGCCCACCTGGAACGCCAGCGCGATCAGCAGGATCCCGATCGCCATCAGCACGGCGATGTGCCGGGTCTTGGCGCCGGCCACGACCGCGATGCCGCCGAGGATGGCCGCGAGCACGATCGTCGTGCCGATGTCGGGCTGGATGAACACCAGGACCATCGGGATCAGCGCGATCACCGACGCCCGGATGAGGTCGCGCAGCGACAGGTCCTGCGTCTTCAGCTCCGACAGGAACGCCGCCAGCATGATCGCGACCGTCACCTTGGTCCACTCCGACGGCGTGAACTGGAATCCCGCGATGTAGAACCCCCGCTGGGCCCCCTTCGCGGCGGTGCCGAGCGGCGTCCGGACCAGCAGGAGCAGCACCAGCGTGGCCGCGTACAGGAACGGCGCGTACACCTTGGCCAGCCGGTAGTCGACGACCGCGACCGCGCCCAGCACCACGGCCGCGATCACCCACGCGAGGATCTGCTTCTTCACGAACGACCACGGGTCGGCGCCGGCCGCGACCTGGTGCGTCGCCGAGAAGATGGCGAACGTCCCCACCAGGGTGAGCAGGAACGTCGTGACGAGCAGCACCGGGTCGAGATGACGGATCGGCGCCCGGTCGCTCAGCGACCCGATGCCGAGCGCGCTCCGGCCGCGTTCCGTCGTCACCTGCACGCCATCACCGCCATCCTCAGTCCTTCGCCGTCCCGGTGGCCGGGTCGGTCAGCGGCAGGCCGAACAGCCCGTCGAGGACCCGGCGAACCACGGGCGCCGCCGACTGCGACCCGTGCCCGCCCTGCTCGATGAGCGCCACCACGACGTACTGGGGGTCGTTCGCGGGAGCCATCGCGGCGAACCACGAGTACGGCTGGAACGGGTTGACCTCGGCCGTGCCGGTCTTCCCCGCCACCGGGATCCGGCTGAGCGGGAAGTTGACGAAGGCCTGCGCCGCCGTCCCGTCGCCCTGCACCACCCCGGTGAGCGCGGTGCGCACGTAGTCGAGGTCCCGCTGCGAGAACGGGAGATGCCCGTCCACGTGGGGCCTGGCCGTGAGCACGGTCTTCCCGCCCGCGGCGACGACCTTGTCGAGGACGTGGGGCCGGTAGACCGTCCCGCCGTTGGCGAGGGCCGAGTACGCGGTCGCGACCTGCAGCGGCGTGACGGCGACGTCGCCCTGGCCGATGGACATGTTGATGAAGTCGCCGGGCTGCCAGTTGCGGTCGGTCGCGACCGGGTCGTTCGCGTAGTGGATCTCCTTGTACTTGGGGTCGGGGATGACGCCGCTGTCCTCGCTCGGCAGGTCGAGCCCGGTGGGACGGCCGAAGCCGAATGACTGCAGGGCCCGCTGGACCTTCTCGCGGTGGCCGTCGTGGTACCAGTCCTTCCATGCCCGCCATCCCAGTTGGTAGAACACGGTGTCGCATGACACGGCGAGCGCCTTGGACAGCGAGATGAACCCGGAGTTCACCGGGTCCCAGTTGGACTTGACGTCGGGCGGCACAACGCCGGGGACGGCCCAGGTGGCCGGGCAGTCGATCGACGACTTGAGCGTCGCGTACTTGTTCTCCAGCGCGGAGAGGGCGATGAACGGCTTGAACGTCGATCCCGGCGGATACACCGCCTGGGTGGCCCGGTTGACCGACGCGCACCCAGTGGAGTTGCACGCCCTGCCCTTGGGGGCGGGCGCGAACAGCTTGTTGATCTCCTTGTTGTTCCCCGTCGCGAACCAGTTCGGGTCGAACGTCGGGTTCGACGCCATCGCCAGGATCGCGCCGGTGTTCGGGTCCATGACGATGACGGCGCCGGCGTTCGCCGGGAGGCCGAACGTCCGGGCCGCCTTCATGCCCTTCTCGAGCGACTCGGTCGCGAGCTTCTCGATGGCGTCGTCGAGCGTGAGGTACACGTCGTCGCCGGCCACGGGAGGGGTCGACGCCCCCGGGACCGGGCCGAGGTTCCGTCCGCTCGAGTCCACCTGATCGACGACCTGGCCCTTGGTCCCCTGGAGGTAGTGCTCGTAGGAGAGCTCCGCGCCGTACTTGCCGACGATGTCGTCCTGCGAGTAGTGGGCGAACCGCGGGTCGGCGGCCTCGGTCGGTGAGAACGGCCCGATGTACCCGAGCACGGGGGCCGCGAGCGACCCCTGGAGGTAGTCGCGGATCGAGTCCTGGACGATCCCCACGCCCGGGAAGTCCGGCCGGTGCTCACCGAGGTAGAAGAACGTCCTCTTGGGGACGTCGAAGGCCACAGGGACCGGGGTGAACTCGTAGTAGCGCTTGGTGTCGATGCGGTCCCGGAGCTCCCCGGGCGACAGGTGGAGGACCGTCGCCAGGCGGCGGATCTCGGACGCCTTCCGCGCCGGCTCGGCCGGCAGGTCCTGGCGGTTGACGGTGACCACCAGGCTGGTTCGGTTGCGGGCGAGCACCGCGCCGTTGCGGTCGAGGATCCGGCCCCGGGGCGCCGGGACGTCGATGGTCCGGGTGGCCTGCCGCTGGACCTGAGACACCGCCTCGCCGTGGGCGAGCACCTGCACGAACCACAGCCGGGTCCCCAGCGCGGCGAACATGAAGGCGCACAGCAGCGCCAGCACCTTGAGGCGCGCGCCCGACTTCCCATCGGTCATCGCGGACACCTCCCTACCATCTGAAGACCCGTTTCGCGCGCGACGACTCCGCCAGCCGGCGTACCAGCGGGAACACCAGCGGCGTGAGGATCGCGTTGTACAGGCCGGTCAGCAGCGCGATCTGCAGCTGGTATCCCCACCCGGCATCCAGCTGTCCCAGGAGGAACTTCACCAGCCCGTTGAACATCAGGCCGACCGCGGTCCCCGCGCCGACCATGAGCACCGGGACCAGCGCCGAGGGGCTCGCGATGTACTGCCGGACCATCCCCACCGCATAGCCCAGCAGCGTCAGCGTGAGCGCCGTGATTCCCTTCGGCGTGTTCAGCAGGAAGTCCTCCGCCATGCCGCCCGCGAACCCCAGCACGGCGCCCGAGGCCGGCCCCTCCAGCAGCGCCACGAGCACGGTGAGGAGATACATCAGGTCGGGCCGGGCCTTCAGCAGGGTGATCTGCGCGAAGACGGTGCTCTGCAGCACCAGGGCGGCCAGGACGACCGCCGTCCACAGGAGTCCACGCCGCACGGTCCGCCGTCATCCTCCGTTGAACTCGGTGATCACGAGGACCATGTCGAGCGAGGAGAAGTCCACGTTCGGGGTCACGGTGACCTCTTTGTCGCCGGTGGTGGGGTCGACGCTGACGTCGGACACCGTGCCGACGGGGACGCCCGACGGGAACAGCCCCCCGCTGTAGCCGCTCGTGACGACCGGTTCGCCCTTGGAGATCTTCGTCGACAGCGCGATGTTGCTCATGATCATGTCGGCGCGGCCCTGGCCCTGGAGCAGCCCGGTCTGCTGGGAGTCCTCCAGGCGGGTGGCCACGTAGGAGTCGAAGTCCGTGATCAGCAGCACCTGCGAGCCGAACGGCGTCACGTGGATCACCTTCCCCACGAGCCCCGCCGCGGCGAGCACCGGCATGTCCACCTTGATGCCGGCGTTCGAGCCCTTGTCGATCTCGATCGTCCACTCGAAGTTCGACACGCCGTTGCCGATGACGCGCGCCCCCGTCGTGGTGAAGTCGTAGCTCTTCGCCACGGCGATCAGCCCTTCGGCCTGCTGGAGCTCCTTGAGCGCCTGCTGGTACTGGACCTGGTCGGCCTTCCCGGCGTCGACCTGCTGCTGCAGCTGGTCGATCTTGTGCTGCTGCGAGGGCAGGTGGGCGAGCGCCCCGAAGAACGCCGCGACCGGATGGAAGACCCGGGAGACGGCGTCCTGCATCGGGAGCACGACCGAGTGCAGGCCGTCGGAGAGCTTGGACAGGGGCCCGTTCGAGCCCTCCCGGAAGTCGACGGTGATGATCACCAGGGAGGCGACGACGAGGAGGATCACCAGCCCACGCGTGCTACGCGTCCGTCCGCCGATCGCCACGACGGCCTCCTATCGACGGGACGGGCTGACCAGCACCCTCTGAAGGACCTCGAACTCCTCCAGGCACTTGCCCGAGCCGATCGCCACCGAGGACAGCGGGTTGTCCGCGATGTGCACCGGCATTCCCGTCTCGTGCTTCAACCGCTCGTCCAGTCCGCGGAGCAGCGCCCCGCCACCGGTGAGCACGATCCCCTTCTCCATGATGTCCGCCGCCAGCTCGGGCGGGGTTCGGTCGAGGGTGTTCTTGATCGCGTCGATGATCGAGGAGACCGGCTCCTCGATCGCCTTGCGGACCTCCTCGGCCGTGACGTGGATCGTCTTCGGCAGTCCGGAGACCAGGTCCCGACCCTTGATCTCTGCGATGAGCTCGTCGGGCATCGGGAACACCGACCCCACGGCGACCTTGATCGCCTCGGACGTGCGCTCGCCGAGCAGCAGCGAGTACTCCTTCTTGACGAACTGGATGATCGACTCGTCGAGCTCGTCGCCGCCGATGCGGAGGCTGCTCGAGGTAACGATGCCCCCGAGCGAGATGACCGCGACCTCGGTCGTGCCGCCCCCGATGTCCACGATCATGTTGCCGGTCGGCTCGTGAATGGGGAGCCCGGCGCCGATCGCGGCGGCCATCGGTTCCTCGATGATGAACGCCCTGCGCGCCCCGGCCGAGATCGTGGCCTCCTCGACGGCGCGCTGCTCGACGCCCGTGATGCCGGACGGAACGCACACGACCACGCGGGGCTTCGCCAGCATGCGCCGGCGGTGCACCTTCTGGATGAAGTACCGGAGCATCTTCTCCGTGACGTCGAAGTCGGCGATGACACCGTCCTTCAGCGGACGGACCGCGCGGATGTGGCTGGGGGTGCGGCCGATCATGCGCTTGGCCTCCGCGCCGACGGCCAGGATGTTGCCGTTCAGCGTGTTGATGGCCACCACCGACGGCTCGTTGAGGACGATGCCTCTTCCCCGAACGTAGACGAGCGTGTTCGCGGTCCCGAGGTCGACAGCCATGTCGCGACCCAGGAACCCGGTCAAGCCTTCGGTGCTCGCGCCGGGGGACGACGCGAATCGTCGGTGTGTGCTCTCGGCCATGAGGGCGCACTCGTTGTACCCGACGCCACAGGGGCATGGCAACTCGCCGACACGGCGTTCGCGGACATTTCACCCCCGTCGACCTGTGTTTTTTCCTGAGGTCGAGTTGAGGTCGAAGGTTCGGCTACTCTCGACCGGAACTTCCATGCTCACAAGTGTCCAGACTCACGGCCCGGCGGGGACGCTCCCGGGCGGCGGCGGAGGCGTCGTCCGGGTCGGCGCACGGGCGAGCGCACGGATGCCGCCGAGGGCGACGAGCACTCCGCCCGGGATGAGCGGGATGGCGTCGGGGGCGTCCTGGAGCGAGGCCAGGAGGCCGATGACCAGGGCGAAGACCCCGTCCAGCAGCGCGAGCACGCCGCAGGCGATCCTGGCCCCGCGCCGGTGCGCCACGGACAGCGCGAGCGCCAGCACCACCGGGGGGAGGACGAACACCAGCGCCACCTGCCCGGCGTCGTCCGGCGTGATCACCGGGCTGATCGCGGTGACGAGCGCCCCGGCGCCGACGAGCGCCGCCGCGAGGCCCCGGCGGCGC
>DATBHM010000066.1:0-11645 GCA_036557505.1 Actinomycetota bacterium | reverse complement strand
GTGACGATGTTCTCCCGGCTGCCGAACAGTCCGAGGTGGGCGATTCCCACGTTCGTGACGATGCCGGCGTCGGGCCGGGCGACCTCGCACAGGTCGCGGATGTGGCCGATCCCCCGGCTCCCCATCTCGAGGACCAGCACGTCGGTGTCCGGCCCCGCGGACAGCAGCGTCAGCGGCATGCCCACCTCGTTGTTGAACGAGGCCGGACTGGCCACGACCTCGTACCGGGCGCGGAGCACGGCGGCCGTGAGGTCCTTGGTGCAGGTCTTCCCGGTCGAGCCGGTGATCCCGACGACGGCCGCCCGGAGCGAGCCGCGCTCGTCGCGGGCGAGATCCAGCAGCGCCCGACCGGGGTCGTCGACCACGACGAACGACCGCCCCTCGAGGGAATCGTCGATCCGGTTGACCATCGCCGCGGCCGCCCCCGCCGCGAACGCGTCCGGTACGAACCGGTGTCCGTCGGTCGACTCGCCGGCCCGGGCCACGAACAGCGAACCCGCCGACGCGGCCCGGCTGTCGGTCGTCACGGTCGTCACCGGGACGTCGGGCCCGAGGACCGATCCGCCCACCGCCGCGGCCACCGAGGACAGCCGGCGGGGCCTCATCGGGCGCCCCCCAGCAGCGCGCGCAGCTCCTCCGCGGCGACCAGCCGGTCGTCGAACGGGATCGTGTGGTCGGCGAACTCCTGCCCCGTCTCGTGTCCCTTGCCGGCGATGACGACCACGTCGCCCGGCGCCGCCGACGCGAGCGCCTGCGCGATCGCCGCCCGGCGGTCTGGCTCGACCTCGTAGCGGCCGCCGCCGCGGGCGGCTCCCGGTTCGATCTCCCCGATGATGGCGAGCGGATCCTCCGAACGTGGATTGTCGCTCGTCACGATGGTCAGGTCGGCGAGCCGCGTACAGGCCTCCCCCATCAGCGGCCGCTTCCCGCGGTCGCGGTCCCCGCCGCACCCGAACGCCACGATGACGCGCCCGGCCCCGGCGAGCGGCCGGGCCGCCCGGAGCACGTTGTCGAGGCTGTCGGGCGTGTGCGCGTAGTCCACGACGACCAGGAAGTCCTGGCCCTCCTCGACCGGCTCGAGCCGTCCCGGCACGCCGGCCAGCCCGGCGATCCCCCGTGCGGCGCGCTCGGGCTCGACGCCGACCAGGTGCGCAGCCGCGTAGGCCGCGAGGCAGTTCTCCACGTTGTACCGGCCACGCAGCCGCGACCGGACCTCCACCTCGCCCACCCGGAACGACAGGCCCCGCGCGTCGGTCGCGACCCCGGTCGCGTGGAGGTCCGCGCCCTCCGACGCGCCGAACGACGTCATGGGGATCAGGGCGCCCATCAGGGTCCGCCCCTCGGGCGAGTCCCAGTTCGTCGCGCCGCGGTCGGCCAGCTCCGGGGTGAACAGCTTCGCCTTCGCCCCGAAGTACTCCTCCATCGTGCCGTGGTAGTCGAGATGGTCCTGGGTGAGGTTGGTGAACACCCCGCACGCGTAGCGCAGCCCGCCGACCCGGTGCTGGTCGAGCCCGTGCGACGAGACCTCCATCGCCACCGCCTGCACCCCGGACGCCAGCATGGCCGCGAGCAGCCGGTGGAGGTCGGGCGCCTCCGGCGTGGTCCGCGCGAACGGCTCGGCCCGTCCGTCGATCCGCACGCCGGTCGTCCCGATCACGCCCGGCCTGAGCCCCGCTGCGCGGTACACCGACTCCAGCAGGTAGGTGATGGTCGTCTTGCCGTTCGTCCCGGTCACGCCCACGACCGTCATGTGGTCGGCGGGACGCCCGTGGAACTCCGCGGAGATCGGCCCCATGGCCTCGCGCACGGAGTCCACGACCACCTGGACGCACTCGACGGGGAGCCGCCGCTCGACCACGACCGCGGATGCGCCAGCCGCCGCGGCGGCCTCGGCGAAGTCGTGGCCGTCGACGTGGGTGCCGGGGACGGCGAAGAAGAGCGAGCCGGGTCGTACCTCGTCCGACCGGTACGTCACGGCCCGGACGCCGACGGTGGGGTCGCCGAGGACCTGCGCGCCCGGCGTCGACCGGACGAGGTCGGCCAGGGCCCGCGGCCGTGCGTGCGCCGGGGAAGTCTCGGACAACGGTTCGTGGTGAAACGGGATGGAGGTTCGGTCGCTCGGCCCCTCCGGCCGCGGGTCGCGCGGCGGGGCCGGGACGCCGCCCGAGTCTAGCATCGGCCCCATCCTGCCTCTCTCCCGAAAGAGCGTGGCAGCACGCGGATCACCCTGCCGAGAGCATGTGCGGCGGCACGGGGGGCTTGGGCGCGGGAGCGATCCGCATGCGGGCGATCGCCCATTGGCCGATCTGCCGGAACAGCGGGGCGGCGGCCAGCGCCCCGTACTCCGTCACCGGCCGGTCGATGATCGCGGCGATCACGAGCTGGGGGTCCGACGCCGGCGTGAACCCGATGAACGACGCGACGTACTGGTTCGAGTACCCGCCGCCGTGCGCCTTGGGGATCTGCGCGGTGCCGGTCTTGCCGGCGACCCAGAACCCGGGGATCTGCGCGTTGGTCCCGGTGCCCGCGTCGACCGCCCAGGACAGGATCCGGGTGACCTCGTCGGCGGTCTGCACGGAGACGACGCGGTGCGTCTTCGCGGGCGGCGCCGGGTGGAACGTGCCGTTCCCGTCCACGAACCCGCGCACGAGCCTGGGCTGGATCCAGACGCCGTGGTTGGCGATGGCCCCGTACACGGCCGCCATCTGCAGGGGCGTCACCGCGATGCCCTGGCCGACGGGGATCGTGCCCATGCTGGCGGCCGTCCACTCCGAGAGCGGCGGGACGATGCCCTTGCTCTCCCCGGGAAACCCCACGTCGGTGCGCGTGCCCAGCCCGAACCGCGCCAGGTACTGCGACATCCCCGTCTCGCCGACGCGCTGGGCGAGCTTGATGGTTCCGACGTTGCTCGACTGGGCGATGATGTCGGCGATCGTCATCCGCTGGGTCGGGTGGGGGTGCGCGTCGTGGAAGACGCACTCCGGGCAGTTGCTGGGGTCGAGCGTGATCTCGTCCGGCACCGAGAACCGCTCGCCGGGCGACACGAGACCCTCCTCTATCGCGGCCGAGGCGGTGATCACCTTGTTCACCGACCCGGGCTCGTACACGTGGACGATCGCCGGGTTCTGCAGACATGGACAGTCCGAACGGTAGTCGTGGATCCGCGTCGGATCGAAGCTCGGCTCCGAGGCCATGGCCAGGATGTCCCCGGTGTGGGGGTCCAGCACGATGACCGTGCCCCCCCTGCCGTGGTTCGCCCGGACGGCCTGGGCCAGCGCCAGCTGCACCCGGTACTGGATCTCCCGGTCGATGGTGGTGACCACGTTCTCGCCGGCCACGGGGGGTCGGTCGCGGTTCTCGCCGAGCGGGATGGGGTGCCCGTCGGGGTCGACCTCGAAGACCTCCTTCCCGGCGCGGCCGGCGAGCCGGCGCTGGTACTCGTACTCGAGCCCGGACTCGCCGGTCCCGTCCACCCCCACGACCCCGAGCACCTGGGGGGCGGTGGCGCCGTTCGGGTAGTACCGCTTGGTGTCCGGGAGGAACCCGATCCCGGTGATGCCGAGCTTCCTGACGCGGTCGGCGACGTCGGTGTCGACCTGGCGCGCCAGATAGGCGAACCGCGGCGAGGCCGAATCCTGGATCTCGGACGTGATGTCGGCGGCGCGCTCGTGGAGCAGCGGCGCCAGGCGTCGGCCGACCGTTGAGGGGTGCGTGATGAGCGACGGATCCGCGTAGATGGCGGCCGCGTCGAGCGACATCGCGAGTTCGCGCCCGTTCCGGTCGAGGATGGCGCCGCGGTCGGCCGGCGGCTCCAGGGTCCGCAGACGCTGCTGGAGCGCCAGCGCGGTCAGTGCGTCGGCGTCGCGGACCTGCAGGAACGCCAGCCGGACCGTGATCGCGGCGAACCCGAGGATCAGAACGACGAACAGGGTTCCCAGCCGTCCGAGGGGCGGCCGGTTCACCCCCGGTCCCCCGCCGGCCCGGCGCCGGCCGATGGGTTCCCCGCACCGTGCGGCACGGACCCCGCCACGTGGATGACCTGGACGGCACCCGGGGCCGGGAGGCGCAGACCGAGCGTGCCCGCGGCCGACACGATGCGGTCGGGGGCGGTGAGATGGGCGTACTCGAGCCGCTTCTCCTGCGCCTCGCGCTGCAGCTCCTGGACCCTGGTGGAGAGGTCGTCCACGGTGAACGACGACTGCGCGACGATCGCGTTCAGCGTGACCAGCCCCAGCACGAGGCCCGCGACGAGCAGCCCCGAGCAGATCAGGAACAGGGTGGAGTGGCGCCGCGCCCGGCGCGGGGAGGACGCCGGGCGCGGCGCGGGAGCGGAGCGGCGATGGGGGGTTCGCCGCACCGGAGCTCCTCGATCGGGAGCGGGACGGAGGCGCCCGGGCGCCGAGGGCGCCTTCCGGGCGGGGGCGAGCGGTGGCCGGCCGGGCGCCGGGAGTGCCGGGACCCGTGCAGGCGCCACACGGGCGGCCGGGGTGCGCCCCGGTGCCGTGCGCGGCGCTGGGAGGGTCGCCGCGGCGGCCCGCGCGGTCCCGGCGGCGCGGCCGCGGGGGGAGGCCGTGCCGCCGGACAGCGCCTTGGCGGTCCGGGGAGAGGGGGTTCGGACCGTGGCCGATCGGACGGCAGCCCCGCGCGCGGCGGTTCCCGCCCGCGCGGTGCTCCTCGCCTTCGTGCTCGTCGTCGACGCCGACGCGGAGCGGGCGGAGGCGGTCGCCGCCGCCCGCCGGGGTGGCGGGACCGACGGCCGCCGCGAGGCCGCCTCCCGCAGCGTGCGGGGGGCGGCGCTCACGGCTCGTTCCTCGTGGCCGATCCGGCGGGGAAGTGAGAGGTGGAAGGCTCCGGATCGACCTTCTCGGCTGCCCGGAGCTTGGCGCCCCGGGACCTCGGGTTCCGCAGGACCTCCTCCTCCGAGGGGACCAGCGGACGCTTCACGAGCGGCCGCAGTGCCGCCGTGTCCCGGAAGAACCGCTTGACCTCGCGGTCCTCCAGCGAGTGGTACGCGAGCACGACCACGCGGCCACCGGGAGCGAGGACGCTCGCCGCCCAGGGCAGGGAGGTGGTGAGCTCCTCGATCTCCCGGTTGACCGCGATCCGCAGGGCCTGGAACGTGCGGCGGGCGGGATGCGCCCGGCCAGGACGACGTCCCAGCGCCCCGGCGACGATGCCGGCGAGCTCGCCGGTCGTCTCGATGCGGCCGCGTTCGCGGGCCCGGACGATGGCCCGGGCCACTCGCCGCGACTGCCGTTCCTCACCGAACCGGAAGATCAGGTCGGCGAGCTCCTGCTCGGGCAGGTCGTTCACCAGGTCGGCCGCGCTCGGCCCGGCCGAGCCCGGGTCCATGCGCATGTCGAGGGGACCGTCCGTCCGGTACCCGAACCCGCGCTCCCCCTCGTCGAGCTGCATCGAGGACACCCCGAGGTCGAACAGCACGCCGTCGACCTCGCCCGCCCGGATGGCGGCGGCCGGCGCCTGGCCGAACGCCCCCGGCAGGGCACGGAAGCGTTCGCCGAAACGCGCGAGGCGTGCGGAGGCCAGCCGAAGCGCGTCCGGATCGCGGTCCACGCCCACCACGCGCCCGACGCCCGCCTCGAGCAGCGCCTCGGCGTGTCCGCCGGCACCCACGGTCATGTCCACGACCGCCCTCGAGCGGCCCAGGAACTCCACGACCTCCGCCACCATGACCGGTTCGTGCCTCCGTCCTTCCGTTCCCCGCCCGGAACCCTCACCCGGCTCCGCCACGACACCCCAACGATTCGCTAGACCAACATCCGGACCGCGAGCAGCCCGAGCCCCACGAGCAGCGTCAGCACGAGCGCCATCAGCCCCATGAGCGCGAAGCTCTGGCCGATCTCGCGCGAGAGCGCGAGCTCTCCGCCCACCACGAGGGCCTCCGGGCCGAGCCGGACCACCCCCGGCGGCGCCTTGGCGGCGGCGGGCTCCGGCTCCGACTGGACCGACCACAGCGACGGCTGCGACCCCACGATGCGAACCGACTCGGGCCAGTCGGTCGGCTCCGCCGGGACGGGTTCCACGAGGCGGGCCTCCCGCCGTTCCACCCTCTGGCGCCGACGGGTTCGCCTGGCGATCGTGGCGACCCCCGTGCCCTCGCTCACTCCTGCCTCCCTCCCGGCGAGATGGCCCCCGTCTGGTAGGCCCCGCCGTACTGGTCCGAATACCGGTCCCACCGGGCCCGGTCCCACACCTCGATTCGGTCGCGCACGCCGATGACCACGGCCTCGCGATCGATGCCGACGGCCTGCCGCAGCCGGAGCGGGATCGTCAGCCGGCCCTGGCCGTCGGTGTTCACGCCCTCGGCCGAGCCGAAGAAGATGCGGGAGTAGGCACGCCCGTCGGTGCTCCGCAGCGACGCCTGATGGACCTCGTCGCTGATCCGGTCCCATTCCGACCGGGGAAACACCCACAGGCAGCCCTCCTGGCCCAGGGTCAGGAAGGCCCCGTCCCCCAGCTGCTCGCGGAACTTCGCGGGCAGCGAGATCCGGCCCTTGGCGTCCAGTTGATAGCTGTGGGTGCCGAGCAGGTCCGACACGCCCACTCCCCTTCTCCTCCACTCAGGCGCCACTTTCTACCACTGGCCCTCCACCGGCGCAAGATGCAGATGAGAAAAAGGGAGCGACGAGTCAGCGAGTGTTCACGGATGTGGCGGATTTGGCGTCCGCCCGGCGGCGCGGGACGGGCGGGAGCGGCGTGGTTTCCTCCACCGGTGCTCCCCTCTGTCGACCGGGCGGTGCGGCGGCCTCCCCGGCGCGCGGGGGAGGTACGCGCCGTCAGCAGACGGGGTTCGATGCGGTGCCGGAACGGCTCCGGACCAGGACGACGACCTGACCGGCGGCCGTTCGGAGCAGGGCCGAGTCCTCCGCCTGCAGCGTGACCGAGGCTGGGTCCACCGGGGCGACCAGCTTTCGCCCGACGGACGCCAGGGATCGCCCGTTCCCCGGAACCCAGAAGGCCCCGTCGAAGTCGACCGCGGCGTCGAAGCCGCACGAGGAGTCGATGTCGACCCCGACGCTCCTTCCCGGGGTGGCGGGGCCGGAGGTCGGCCGGACGGTGACCGTCCCCCGGGGGGTGGCCCCGGGCGAGGCCGGGCCCCGGAGGTCGCTCGGTGTTCCCGAGGTCAGGACCTTCAACAGGAACGTGCTGAGGACCGCGAGGACGATGACGCCGGCAACGACGAACTTGCCCGAGTGCGTGCGGATCGCCATGTCAGGTGCACCGCCGGCCGCTCAGGCCAGGTAGGGCTCCCACTCGGGGTCGGGCCGTCCCAGGGACAGCCGGAACGAATCGCTCGGCGCGAACGGCTGGCGCGCCAGCCGGAGCCCGATGTCCGTGTGCAGGCGGTTCTCCTTGCGGGAGTTGCAGCGCCGGCACGCCGCCACGACGTTGTCCCAGGTGTGCGTCCCCCCCCTGGAGCGCGGCACCACGTGGTCGACGTTCTCGGCCGGGCGTCCGCAGTACTGGCACACCCAGCCGTCACGGGCGAACACGGCGCGGCGGGTCAGCGCGGCGTGTGCCCGGTACGGGATGCGGACGAAGTACCGCAGGCGGACGACCGACGGCGCCGCCATCGTCAGCCGCTCCGAGCGGAAGGTCACGCCGTTGGAAGCGAGGACCTCGGCCTTGTCCTTGAGCACGAGGACAACTGCCCGCTTGGCGGGAACCACCGCGAGCGGTTGGTCGGTCGCATTGAGAACGAGTGCTCGAGCCATCGCCGGAACAGTCGCGAGTATACGGCGACCTGCACGTTCGCCCGGGGAACGGCAGCCCCGCCGGCGCATTGCGATGCGGCCGTCGGCATCGGATGGACCAATGGTGGTTGCGCGATCACCCGGCAACATCCCCCGCCCCCGGCTTGACGATCGAATGACAGAGGTGTAATTACATGCGTCGAAGACGGCGGTTGGTCCGTTCCCGACCATGAAGGGCGCCTTGAAGCGAACAAGGGGCCGCGCGGGGCGTACCGACGGATGACGGGTGCGGCCGGCCGCCGTCTTCGCTCCTCCACTCACGGCGACGCCACCTCCCCCGACGTCGCCACGCCCATGAGCGTTCGCTCTGGGGTTCCTGCTGGGGTTTCGTCCGGGCACCAAACTCCCCCGACGCGCGTCCAATCCCGGTCCGGTGGGGATACTCGGGAAACCCGGGTCGCCCTGCCCTGCGTATTGCTCGCGGGGGCATTGTGTCGTCGCCCGCCGTTGGTTCGTTCGCGAAGTGCTGGAAAAAGGAGCCGGTAAGATGGCCGAGAGCGAGCGCGTGGAGGCGGCTGTGGAGGCGCGAGAGGAGCAGGTGGACTGGGAGGCGTTCGAGGCCCGCTTCCGGTCCATCCAGGACAACGTCGAGAAGGTCGTCCAGGGCAAGACGCGCGAGGTCCGTCTCGCGCTCGTGGCGCTCGTCGCGGAGGGCCACGTCCTCATCGAGGACGTCCCCGGGGTGGGCAAGACCCTCCTGGCCAAGGCCCTGGCCCGTTCGATCGATTGTTCGTTCCGCCGCATCCAGTTCACGCCCGACCTGCTGCCCACCGACGTCACCGGAGTCAACGTGTTCAACCAGGAACGCGGGGACTTCGAGTTCAAGCCGGGCGCGATCTTCGCCAACATCGTCCTGTCCGACGAGATCAACCGGGCCTCCCCCAAGACCCAGTCCGCTCTTCTCGAATGCATGGAGGAACGGCAGGTCACGGTCGACACCGAGACCTACCAGCTGGGGACGCCGTTCATGGTCATCGCGACCCAGAACCCCATCGAGCACGAGGGCACGTATCCCCTTCCGGAGGCCCAGCTCGACCGGTTCATGATGCGGATCCATGTCGGCTATCCCGGGGCGGAGGCCGAGGTGGG
Source organism: Actinomycetota bacterium (assembly GCA_036557505.1). Classification (GTDB taxonomy): domain Bacteria; phylum Actinomycetota; class UBA4738; order UBA4738; family JACQTL01; genus DATBHM01. The sequence continues at coordinate 2,781 of DATBHM010000066.1, read as the reverse complement.
GATCCTCGCCACCCATGGCTATCACTCGACCCTCGACGAGCTGGCACCCGTGGCCGACGCCATGGTCGTCCGGGAGCTGGCCGCCCAGGCCCGGGAGGTCCACGTCGCGCCGGCACTCCGCCGGTACATCGTGTCCCTGTCCGAGGGGACCCGCGTCCACCCCGACATCTACCTCGGGGCGAGCCCCCGGGCGTCGATCATGCTGCTGCGGGCGTCCCGGGCCATGGCCGCCGCCGAGGGCCGCGACTACGTGGTCCCAGACGACATCAAGAACCTGGCGATCCCGGTGCTGTCGCACCGCCTGATCGTCACGGCCGACGCCGCGATGGGCGGGCGGGACGGGGCGACCATCCTGGCGGAGGTGCTCCAGCAGGTCTCGGTCCCGGTCCGGGGCGAGGCCTGAGCCGGTGAGCCGGCGCCTCGCGCGCGCCGCGGGGACGAGGGGCTAGGCCGGTGCCGTCGGGACGCGGCCTCGTCGTCTTCGCCGGAGCGATCTGCATGTGGATCGCCGCCCGCTTCGTGGGCTCCCCCGAGCTCCACATCGTTGCGGTTGGCATCGCGGTGCTGCCGTTCGCCTCGGCGGGGATGGTCCGATGGACCAAGGCCCGGCTGCAGGTCACCCGGCGCCTGTCCCACACCAAGGTCCAGCCCGGGCAGCGGGTCACCGTCGAGCTCGAGGTGGAGAACGGCGCCCCCACCTCCACGTCGTTCATCCTCGTCGAGGACCGCCTGCCCCCGACGCTCGGCCGGCCCGCCCGGCTGGTGCTCTCCGGAATCCCCGGGAGGAATTCCCAGCGCGTCAGCTACTCGATGGTGTGCCGGACCCGCGGCCGGTTCTCCATCGGGCCGCTCCGGATGGACCTGTCGGACCCGTTCGCCCTCACGAAGGTCCGGCTGGAGTTCTCCGAGCGGGACGACCTCGTGGTGTTCCCGGAGATCGAGGAGCTCGACCGCGCGCCGTCGTCGCAGTACGGCTCGGGGGCCGGCGAGTCGGCGAGCCGGCAGCTGTTCAGGACCGCGGAGGAGTTCTACACGATGCGGGAGTACATGCTCGGCGACGACCTCCGCCGGATCCACTGGCCGAGCGTGGCCCGCCGGGGCAAGCTGATGATCCGCCAGGACGAGTCGGCCCGGCGCTCGCTCGCCACCGTCGTCCTCGACACGAGGGTCGGCGCGTTCGGCCAGGCGTATTCCGAGCCCTTCGAGAAGGCCGTCTCCGTCGCCGCCTCGCTCGGCGTCCACCTGTCGCGGAGCGGGTTCGCCCTGCGGCTCGCCGCCGGGCAGCTCCGGCCGGTGCCGGTGACGGAGGATGCGTTCCTCGAGGCGCTGGCCTCGGCGTCGCACGCGCCGACCAAGCCGCTCGGCAGCATGCTCGTCCCGCTGCGCACCACGGCGGTGCCGGACACCACGCTCGTCGTGGTGACCTCGCCGCCGCACCCCGCCGACGTGGCGGCCATGATCCGGATCGGGACCGTGTTCGGCCCCAAGATGGCGGCGTTCATCTACCCGATCGACCCCGACACCTTGCCCGAGGGGCAGCGGGCGAACATGGTGGAACAGGCCACCACCGCCCGGCTGTCGCTGGTGCGGGCGGGGTGGGACGTCTTCGTGCTCCCCCCGCAGGGAAGGCTGGCAGATCGATGGCACGCGAACTCCAGGAAGCTCCCCGCAGTCACCGGCTGATCCAGCTGGGCGCGGTCGTCCTGGCCACCTCGGCCGCGGCGATCGCGTTCGGGCGGGTCTTCGCGGGGCGGATGCCGACGTGGAAGCTCGTCCTGGTCGGCCTGATCTCGATCGGACTGGCCACGCTGTTCGAGCGCCGAAGCCCACTGCTGGCGGCGGTGGTGAGCGCGATCGGGCTGCTGTGGGTGATCGGGATCCTCGTGTTCCCCCACACCCTGTGGCACGGGCTGCCGCTCGGGAAGACCGTGCACGCGATCGGGCGGTCGCTCGGCCGGGTCGGCCACCAGGCCGACGTCCAGGTCGCGCCCACGCCGCCGCTCCGTCCGCTGTTCATGGCGGCGGTCACCGCCGTGTGGACGGCCGCGTTCTCGACGCACGCGCTCGCCGTGCGCTCGGGAAGCCCGTTGCTCGCCGCGGCGCCCGCGGCGGCGCTCGTGGCGTTCGCCGGCGTCGTCCTCGACGACGGGCCGCGACCGGGGTACGCGGTGCTGTTCCTGCTCGGGGTGCTCGCCCTGCTGTTCGCCGACGGCCTCCGCCGGGTGCGGCAGTGGGGGCCGGTCCGGCCGTGGTCGTCCGGACTGGCCGACGTCCACCGGCGATCGGTCTCGGCCAGCACGACGCGCGGTGCCCGGCGGGTCGCCGCGATGGTCATCGGCGTGGCCCTGCTCGTCCCCGGCCTGCTGCCGGGCCTGCACTCCAAGCCCGTCATCGACCTCGGCGCGAGCGACAACAGTGTCATCAACCCGCTGGTGTCCGTCTCCGCCGCCCTGAAGCTCCGCAACCCGGTCCCGCTGTTCAGCGTGCACGTCCCCCGCGAGGACGGGTTCTACTGGAGGTGGCTCGCGCTCGACGACTTCGACGGCGACCAGTGGACCACCGCCGACATCGACGCCACGACCGGCCGGAAGTACGGATCGAACGCCTCCCTGCCGATCACCGTCCCCAGGCTCCCCCACGGGACCGACGTCGAGGTGGTCTCGGCGACCGTGACCGTGGCCCACTCACCGGGGGAGACCGGGTGGCTGGCGGTCCCCTACGAGCCGTTCGAGCTCTCCACCCCCGGAACCGACATCCGCTTCGACGCAAGCCACACGACCG
>DATBHM010000065.1:0-75766 GCA_036557505.1 Actinomycetota bacterium | reverse complement strand
AGGCCGCACCGAGGGCCGCCGCGATCGCCATGTACACGAGCATGACGATCAGGATGGCGAGCCAGGCCGGGAGCGGGATCGCGAGGGCGATGACGAACAGGGTCGTCAGCAGCAGGAACGCGAGGACCCCGAAGACCGCGGCGCCGAGGCCGAGCGCGCTCGTCTGCTTGAGGTCCGATCTGCTGAGCTCCGCCTGGAGGCGGGCGACGTTCGACGCGCTCTGCGCCACCTCCCGCAGGGCCTCACGCAGTCCCCCGCCGCGCGCCATGCCACGAACCTACCCACTCGCCAGGTGCCGAGCAAACGCCGGCCGCGGACGTCCGGCCCATCCTTGACCCTCGTCGGAGGCGCACCTACTGTCGCGACCAACGGGGGACGCGCACGATCCGGGAGGGGCTGACGACGGGATCGATCCGTTCGGTTCGCGTGTCGGATGGGGGCGGTCGCATGCTGCTCGGGCCGCTCCTCGCGGCGGCGGATGAGCGTCGCCCTGATCCAGTCCGATGTCCTGCACCCGGCTTTCGGGATCATCGGGCTCGTCCTCGCTCCGCTCTTCCTCCTCGGGTCGCTGGAGTTCGTCGGATCCGTCGAACCGGCCGGGTGGAGATTGGCCGGCACCGTCATCCCGGTCGCGTACATCGGCTGGTCGATCTGGCTCCTCGCCCTCGGGATCGCGCTCGTGATCACGGCCTGAGCGACCTCGGCCCGGCGATGCAAGGCCCTCCTGGGCGCGACTCAGCCGTTCGGCCGGTCGACGACCCGCCGCTCGAGCACGCTGCCGTCCGCATCGCGTGCGATGAGCTCGTGGACGGGGGTGACGTCGTCTTCCGCCCCCGTGAGATCCACCCCCGCCACCTCCGCGGGCAGGACCGCCGACCAGAACGAGAGCGGTGCGTCGATCCCCGCAGGGTGTGGCACGACATCGGCCGGCATCACGCGACCGTCGGCGAGGACCAGATCGACCGCCGCGACCTGCTCCGCGGCGACTCCGTGCACGATGCGCCGGTCAACGCTTGCGTCGAACCCCGACCCGTTGGTTCCCTCGATCCAGTGCAGCACCTGGCCCCCTGCGCCGTATTCATGAGGGGTGGCCCCGGGGGAGCCGTAGATGTCGGTTCCCCAGCCGCAGCCGCCCGAACCTCCGGTGCCCTCGCTCGTGTGCACCCGGATGTAGACGCAGAGCCCCTGGGTCGTCTGGGTTGCCACGATCGTCCACGGCGAACCGGCGATGCCGGACGCGATCGGCACGTCGGCCGCGATCGGGACCGGTGCATCAGGACCCTTCCAGCCCCAGATCCAGCTTCGCACGTGCTGAACGACCCCGAATGCAGGGAGCGCGAGGAGCAGGGCCAGCGCGAGCGCTGCGAGGACGATCCGCCGGGCACGCCGCACCCCGGCCCGGCGCGGTGATCGACCTCGAGGGGTCGAGGAGGGCGGACGGACCTCGATCGCCGCCCGTCGTGTCCGGGTCGGAGGCGTCGCGATCACCGCTTCGCGAAGCGCCGAGGCCGCCGAGCTGCCGGTGAAGCGGATGAGCTCCTCGTCCAGGACGACGGCCGAACGTCGAACCATGTCGTCGATCTCGCCGAACCGTTGCGTCATCGTTCGTCCTCCTCCGCGGCGGGAGGCCGCAGGCGATTGCCGGTGGTGTGCCTGGTTGCCAGGGCGGGCTCGTCGTCGAGGCCGGCCTCGCGAAGACGCCCCGCCAGCCTCCGTCGAGCCCGATGGAGCCGGATCGTCGCGGCGTTCGGCGTGCACCCCAGCACCGTGCCGAGCTCCGCTCGGGAAAGCCCCTCCCAGGCGACCAGCCTGATCACCTCGCGGTCCTCCTCGGGCAGGCCTTCGAGCGCCTCGGCGATGACGCCGCGTTGCACGGTCACTTCGGGCCCGTGTTCCACGGCCGCGCTCGAGAGCTCGTCCCGTAGCCGGGCCGCGAAGTCCTCCCGGAGCCGCTCGGTGAGACGGGTTCGTCTCCGGTCGGACCGGCGGCTGTTCGCAACCACCCGTCGAGCGATCCCGTAGAGCCACAGGAGCTCCTCGCCACCGCGGGGGAGGTCGTCCAAGCGCCTCCACGCCGTGAGAAACGTCTCGGCCACGACGTCCGCGGCGTCCTGTGCGTCGTCGCGGCGCCGGAGGGCGTACCCGAGGATGCGGTGGTAGTGCGCGTCGAACAGCCGCCGGAAGAGGTGGTCGCGCTCTCGATCGAGATCGGCGATCCGTCCGAGCGCCATCGGGCTCACCCTCTCGGCGCGCGGAGCACGACCGGCTGCATGCCCGTACATGTCCACCGCCACACAGACCTTTCACCTCGGCGGTGGCGGAGTGAGGCCCGACCGAGGTCTCCACACCCGGGGATGCCCGGTCGGAGGTCGTCCGGGCCTGGGAGCGGGAGTTACCCGTCCGGCCCGGGTTGGGCCATCACCCCGCGCGACCGCCGGTGCGACATCACCGACCACCGGGACAGCGACGACAGCATCGAGCCGACGCTCGCGAACGAGCCGATCGAGAACGCCGACGCGAACGATCCGATCGACCCGATCGACAGGAACGACCCCACGGACCCGATCGACAGGATCGAGCCCCTCGACCGGATGCACAGGATGGAGCCCGTCGACCGGATCGACAGGATCGAACCGCGCGACCTGATCGAGCGCAGGGACCCCCGGCTCGCCCCGTCGGATGCAGCCGGTTCCATGGCGATGATCATGAACGAATCGCGGACGTCAGGCCGTGAGCGCAGCCAGGCGCTCGCGGGCGGCCGCGGCACCAGGTTCTCCTTGCGCTCGTAGCAGGCCGGTGACGTCGCAGAACACCAAGGTGACGGTCGTGCGCACCTCCTGCGACGGTGGCGGAGTTGCGGCCTCGAGCGGCGCGCCGCAGAACGGGCAGAACGCGAACCCTCGTCGCTTTCGCGGCCGCACACCGCGCAGATGGCCACGGAGGGCAGTGTAGGTGGACCGGGCGCGGGCCCTACGAACGACATCTGCGCAGTTTCTGTCCACGATGTCCCGAGACATCACAAAAGTGGACGTGAGAGAGGACTATTCCAACTGGGGCACGGCCCTCACCCCACAAACACCATTTCCGGAGGCGGTCCGGGAAGTGGCTGCCTCAAGTCCACTCCGTGGACCTCCTGGACCCGATCCGCGAACCATCGATCGAATTCGTGTTCCGAGGCGGCGAGCTTCCCGAGGGCGCCCACGGGGTCCCCGTCCAAGACGATGAGGCAGAGCTCGCCCTGGGGGATCTGCTGCAGGAACCACCGCTCCGCGTCGAGCCCTACCCGCCGGTGGAAGTCCTCGAAGTCGGCACGCCGTGCGCCGGCACACTCTTCAGCGAGCTGCCGGAGTTTGTCCGCTCCACCCGGCAGGCACGGCAGGGCGATCGCCAGCTGTCCCATGTCCCCTCCTCAGGCCTCCCATACGGGCCGAGCGCGGATAGTACGATCGTAGTATGCGGGAGTCAAGTCGAGATGGACGGGACCTCACCACCACGGCGTACGCGATTCTCGGGGTTCTGGCGATCGAACCCCGATCCGCATACGAGCTGGCCCGCGAGATGCGCCACTGCTTCGAGTTCTTCTGGCCCAGGGCGGACGCACGTGTGTACAGCGAGGCGAAGGGGCTCGTCGCTCGCGGCTTTGTGTCTGAGGCGAAAAAGCGGACAGGACGGCGGACCACGACGAGCTACGAGATCACACCGGCCGGCCGGCGCGCGCTGGCGAGCTGGCTTGCGATGCCGCCGAAGCCGATCGCGCTTGAGTTCGAGGCCCTGGTGAAAGTGTTTCTCGGCCGGTTCGGATCGAAGCAGGAACTCCTGTCGACCCTCGCCGCAACCGGAGTAGACGCGCAGCGGATGCTGGACGTCGCTACGAACGTCCGGGAAGTCTACCTGGATCGGTGCGTGCCATTTCAGGACGACTATGTGCACGTGTGGGTCTTCGTGTACGACTTCCTCACCGACTACTTCGCGATGGTCGACCAATGGGCCGATCGAACGGCCGAACGAATGGCTTCTTGGGAGGACCTGTCGCCGGAGGGCAAGCGCGAGGTAGCCCTCGAGTTGTTCGAGGCGAAGCGACCCGGTAACCGTGGTCCCGAGGTCAGGCCTCCCGCGGACGCCGTGCCAGGGACGTGGCAAAGAGGCCGCGCTCGGCCGCGCTCGGGCCCGACGTCGATCTCGGCCCAGCCGTGACGGACCTGGCGACGCCTCGAGGTCCATCGTCGGCCACTTCGCGAGCGTCGCCTCCCGTGGCGTCCACGCCTCGCAGCATTCGGCGGCGACGCGTCAGGCCGAGCAGCTCGGCGACCACCGCATGAGCGGCCTCGTGATGGGCGGTGACATCCAGGCTCACGATCCGCCGCCGCGTTGACGAGTCCGGGCCCGGCCGCATCGGTGAAGCTCTGTCCCTCATGGCAGTCATGGCAGAGGTGCCGCATTCGGCCGCTCATGGAGGCCGGAACTCAGGGCCGCGAGAACCTCACGAACATCTGGGTGGCCTCCGCCCGCACGGTTCACATTTCGACCCGCCTTCAACGGCTCGTGGAGGAGGAGATCGAACACACCCGCGTGGCGTTGTGGCCCGAGCCGGATCGTCACGCGACGAGGTGGACGACGCCTCGGCCGAGGTTGGGATCACCACCATGGGGGGCCGCCGGTTGGGACCTTGAGGAGTTCACCCTCGCCCGGTTGGCGAGATGGAGGGCGAGGCGCGACCGACTCCCTCGCCCGCCTGGCCATTGGAGGAAGGCGGCCGGAGTCCTATCGTCATGACAGCGTGAAGCGTTTCCTGCTTCTTGGGATCGCGGTCGGCGCCCTTATCGTCGTGCTCCTTGGGGCGTTGTTCCTGTGGCGTCCCAAGTCAGCGCCCATCTCGATCCGACGGTCCGACGTCGTCAGCGTCCGTATCGAACCCGAGCCAGAGGGGCCAATGTCTCCGATCTTCGATCGCAAAGAGTCGAACGGTTCACGTTCGCTCAACTCGATCTTGAATGCGATCCCCGTACCCCTGCCCGGTCCAGATCGTCAGCCTTTTGGGTGTAGCAGCGGCGGGGACCTCATCATCACGCTCCGTGATGGTCGGGAGATCACGTACGGCCCCTGTAGCCACCCTCGATCCATTCGCCGCCTGTGGGCGAGTATGGTCACGGTACTGAGTGACGGCCGATGTACAAGGCCATGCGCCCCGATCTCCTGATCAGCGAGGGCGCGTTTTTCGTCAACGCCACCCCGCCGCCGGGATTCCGGCCCGTTCCGACCGGTTGTCATCGGAACGGCGCCGACGCGCCAGACTGGCGCCAGGAATGCTGAAGCCTACGACCCGGCGCCGGCCGGGAGGCTATGGCTCACAGCCACGAAGCCGACCCGCCGTGCTGCTACCCGGCGGATACGTGTTGTCGCCGTAGTGCTGGACCGAGCCGATTCGCTGGTGCGGGTTCTTGTTCGACAGAGAAGGCCATCGCCGAACGGCTCGGACACTCCTCCATCGCCGTGACCAGGGACCGGTACGGCCACCTCATGCCATCCATGGACGAGGCCCTCGCGGATCGCCTCGACGCGGTGTTTCAAGGCGCCGTTTTCCCGCCACGCCGGGGTCCCCGACGGGTCCCCTCGGCCCTTGACGAATCGGGGACCTCCCAGAGAGACCCCCTGACCTGCGGTTTTGTGGTGGAGGTGAGGGGATTTGAACCCCTGACCTCTGCCGTGCGAAGGCAGCGCTCTACCGGGCTGAGCTACACCCCCAAGGGTCGGCTAGCGTAGCAGAGCCCCCCCGGCGAACGGCCCTCCGGCCGACCGACGTATCCTCGAGCCGTCGTGGAGCTCGCGATCACGAAGGCCGAGATCGTCAGAGGCACCCGCGCGGAGCGCGGACGGACGCTCGGCCTCCTCCGTTCGCTCGAGTCCGTCCAGTGGGACGTCGAGGTGCTCCCCCGATGGCGGGTCCGCGAGGTGGCCGCGCACCTCATCACCACCGACAGGGCGTCGGTGACCGGGTCGATCCTCCCGAAGGTCCTGACCTCGTCCGACAAGCTCGAGCGCTGGAACGACAGGGTCGTCGGGAGCTACGCCGACCGACCGGTTCCCGAGCTCCTGCTGGCCCTCGACCAGTGGGGCAGGCGGCTGCTCCGCGTCGTGAAGACCGCACCGGCCGGGGCGTTCCGCCTCCGGGTTCCCACCATGTGGGGAACGGGGCCCGCCGGGATGTTCCCGTGGAGCCGTCCGTTCGACGAGTGGGTGCACCGGCAGGACGTCCGGTTGGGGCTCGGGATGTCGCTCGAGAGGGCGGACGTCGCGATCCCGGCGGGGTTCGTCCTGGCGGCCGCGGGGACGTCGGTGCTCCCGGGGATGAACGCCCGCACGGGCTCGATCACGGTCGACCTCACGGAGGTTCCGCTGCATCCGTGGACGGCGGACCTCGCGTCGGGCCGATCGCGGTTCGACTCGTCCGGCAACGGACCGGTCGTGGAGCCGCACACCACCATCACGGCCCCCGCGCCGCGATTCGTCATGGCGGCCACCGGACGGGGGACGTTCTCGGAGCTGGAATCGGACGGCGTCCTCACCGTCGAGGGCGACCACGGGATCGCCGACGCGTTCCTCGGCCGGCTACGCGTCGTCTGACCGCTGCCGGCCCAGCACCGCCCGGGCGTGGCGGTCGAGCGCGTCGATCAGGTTGCGCTGGACGAGCGACAGGGAGAGGTCGCCGCGGGTCTTCTCCATGATCGAGCGCGCCACGTCGGTCGACCGCCGGAGGTTGCCGGTGATGGCGTCCGGATAGTCGATCGTCGCGAGCAGCCCGTAGATGTCCTCCATCGCGCCGAGCATCCGTTCGCTGTTCGCGACGTCGCCCTTGCGCAGGAGGTCGAGGATCTCCCGCCGGGCCTCGCCGACCGCCTCGGACATCCCGTTGAGGTACGGGGCGAGCTCCACACCGAGATCGGACGGGGCCGGCACGTCGTTCGAGCCGTCGATGATCAGCTCGGTGAACCGCGCCTCCGTGTACTCCTTCATGGCGTCCTGCAGGAACCCCGCCTGGGCGACGTCCGGATGGTCGGCCACGGCCGCGACCCCGTCCGCGACCGCCGCGCGCGCCTCCTCCATGAGCGCGGCCGCCCGCTCCCGGTCCCCGCGGTGCAGGGCCCGGATGGAGTTCGCGCTGCTCCGGATGGCCGTGCGGGAGGCGGCGAGCGCACGCTCCCGGGCGACCATCTTCGCGTCGAACTCCTCGCGGAACCCCCGTCCCAGCGCGTCGAGCTCCATCGGCTGGGGATGGTAGCCGGAGCGGGCGGCGTCAGACGCCGGCGGCTTCGAGCTCGGCCGGGCTCCGGAGCCGGACGTGCACGATGTCGGACTCCTGCAGCCACCCCATCGGTCGGTCCGGGCGGGGCGTCGCGGGCCCCAGGGGCACGTCCAGCCCGTTCGGCCCGGCGCGGACCGGCAGCGGGGAGGCCTCCTCGTTGCGCTTCACCCTGAGGAGCATCATCACGTACGCACCCAGCAGGACGGCCACGGCCGCGCTCAAAAACCACATGCCCCGCAGCGGCGGGAACATGCCGATGAGCAGCGTCAGTGCGAGCGCCTCGAGCAGGACGGTGAACACTCGCCGGCGGCGGGCCCGGGCTCGCGAGCGCGCCCGCTCACGGCGACCGACGAAGGCCTCCCCCTTGCGGGGGGCGACGATCCATCTGCCGCCCGCCTTCTCGGTCTGCTCCAGTATGCCCATATGGTGGTTGAACTCCTCGATGCTCGAGCGCGCGCGACCACGAGCCAAGCGAGGGGGAAGCGCGTACGCGGCCAAGATGATGACCACAATGCCCGTGAACAGCCAATCCATCCCAACCCCCTGTCGACCGGACCCCGGTTTTCGGCCACAAGATGTGGGCTGGGAAGGGACGGTAACACAACATATGGGGCCGGAAAATCTCATCCGTGAAATTTTTCCGAACGCCCCGTGAACGGGTCCTGCGGGTGTCAGCCGGCCCGGTAGTCGCCGCTCTTGCCGCCGGACTTCGACAGCAGCCGGACGTCCGTGATCCGGGCCGACCGGTCGAACTCCTTGGCCGTGTCGTAGAGCGACAGCGCGGCGACGGAGGCCGCCGTCAACGCCTCCATCTCGACTCCCGTTCGGTCCCGGGCCTTGACGGTCGCCTGCACGCGGACGACCCCGCCCGGGCCATCCGGTTCGACCAGCACCTCCGCCCCGGTCACGGCGATCGGATGGCAGAACGGGAGCAGGTCGGGCGTTCGCTTCACGCCCATGATCCCGGCGATGCGCGCGGCCTCGAGCGGGTGCCCCTTGCGCGTGCCCTCCTCGAGACGGGACACCGCGTCGGCGGTCGTCCGGAGCCAGGCCTCGGCCACCGCGACGCGTTCGGTGACGCCCTTGGCGCCGACCTCGACGATCCGCGCGGCCCCGTCGGGAGCGCGTTCGTCGGCCACTACGACTCCATGGAGCGGAACACCAGGACCCGGACCTCGGAGCCCGCCGGCGCGGTCTCCACGCCCGCTGGGATCATCGCCAGTCCGTTCGCCTTCGCGACCGTGGAGACCAGGTTCGAAGACGAGCCGCCGGTCGATTCCGCGACCCAGCCGTCCCGCCCCCGCTTCACCAGGACCCGGGCGAACTGCAGGCGGTCCTTCGGCCCGGAGATCTCGGTGGCGAGCCGCGCGCTGATCTCCGGCCGCAGGAGGTCCTTGCGCCCCATGAGCTTCATGATTGCCGGCCGCACGAACACCTCGAACGACACGAACACCGACACGGGGTTCCCCGGCAGCCCGAAGTAGGGCTTGCCCTCGATCATTCCGAAGGCCTGCGGCATCCCGGGCTGCATGGCGACCCGGAAGAAGTCGACCTCGCCGCGTCGGAAGAACGCCCGCTTGACCACGTCCCGCTCCCCCACGGAGACACCGCCCGACGAGATGTAGGCGTCCGCCTGCACGAGGTGCGACAGGATGGTCTCCTTGAGCGCCTCGGGGTCGTCGCGGACGATCCCGGCCAGGTACGGCACGGCCCCCGCGTCGCGGAGCCCGCCGAAGATGGTGAACGCGTTCGCGTCGCGAACCTGCCCGAACTCCGCCTGCTGCCACGGCTCGACCAGCTCGTCGCCGGTCGAGAGCACGATCACGCGGGGCCGGGGGTGCGCGGCCACCTGCGGGTGGCCGGAGAGCGCGAGCAGCCCGAGCTCGGCGCCGGTCAGCCGCCGACCGGCCGGGACCAGCACGTCGCCCGCCCGGACGTCCTCACCGGCCGGGCGGACGTTCCGTCCCTCGGCGAACGGCTGGCGAACGCGCACGCGATCGCCGGCCGCCTCCGTGTACTCGATGGGGACAACGCAGTCCGCGCCCGCGGGGACCGGCGCGCCGGTGTCGATCCGCACGGCCTCCCCCCCGCCGACCGTGGCGTCGGGTCGCCGGCCGATCCGGGCGAGCCCGACCACCCGGAGCGTGACCGGTTCGTCCTCCGAGGCCCCCGCGACATCGTGGGAACGGGCCGCATAGCCGTCCATCGCCGACGACGAGAACTCCGGAAGGTGTCCCTCCGCCACGGTGCCGGTCGCGACGACGCAGCCGCTCGCCTCCTGCAGTGGCAGCTCGATCGGCGCGAGGGGTTGGATGGCGGACAGGATCCGTTCTCGGGCCTCCTCGACCGAGATGAGGCCGGTGGCGGGCCCGTGATCGTGGTCGTGATGAGAACCGGCGGCGGCCTGGGACATGTCCGGCAGTCTATCGGCTGGACCTGGACTGACCGGCGCTGCGCTACCGCCAGGCGTGGAACACCGCGTGGCGAACCAAGGGCCCGCGGCCGGTCCCCGACGAGGTGGGATGGCGGACGGATCGTGCCACGCTTCGCAGTCGCGAGGGGAACGGCCGGCTGAACACCACCGTCCGACGGAATCCGACGGAACGGAGCATCGCCAGCACCCCTGCGGGGTTCGGCCCCCACCAGTTCGTGGGATCGTCCCCGTATTCGCGTCCGGGGTAGAACGCCACGGCGGGGCGGCGGAGCCGAACCAGATCGACCGCAGTGGAAACGATCAGCTGACCGGTCGCGACGGCGGCGACCCGCTCGAGGCCGAGCAGCGGTTCCTTCATGTGATACAGAACGCCGAGGAAGAGCACGAGATCGAACGTGCCGAGGGTGTCCGGCGACAGCTCCATGACGTCGAGGTCGCGGTCCTCGACGCTCGACCCTCGGAGGCGGCGTGCGAGCTCGAAGCCCTCCTTGCCCGGTTCCCTCCAGGCGTGCGAATCGGTCGCGACGACCCGCTCGGCACCGCGACGTTCAGCCTCGAACGAGAAGAACCCGTCCCAGGCCCCCACGTCGAGCACCGACCGGCCGGTGAGGTCCTCGGGCATGCCGATCCTGGGGAGCACGGCGGCGGTGTCGAACGCGCCGGGCGTCACGATTCCCCCGCCCAGGTCGATGGAGTGGAACCACCGCACGGAGGCGACCTCGTCCCGGATGTCGTCGGAGCCGGCCATCGAGTTCACGACGTCGGCGTCCGCAATTCGCGGTGCGCGACGCGCTCGCTACCGACGCACACGTCCATCCCCGTTCCTCCTCGACCGCGAGGCATCGTTCTCGCCCAGCGTCCGTGCGCAATCGGGCGGGGGAACCGGGGGAATCCCCGGAGTTCGGCCGCCGCGTGTGAACGGGCTAGCGGCCCGTGGTGCCGGGGCCGACCCAGCGGGCCAGCTCGGTTCGGGACCGGATGCCGAGCTTGCGGTAGATGCGCGAGAGGTTCCACTCGACGGTCTTCACCGACAGGAACAGCGCCGCAGCGATCTCCTGGTTGGTCGATCCCTCAGCGACGAGTCGCGCTATGCGGTCCTCGGTCGTCGAGAGCTCCAGGCCGGAGGCCGCTCGGCCGCCGATCCTGCCGAGCTCGGTCCGGGCTCGTTCGATCCAGAGCTCGGCGCCCAGCTCGGAGAAGACCTCCAGCGACCGCTCGAACGATTCGCGCGCCGCACGCTTCTGGCGGTCCCGTCGCTCGATACTCCCCCGGACGAGGAGCGTTCGACCCAGCTCGAGCGGCTGGGTCAATCGCTCGTTGTGGGCGAGCGCCTCCTCCACCGCCTCCCTGGCCCCGCCCGGGTCGCGGCTCGCTGAGCGAGCCATCGCCTTCGTGCGGGCCGCGATCATGGATCCCCAGCCCCGATCGAGCTCTTCGGATCGCTCGTGGACGTCGGCGATCACGCGCTCGGCCAGCCCGAGCTCACCGACGCCGATCAGCGCCTCGAGGCCGTCGCCCAGATATCGAGCCGCCCCCGGCTCGGTGATTCCGCGCGCGGCGGCGGCATCCATCAGTGGGCCGAGGTGGCGGTGTGCGGCGGTCGGCCGTCCCAGCGAGAGCTCCAGGAACCCCAGCACCGATGTCAGGACGAGGCCGGCGGGAACGATGCCGGTCGCCGCGGCTATCTCGAGGCCTTCCGCGGCGGCGCTCCTCGTCTCGGCCTCGTTCCCCCGATGGGCCGCCACCAGTGCGCGTGCCGCGAGGCCGAACGCCCGGCCCGCGTCCTGTCCGGTTCGGACGGCCACGTCGACCGCCCTGTCGGCGTCGCGTTCCGCGGCGGCCGGGTCGCCCATCCAGCACTCCACCTCGGCCAGGTGAAACAGGATGAACGGGAAGGATCGCTCCGCCCCCCTCTCCTCGGCCAGGTGCAGGCTCCGTTCGAGTTGAACCCTGGACGCCGACAGCCGATCCGACCACTTGAGGAGAACCCCGTACGCCACCCCCGGCCTGGCGGCCGTCGGACTGGGCCGGCCCCACGTCTCGGCCTCGACGGCTCGCTCCATGACCTCGTCGGCCACCCTGCGGCCCATCAGGAAGTCCACGCTCGCCGCAAAAGCCTCGGCCTCCGCCGCGATTCCGGGATCGTCCACGAGGGCCGTCCGTTCGACGGCCGCGGCCGCATGCGCCGCCGCGCCGGCGAGGTCGCCGGAGATCTGGCACGCGACCGCACGATCGATCTCCACGGCCGCGCCCAGCCTCGGGTCCAGTGCCGGCTCGTCCGCGGCCTCTCGGAACAGGTCGGACGCCGAGGCCCAGCCGTCCTGGTGGTAGCGAACCCAGCCGAGCCGCTGGAGCACGGCGGCGCGCTGCGGCCCAGGAGCGGAGGACCCGACGAGCTCCTCGAGCAGCTCGCGCGATCGGACGAGCTCGCCCGCGTCCAGTCGGTATTCCGCCTCGAGGAGCCGGCGACGGAGGGCGTCGTCCGGCCGGTCCGGAGGCGTCAGCGCGTGAGCCTGCTCGCACAGGTCCGCCGCCGCGGACGGCGCACCGCGCGCCCGGGTCCGCCGGGCGGCCTCCTCGACCATTTCGGCAACGTCCGGGTCGGAACCGTCCGCCGAGAGTGCGAGGTGCATGGCCCGTTCATCCGGTTCCTCCACCGCGTCGGCGAGCGCGGCGTGCAGTCGGCGGCGGTCGGCGGGATCGGCGTCGCCGTACAGGACGGACCCGAACAGCGTGTGGGTGAAGCGCAACCCACCGGCGTCCTGCTCGATGACCCCGGCGTCGAGGGCGACGGCGAGCGCGCCCGACGAGCCGCCCGCCACCGTTTCGACGAGCGTGGGCGACGGGTCAGACGACGCCGCGATCACCAGGAGGACGGCGCGGACCTCCTCGCCGAGCCCGGCCAGACGGGACCGCAGGATTTCCGCCAGGTCGTCCGGAACGGGCAGGGTCGGCGACGCCCACGCGGACTCACCGGCGTCGAGGACCGCCCGGCCGATCTCCAGCGCGGCCAACGGATTCCCCCGGCTGGCCCGATGAACCCGGTCGAGGCGGCCGCGGGTCAACGAGAGCCCCAGCCGGTCCCGAAGTATGGCCTCGATGTCGGACCGGGAGAGCGGTCCTACTCGGAGGTGCCCGGCGTCGGCCCAGTCGTCGAAGGCCAACGGCGCTCGGTGGGCCCTCGGCAGCACCACCGAGAGGACTCCCACCGGTCGGCGGACCAACCGCCGGCAGGCGTGGTCCAGCGCCCTGGTCGACGGTTCGTCGAGCCATTGAAGGTCGTCCACCGCCACCACGACCGGTACCGAATCGGACAGCGCCTCGAGCGCGCCCCGGACGGCGAGCGCGATCGCCAGCGGGGCGGGGGGTTCGCCGTTCGAATCGCGGAGCGACAACGCGACCTCGAACGCAAGTCGCTGAGGGTCGGGAAGCGCCGGCGCCACCCGGTCGACAACATCGTGAAACAGGTCGTCCAGCCCGGAAAACGACATCGCCGCGTCTGCCGGCGTAGGCCGCGACTGGAGCACGACGTAGCCTCGCCCGCGTGCCTGCTCCCGTCCGGCGGCCAGCAGGGTGCTCCTGCCGATGCCGTGTTCCCCCTCGATGACGAGCGCGGCCCCTCCGGCCGCAACGGCGTCGAGGAACACCGCGAGCGATTCGAGCTCTGACCGTCGCCCCAACGGGGCGGCGGCCGGCGCCGCGCCGGCCGTGGACACGGACCGAGAGTTTCCCGGCTTGACTCTTCGAGAGCAAGATCGATCGTCGGGACCATTTGCGGTAACGAAAATCTCCCGGGGCCGACAGGAACGACAACGTGAACGGGAGGGATGACTTTGGGCGAGCGTGAGACGAGGATCGCCGACCTGCTGCACGAGGCCGGCGAGACCCATCACATCGTGTACCGGATCGTGGACGGCGACGACCCGGACTGGGCGAGCTGGTACGCCGGCTGGCTGATCGAGCATTCGGAGCTTCCGGACCTGCTCGGCACGACGCCGGTCCGCAGCGAGCTCGTGTGGCTTCTGGTGCAGTGCGACAAGGACTTCGTGGCGAACCACACCGAAGGCCGGTGGGAGGACTCCTACGCCGGCCGGTTGATCGAGCACTTCGTCGGGCAATAACCCCCTTCGCCGGCCTGGCGGGCCGGGCGGGAAGCGACGGATCAGATCCCGGGCGCCGGCGTGACGGTTGTCACCCTTGCCAACCCCTCGCGGCAGGAGTACAAGCGAGACGGGTCGGGGGAGGCCATGAGCCAGGACACCCGGATCGGGACCGAGATAGCCGGCTACCGGATCGAGTCTCCGCTCGGCCGCGGCGGAATGAGCGTGGTCTACCTGGCCACCCAGGCCTTTCCCGCTCGAAAGGTGGCTCTGAAGCTCCTCGCCCCCGAGCTCGCCGATGAGCCGGGGTTCCGTGAACGGTTCATCCGCGAGTCGAACGCGGCGGCCTCACTGGACCATCCCAACGTCATCCCCATCTACGGCGCCGGGGAGGAACAGGGTGTCCTGTGGATCGCCATGCGATACGTGGAGGGGACCGACCTCGACCGCCTGATCAACGAGGAGGGTGCCCTCACCCCGGAGCGAACCGTCCACATCGTTTCCCAGGTGGCCTCCGCGCTCGATGCCGCACACCGGCGGGGACTCGTCCATCGGGACGTCAAGCCGGGGAACGTCCTGCTCGGGGAGTCCGACCACGCGTACCTCACCGACTTCGGGATCACCAAGCGGAGGGAGGCCGGCGGGGAGTTCACCAAGACCGGGGAGTTCCTCGGATCCGTGGACTACGCGGCCCCCGAGCAGGTCAGGGGGGAGACCGTCGACGCCAGGGCGGATGTGTACTCGCTCGGATGCGTGAGCTACGAATGCCTGACCGGCCGGCCGCCGTTCCCCCGGGAGGCCGAGGTTGCCGTGCTCTACGCGCACGTGAACGATCCGGCTCCCGCTGCCAGCGCCAAGCGGCCGGACCTGCCCACCGGCGTCGACGACGTCCTCGCGAAGGCCATGGCCAAACGGCCGGAGCGCCGGTTCGCGACGGCCACGGAGCTGGCCGGCTCGCTCCGGGAGGCACTGAGTCCGACCGGTGAGGCTCGAGCTCGCCCTCGGCGCTCCCGGCGCCGACGGGCTGCGGCGATGGCGTCGGCGGGGGTGGCCCTGGTGGCGCTGGTCGTCGTGGTCGCCGCGTCGCTTGGGGGCGGAGGCAGCCCGGGACCCGCCGGTCATTCCACGTCGGCTCCTACTGATGGAACCACGGCGGTGCGGGACGGCTTCCGCGGCATCGTGGAGCTCGACCCACGAACGGGCCGCATCGAGCGGCCGCCGATCCCCGTGAACTTCCCCGCGTACTACGGCCACACCCGCGACATGCTGGCCGCGGAGGGGTCGGTGTGGGTGGCCGACTCCTCGCTGCCGGCGACGATCCTGAGGATCGACCCCTCCACCCGTACGGCCGGCTCCCCCACGCCGCTGACCTCCCAAACGGCGTCGGAGATCTTCATCGCGGCAAGCGCGCGGTCGATCTGGGCCCTGTTCGTTCCCGACTCCAACGGCCCGGGGCGGGTGTTCCTCATCGACCCGGGCACCGGAAGGACGGTGCGGAGTCGGACCATCTCCGCCGCCTTCATCGCTGCGGGACCCGAGGGCGTCTGGGTCCTCATGGACGACGGGCGGCTGTGCCGGGTAGAAGCGACGCTCTCATGGACGTGTCGTGGCCATGTCCCCGGCTCGACGTACGGTGGGATGTGCCTCGCGGGGGGGGCGATCTGGCTGTACGACCTCCTCGAGGGATCGGTCGAACGCTTCGATATCGCTACGCGAGCGTTGCAGTCGATCCCGTTGCACACCGACATCACGGCGATCGCGTGCAGCGATTCGGGGGTATGGGTGGCCGACGGCGCGAGCGGCTCCGTGATCCGAATCGATCCGGTTTCCCGACCGCGGGACGAGCCGATCCAGGTTGGCAGCCACCCGACTGCCGTCGCGGTCGGTGCCGGTGCCACCTGGGTGGCCGACCGTGACGGAGCAGTCTGGCGGGTCGACCAGACGCTGCACACCGCACGTCGGATCGCCGTGGCGCACCACCCCGGACTCGTGTCGATCTCGGTCGGCGA
This sequence comes from Actinomycetota bacterium, assembly GCA_036557505.1. Classification (GTDB taxonomy): domain Bacteria; phylum Actinomycetota; class UBA4738; order UBA4738; family JACQTL01; genus DATBHM01. The sequence continues at coordinate 59,923 of DATBHM010000065.1, read as the reverse complement.
GGGCGGTGTGTGGGTGATCGCGGACCAACTGGTCGCCGGATAGGGCTTGACCGCGACCGGCGTGTCCGGCTCAGAGCAGCTTGCGGCGCAGCACGAAGTCGGTGAGGAACTCCCGGAACTCCTTGCCGACGTCGTCGCGGTCGACCGCGAGCTCGACGGTCGCCTTGAGGTAGTCGAGCTTGTTTCCGATGTCGTAGCGGCCGCCCTCGAACGCGAACGCGTAGACGGCCTGCTCCTGGGCCAGCCGGTTGAGCGCGTCGGTGAGCTGGACCTCGCCGCCGACCCCCGGTTCGATCTCCCGCAGCGCGTCGAAGATCTCGGGCGTGAGCACGTACCGGCCGATCGCCGCGAGGTTGGACGGCGCGTCGGCGGGGTCGGGCTTCTCGACGATCGAGACGATGCGCGCCAGGTTCTCCTCGACGTACTCCGGCTGGATGCACCCGTACAGCGAGATGTCGTCGCGGGGAACCTCCTGCACCGCGATGACGCTCCGCCCGTAGCGCTCGTGCACGCGGAGCATCTGCTGCAGCAGCGGGTTGGACTCGGCCATGATGTCGTCGCCCAGCAGCACGGCGAACGGCTGCCCGCCGACGTGCGGCTCCGCGACGGCGACGGCGTTGCCCAGCCCGAGGGGGTCGCGCTGGCGGATGTAGTGGATGGCCGCGCCCTCACCGATCGTCCGGAGATCCTCGAGCAGGTCGTGCTTGCCCTTCTGGTGCAGGTAGTACTCGAGCTCGAACGCCCGGTCGAAATGGTCCTCGATCGTGCGCTTCCCCCGGCCGGTGACGACCAGGACGTCGTGGATCCCGGCCCGAACCGCCTCCTCGACCACGTACTGGATCGCCGGTTTGTCGAGGACCGGCAGCATCTCCTTGGGTTGCGCCTTGGTCGCCGGGAGGAACCTCGTCCCCAGCCCGGCCGCCGGGATCACCGCCTTGCTGACCTTCATGCCACCCTTCATCGATCCAGCGGGCCTCTCATCCCCGTCGAGCTCCCGGCAGCCTACCCGGCATCCCCGACCGTCTGCTCCGGAGCCGGTGGACGGACGCGTACGATGCCCGGCCGATGGGCGGATCGGAATCGGAACTCCCGGCCGAGAAGGCGGCGCTCCGGGCGCGGATGCGGGCGGCGAGGTCCGCGCTGAGCTCCGAGGAGCGCAGCTCCGCCGCGGACGTGGTCGAGTGGGCGCTGGCGAAGCTCCCCGAGCTGGAGCGCGCGGAGACCGTCCTCGCGTTCGCCTCCTTCGGTTCGGAGATCCCGACCGGGGAGATCCTCGCGTGGCTCGCCCGGTCGGGCCGACGCGTGCTGGTGCCGTTCCTGACGGGCGGGGCGATGGAGGCGGCGCCGTTCGGCGGCCCGATGGCGGCCACGTCCTACGGGCCGCTCGAGCCGGCCGATCGAACCGCGGTGGATCCCTCGAGCGTGGAGGCGGTCCTGGTGCCGGGGCTGGCCTTCGATCGCTCCGGCGGGCGGCTCGGGTACGGCGGGGCGTACTTCGACCGGTATCTCCGGCGGATCCAGCCGTCCGCTCCGCGGATCGCGATCGGGTTCGGAGTGCAGGTCGTGGACCGGGTGCCCATGGGCCGGGCCGACGAGCGCGTCGACCTCGTGGTCACGGAGACGGGCGTGATCCGGTGCTCGCCGGCCCGGGCCGGACGCTGAGTCCCCGACAGCATCTCCTCCCCGACGGCACCGAGCCGGCGCATGCACCGTGACCCGGGGCAGCGGGGGGGCTCGCGTAGAATGGGAAGCGATGCCCACCTACGAGTACGCGTGTCTCCAGTGCGGCGAGCACGTGGAGGTCTACCAGTCCTTCACTGACGAGCCGCTGTCCGTGTGCCCCAACTGCGGCGGGCAGCTCCGCAAGGTGTTCCACCCGGCCGGGATCCTGTTCCGGGGCTCGGGGTTCTACAAGACCGACAGCCGGTCCACGCCGTCGAAGAGCGACGGCGGGTCGTCTGGCTCGTCGGAGAAGTCGACGTCGAAGACGACGTCCTCGTCGGACTCGGGCAAGGGCGGGTCCTCGTCATCCGGGTCGTCGGGATCGTCGGGATCCGGTGGCTCGAAGCAGCCGGCCGGGACGTCGAAGGGGTCGTCCTGAGCACTGCCACGGTCGGGGTCTTCGGGGGATCCGGGTTCTATTCGTTCGTCGACGCCGTCGACGAGGTGACCGTGGACACACCGTTCGGCGAGACGTCGTCGGCCATCACGATCGGCGACGTCGGCGGCGTGCGGGTGGCGTTCCTGCCCCGCCACGGGCGGAAGCACCAGTTCCCGCCGCACAAGGTGCCCTACCGGGCGAACGTCTGGGCGATGAAGGAGCTCGGCGTCGAGCGGCTGTTCGCGCCGTGCGCCGTCGGATCGCTGCGGCTCGACGTGCGGCCGGGGTCGTTCGTCGTGTGCGACCAGGTCGTCGACCGGACGACGGGCCGCGCCGACACGTTCTACGACGGACCCGAGGTAACGCACATCTCGTTCGCCGACCCGTACTGCCCCGTCATGCGATCCACGATCCTCGACAAGGGCGACGAGCTGTCGCTCGAGGTCCACCGGCAGGGCACGATGGTGGTCATCCAGGGACCGCGCTTCTCGACCCGGGCGGAGTCCGCGTGGTTCCAGGGGCAGGGCTGGGAGGTCATCAACATGACCCAGTACCCGGAGGCCCCGCTCGCCCGCGAGCTGGAGATGTGCTTCGCGAACATCTCGCTCGTGACCGACTACGACGTGGGCGTGGGGGATACGCCGCCGGTGACCCACGAGGAGGTCATCCGGGTGTTCGACGAGAACAACGCCCGCCTCCGGGACCTCCTGTTCGCGACGATCCCGGCGCTGCCGGCCGAACGCGACTGCCCGTGCGCGACCGCCCTGGCCGGGGCGCGGTTCGAGCCGTAGGCCGTTCCCATGGGTGACCTGCAGCTCATCACGGTGGAGCTCCGGTTCCGCACGCGCGACGACCCCGGGCAGCTCGCCGATCGCATCCAGGAGGCCACGGCCCTGATCGTCGGACGTGCGGAGCTGGAGGAGTTCCGTTGGCGCGCCCTCCCGTTGGAGACGAAGGACCGCCGCCGCGAGCGGTAGCGCCGATTCCATCCGCGTCCTGTTCGGGTCCGGGTGTGACCGTGCTCACTGACACGTCCTCGCGGCCCCGCTAAGGTCGCGGAACCTCCTCCTCCAACGACTCGGCGCTCGCCGCTCGGCGCGAGCGATCGAAGGGGGCGCGATGGGGAGGAAGTGGTCATTCGCATCCAAGGTCTGGACGGCGCTGGCAATCGTGCTGGGGGCGGCGGCGTTCCTGACCGTGCACGGATACACGCAACGGGTGGAGGCGCTGGCCCCGGCGATGGGGAGCCCGGAGGCGATGCTGGTCGCATCGCGCGATCTTGCCAGGGGCACCCGATTGGCCGACGACATGTTCCGGCGCGTCACGGTGCCCTCCCGGTTCGTCCCGCCGGGTGTCATGCGGGACGCGAGGTCCGCGGTCGGTCGGGTCCTGCTGGCCGGCCTCGCCGAAGGCGAGGCGCTGACGGTCACGCGCCTCGCGCCGGCTCGGGCGGGGCCGATCGCCGCGCTCGTGCCCGAAGGGTTCCGCGCGGTGTCCCTTCCCGTCGAGCTGCCGGCCGGCTCGGTGCACTCGAACGATCGCGTCGACGTCCTGGCCACGTACACCTCGGGCCGCCACCACGTGGAGACGGTGGCCACGGCCCTCGAGGTGCTGCTGGTCCTGGACTCGGCCGGCGGCGGCGGTATCGCCGACACCGGCGGATCGAGCTCCCGGACGCTCGTGGTGCTGGCCACACCCAACCAGTCCGAGAGCCTCGCCTACGCCAAGGCCTTCGCGGTCGTCTCCGTGTTGATCGACGGCCCCGACGCCGGAGCGTGAAGCTTCAGACGGAGGTGCCGACCGCGAGGAACGGCAGCGAGTGGATGGCCGCGCCGTCGTCGATGGACGCCTCGACGGTGTAGGACCCGGGCTCCGGGATCTGCAGGGGGACGTTCATCGCCACCTGGAACAGCTGGCTCATACCGTGCGGCGTCCCCGGCGGCCGCCCGACCTCGAACTCCCCCTCCGCCTTGAACAGCTCGCGGTCGGCGTCGGCCGACAGGCCCCTGATCGTCAGCTTGTGGCGGCGGTTCGTCTCGGTCCATTCCACGCGGACCCCGGCCGCGATGGCGACCGGCAGCGTGGCCGGGTACTGGGAGAGCTGCACCCGGTCCCAGCCGCCGCCCATGACGTAGAGCTTGGCCCCGACCACCTGGGCGGCGTCGCACAGCAGCAGGTACTCGACGGCGAGCCCGGCGAAGCCGCCTTCCACGGGGAGGTCGCTCACGTTCCCCCGATCGTCATCTCCTCGACGAGCACGGTGGGGGAGCCCGTCGAGCCGAAGAACCGCAGGTCGTCCCCCACCGCGACCACGCGCTCGAGGACATCGCGCAGGGTGCTGGCGACCGTCATCTCGCGCAGTGGCTCCGCCAGGGCGCCCCCGGCGATGCGGAGCCCGGTCGCGCCCACCGAGAACTCGCCGGTGATGGGGTTGGCCCCCGAATGCACCCCGGAGACCTCCTGGACGTACACGCCGTGGTCGGCCCGCCGGAGCAGGACCTCGGGCGGATCGGTCCCCCCGGCGAGGAACAGGTTCGTGGTGGACACGCCCGGCGGCGTCCGGAACCCCGCCCGCCCGGCGTTTCCGGTGGACAGGGTCCGCCCCCGGTGGGCGGTGTGCGCGTTGTGGAGGAACCCCGTCAGGCGGCCCCGGTCGATGAGCGGGGTCCGCATGGTCGGCACCCCCTCGTCGTCGACCGGCGCCGCGCCCGGACCGTCGAGCAGGCGTCCGTCGTCCACCAGGTTCACCGGATCGGAAGCCACGACCTCCCCGGCCAGCGACGCGAACAGCGACCGGCCCTTCTGGACCGACTCGGCGGACAGCGCGCCCGCCAGCACACCGAGGAACGCCACCGCGGCGGCCGGGTCGAGCACCACGCGGAACGGTCCCGACGCCGGCTTCGTCGCGCCGAGCAGCCGCGACGCCCGCATGGCCGCCTCCTCGGCGCACGCCATCCAGTCGAGCCCTCCGAGGTCGCGGCCCAGCCGGAACGAGAACCCGGTCTGCGTCTCGTCGCCGTCCTCGGCGAGGGTCGAGGCCGTGCACCAGCAGTCGGTCCGGGCGTACTCGCCGTGGATCCCGCGCGTCGAGGCGATCGCGATCCGGCTGATCGAGTCCGCGTAGGACACGTGGTCCACCTTCCGGACCCTGGGATCCGACCGGGCCGCCGCGACGTCGAGGCCGAGGGCCAGCTCCACCTTGCGCTCCGTGGGGGTGTCCACGAGGTCCTGGTGGAACAGCCCGGGGAGCCGCTCCGGGCGCTGCGGGGCCGGGAGGACGTTGTCCTCGTCCTCGGTGGCGAGCGCGGCGTTCTCGCGCGCCCGCCCCACGGTCGCCGCCACCTCCGCCACCGTGGGATCGGCGGCCCACGCATAGCCCATCCGGCCGCCGTCGATCACGCGCACGCCGACGCCCCGGCTCTCGGCGAACGTCACCGACTCGACGTCGCCGGCGCGCGCGCGGACCTCCGTCCGCCGGGACTCCTGCACGAACGCCTCGACGTCCTCCGCGCCCTGCGCGACGCGGAGCGCCGCCGCGGTCAGGTCCGAGAGGTCGGCGCTCACCCCGTGCCCCCGACCGTCATGCGCGAGATGCGGAGCGTCGGGCTCCCGTTGCCCACGGGGACGCCCTGTCCCTCTTTCCCGCAGATCCCGTAGAACACGTCGAAGTCGTCCGCGAGCACGTCGATCCCCTGCAGGATGCCGGTGCCGTTGCCCACGAGGTTCGCGCCGCGCACCGGCGACGTGATCTCGCCGTGCTCGATCAGGTATCCCTCCGTCACCCCGAACACGAAGTCACCGGTCGCGGGGTTCACCTGACCGCCGCCGAGGCGCCGCGCGTAGAACCCGTTCGGCGTGTCGGCCACGATGCCGTCGGCCGTGGCGTCGCCGGACAGGATGTAGGTGTTGGTCATCCGGGGGATCGGGACGTGCGCGTACGACTGCCGGCGGCCGTTCCCGGACGACGGAACGCCGTCGCGTTCGGCGCGGATGCGGTCGTACAGGTACCCCTGCAGGACGCCCTCGGTGAACAGCGTGGTCCGCTGGCTGGGCCACCCCTCGTCGTCGAATGAGAACGAGCCCCACGCGTTCGGCACGGTGGCGTCGTCGACGCCGTTCAGCAGCGGCGTGGCCAGCAGCTCGCCGACGCGGCCGCGGTAGATCGACGACTCCTTCTGGATGAGGTCGGCCTCGAGCCCGTGGCCGCACGCCTCGTGGAACAGCACCCCGCCGCCTCCCGGGCCGATCACCACCGGCATCTCCCGCGCCGGCGCCGGGACGCCGTCGAGCATCGCGACGGCCTGCCGGGCCGCCTCCCGGGCGGTCTCGGCCGGGGGGAACCGGTCGACGTACTCGGAGCCCGCGACCAGGGCCGGTCCGTTGAAGCCGATCTGCAGCACGCCGTCCCGGGCCGCGACCACCTGCACGGCGAGACGGATGCGCGGGCGGTCCTCCCGCACCAGCCGCCCGTCCGACGCGGCGATCATCACCCGCTGCAGCGAGTCGCCGTAGCCGGCCACGACCTGGGTGACCGCGGGGTCGAACGACCGCCCGGCCTCGTCGGCCTCCCGGAGCCACGCGACCTTGGCCTCGGCCGGGACGCTCGCCGCATCCCGCTCGGCGGCGTGCACGACGCCAGGCTCCCGGACCGTCAGATCGACGATGCGCCCCGGTTCGTCACCCCGGACGGACGCGGCCGCCGCGGCGGCCACCTCCATCAGCGACTCGGGGTCCAGCCGGTTGGAGAACGCGTACCCCGTCGACGCTCCCTGCACGACGCGCACGCCGGCCCCCCGGTCGATCCCCGAGTCGAGCTCCTCGATACGGCCGTCGTCCAGCCGGACGGCCAGGGAGGCTCGCTCCTCGACGAACAGCTCCGAGAACGAACCGCCCCGCGTCAGCGCCGCCCGCAGCACGTCCTGGGCGAGCGAGGGGTCGACGAGATTGCCGTCGGAGGACACGGACCGCCGATTCTATCGGTGGAGCGATCCGCCCAGGGTTGTCGGCCCCCCGGGCACCCTCAGGGAGGCGGAACCGCCGCGGGCGCTCCCGCGGGGCGCGGGGCGCGCATCGCGGCCCCTCGCCGGCGGCCCGGGCGCCACGGCCCCACGAACGGCACGAAGACCGCCAGGATCCCCAGCTGCACCAGCGGGTTCGGTTCCCACTCGTGCATCCCGACCAGCTGCACCGCGAACACCGTGGCCGCGAGGACGACGTAGACGGCCGGCCCGGCGCCGCGGAGCTCCATCAGCTGCTGGAGGCCCCAGGTGGCGAGCGGCACCACCGCGATCAGGCCGAGCACCAGCAGCCGTTCCGTGTTGTACGCGAACAGCAGCTGCGTGAGCACCAGGAGCAGGAACGGGAGCGACCGCAGCGCGAAGGACCGGGCTCTTGGGCTCCGGAGCCCGATCACCGCGAGCACCGGCACGACGAGGCCGAACGCCGACACGGTTCGGATCAGCGTGCTGCCCAGGTGGTCGACCCGCTTGGCCACGATGTGGTGCAGCACCGACCCGTACGTGTAGTGCCGGATGACGTTGTCGCGGATCGCCGGCGGGAACGTCGCGACGTAGGCCGGATCGGCGTTCCGCCCGGGGATCCCCACGTGTAGCGCCACCAGCACCGCGACCGCCGGCAGCGTGGCGCCGATCGTCCGCATCGCGAGCCCCCGGTCCCACGGCCGGGTCGCCCGCAGGGTGTACGCGAGGGGGGCGACGAAGATCACGCTCTCCTTCGCCATCGTCCCGAGCGCCAGGCACACGGCGAACGCGACGTCCCGCCCCGACATGGCGAGCAGCACGGCGCACGTCGCCAGGAGGAAGGCCAGAGGGTCGGTCAGCCAGAAGTCGAACAGCGTCCACTTCGTGGCGTAGCCGACCGCGAAATACAGCAGCAGCCCGGCGATGGCGATCGGTGGATCGAACCCGAACCGCCGGAGCAGCACCCAGACGGCGACCCCCGTCCCCCACACGGTCACGATCGACACGAGCTGGAACCCCGGCTGCGCCGGGAACGGCATCGCCCACACCAGGGCCGGAGCGAGGACGCGCCAGCCGTACGGCGCGATGTGGAACCCGAACGGCCCGTGCACGGCCATCGCGATGTACATGTGGTGGTCCCAGGGCAGCCCGAAGTACGGCGTCCCCGGCGTCAGGTGGTCCGTCCGGAACCACAGCAGGGCCGTGCAGAGCGCGGCGACCCCGGCCGCGAGCAGGAGGTCGCGTCCGTCGACCCGCGCCGGCGCATCGGCGAACGCCCGCCGCGTCGTCATGCCGTTCAGGATGCGCAAGCCGCGCGAACGGGGTCAACCGGCGCGTCCCGGGTCCACGGGCCGGCGCGTAGCATTCGGCCGTGTCCGGGACCGGCGAGCGGGACTCGCGATCGGCCCGCTGGCTCGTGGCCGTGGGCCTGATCCTGGCGGCCTTCTTCCTCGCGCCGACGGTCATCCGTGGCTACCACTTCGCGATCGGGGCCGATTCGCCCGTGTACACGTGGTGGGCCAGGCTGGCCGGACACGACGGCCTGTCCGCGGTCGGGTCGCGGCCCGGGGTCCCGGCGCTGGTCCTCGTCGTGGGAGGCACCCTCAACCTGTCCACCACCGAGGCGGTCGCGGCGGTCGGCCTGGTGCTCCCGGTGGCGGTCGGGCTCGCGGCCGCCGGCCTGGTGCTGTGTGCGACCTGGTCGATGTCGTCGGCGGTCCTGTCGGGGCTGTTCGCGGGGTGGTACGCGGCGAACCTGGCCAACGGGTACCTGGCGAGCCTGGCCGCGGCCGCCCTGTTCGTCGCCGCCCTGGCCGCCCTCGTCCGGCGGCGAACCGCCGCCGCGGCGGTCCTCCTCGGCGCCGCGGCCCTCTGCCACTTCGCGTTCGCGGCCTTGGGCGCCGGAATCCTATTGGCGACCGTGGCGTGGGACGGGTGGACCCGCCGCCGGCGGGGGCAGTCCCCCCTCGCCGGTCGGCACGACCGGGCGGCCCTCGGCGCGCTGGCAGGAGGGGCCGCCATCGCCGGGGCCGGGTTCCTCTCCCTCCTCGCGTGGGGCCCGGGCGCGATCGCCGGGGCCGACACCTCGAAGGACGCGTTCCTCCGCCGGGCCGGCCTGTCGGGCCGGCTGCACGACCTGTACCGGTCGCGGTTCGCGGGGAGCTGGGTGCGGTACCTCCCGTTCGTCTACGTCCCCCTCGCCGCCGTCGGAACCGCGGCCCGCTGGAACGACGACGGGGACGGGCCGGGATTCGCCCTGAGGACGCTGGTGGCCTGGATCGCCCTGACGGGCCTGGGCGTGGTCGCGGCCCTGCTCACCGCTCTCCTGCCGGCGGAGCGGTTCCTGTCGTTCGCGTTCTCGCTTCCCGTGCTGGCGGCGCTGGGTGTCGTGTGGCTGTGGGCGAGCGGCAGCCGGCACGCCTGGACGCGGGTCGTTGCCGTCGTCGCGGTCGCGGCCGTCGCGGTGGGCTCCGTGCTGGCCTGGCGGCACGCCGCGCAGTTCTTCCGGGACGACGAGATGGCCGCCGCCGCGACCGCCGCCGGGGTCGTGGCGGCGCTCCCCGCCGGGACTCCGGTCGTGTTCGTCGTGGACGGACGCGACCACCCCGGGCTGGACGTCCCCCGATGGGCGAACGAGCTCCGGAGCGCCGTCCCCCCCGACCGCATCCGCGACGTCCACGTCGTCGTCGGCACCGCGGCCGACTTCCTCGCCGGCCGCCCGACCGGCGCAGGCGACACCCTCCACGACCGCCTCTCGGCCCTGTATCTGGCCGATCTCCGCCGAGCGCTCGCCGGCTCGACGACCCGGCCCGTGGCGATCGTGCTCCGCCCCATGAACGAACATGGCTTCGCGGCCGCCGCGTCGATCGGCCGGGCGGCCGGACCGGGCGTGGTGGTCATCGGCGGGGCCACGGCAACGTCGATCCCCGCCGCGCCGCTCCGCCCCGCGCCGATCTGGCGGACGGTCCTGGCGGCCATCGAGGCCCTCTCGCTCGTCGGGATCGTGGGATTCGGCTGGACGCGCGCGCTGATCGCCCGGGGTCCGGCGGCATTGGGTCTCTCGCTCGCCACGGGGATCGCCATGCTCGCGCTGGCCGGGATTGCGCTCGACCGGCTGGGCGTCCGCCTGACCGGACCGGTGCCGGTCCTGCTGTCAGTCGCCGTCGGTGCCGGCGGCTACGCGCTGGCGTTCCGCCGCGGCCGTCGCGGGACGACCGAGGACGCCCCCGCCGAGCGTGGGGTCCTCCAGCGGTAGGCGACCCCGGGCGAGCCGGACCGCCGCCAGGACCGCCCATACCAGCGCCACGAGCATGATCGGGCCGACGACGTCGTGCCCGACCAGCAGCACGAAACCGTACTGCCGCGAGCTCAGCACGGGGTTCGCGATGGAATGCGTCACCACCAGCAGGCAGGACAGCGCGACGACGAGGTTTCGGCCGGCCCGGGGCAGCAGCCAGGCGACCGGCAGCGTCCACGCCACGTACCAGGGCAGCAGCACGGGCGCGGCCAGGATGAACACCAGCATCCCCCAGGCCCAGGCGGCACCCTCGGCGGGCGCCGACCAGGAGGCGCCCGCGCGCCCGCGGGTTCGCCGGACGACGGCGATCGCGATCAGCACGAGCGCCGCCACGGCCGCCAGGGTGACCGAGATCCGGATCACGGCCTCCACGGCGCTCCGGCCGGCGCCGCCCCACAGGTTCTCGGCGATCCCCCCGAGCGTCGCGAGCAGGAGCCGCACGGCCGTCACCCACCCCCGGTGCGTGGCCAGGTCGGCCACGCCGAGCGTCGGGTTCTTGGTCTGCCAGAACGGCGCGCCGAAGACCACAGCCAGTCCCACGACCACCGCGGCCTCGATCGCCACCAGGCGCAGCCGGCTCCCCCGGGGCCGCGCGGCCGCCCCCGCCACGACGGCCAGTACCAGGGCCGGTCCGGCGCTCGCCTTCACCAGGGTCCCCAACGTCAACAGTCCCACCGCGACCAGCTCGTACCGTGGCCATCCGGTTGGGGCCGTGGCTCCCGGTGCCCGGATCCGTTCGAACACACCGCCTTTGATCAGCAGGGCCAGGGCGCCGGCGATGCACAGCGCGACCAGCAGGTCGTTGTGCCCGCCGCCCACCGCGTACGCGATGATCGCCGGGTTCCAGCCGAACAGCGCGACGGCGAACGCCGCCCGGCCCGGCGCCACCCGCCGAGCGATCCATGCGACCAGCGCGAGCGTCCCGATGGCGGCGGCGCCCCCGATCAGCTTGAACGCCCAGATCAGCCCGACCGTGCTGGAGGTCGTCCTCGCGAGCAGCCCGGAGAGCATCGTGAACGCCGGCCCGTACACGGCGGGTGTATCGCGCCACACCGGCCCGACGAACGGATACAGGGAGTCGTTCGGGAAGTCCCGAGGGATCGCGACGTAGGGATTCCTGTGGTAGATCCCCGCGATCCGGCCGTACAGCGCGTACGAGTACACGTCCCGTGACTCGAGCAGCGGCACCACCGTCGCCACCACCACGAGCGCGATCCCGAACCACAGCACCTTCCGCGACGAGAGCCGCCCGTGCCACGCCTCCCGCAGCCCGAACAGGAACGCCCCCGCGAACACGAACATGACCACGATCGAGAGGTCCGCCCGATGCGTCCCGGTCCACCCCTGGAGACCCAGCATCCCCGCCAGCGACCCGAGCGCCTTGCCGGAGCCCGCGCCCTTGGGCAGCGTCGGCGAGATGGGCGACGGCTTCATGGCCGCCACGGCCACGAGGAGGGCCACGGCGACGAGCATGGCCACCACGGCGAGATCGGCGGTGAGGGCCGGCCGGGAGGGAATCGACGGTCGCCCGGGGTCACGAACCCGGGACCGTTCCCGTGTCGTCGTCACGTCCGGCGACTGTAGCAGCGGGTCGTTCGGAACCGGCGCGCCGAGTTCAGCGCTCCGTGGGCGGACAGACGACCTGCAGGTACGGGAACGGGTCGACGGCGCCGTTCGTCCCGGAGATCTGCCGGTCGTACGGCGCCACCGCGTCGGGGTGCCACTCGAAGTGGTCGTGGAACGAGGTGCCCTGCGCGTCGCCCGTGTTGCCCACGAATCCGACCACGGTTCCCGCCTTCACGTACCGATCCGTGATCCCGTACGCGACCAGGTGCGCCATGTACACGTAGCCCTGAGCACCCTTCACCTCGACGGCGTTCCCGCCCAACGTGTTCGGATCACGGGACACGTACCCGTCGAACGGCGCCGCGATGGGCGTTCCCTGGTCGGCGAAGATGTCGACGCCGGCGTGGGGGTGGTAGCCGCCCGTGTACCGCGGCGCTCCGTAGCTGTCCGAGTAGGAGTACGTCCCTTGCACCGGGCAGATCAGGAAGGGGAACCCCTTCGGGAGCACCGTCGAGTTGTATTTCGCTCCCTGGACGGTCTCGCGGGAGACGAGCTCCGCGAGGTCGAGGGACCCCGGCGGGACCTGGCCCGGCGTCACATGGCCCTGGATGTCGGGCGGGCCCGGGTGGGCCCCGTCCTCCCCGCGGACCTTCGGGGAACCGGAGACCTTCCGGGGCTTCCCCGTCGCGGCCCCGGAGCCGCCCTTCGACGAACCGCCATTCGAGCCACCCGAGGAGGAGCCATTCGAGGAACCGGCAGGCGACCCCTTCGAACCGCCGCCGCGGGAATCCGTGCGGGAGCCTCCCCATGTTCGGTGCACCGGAAAGACCTTCGAGAGATCCAACTCGTTCCCACCGCCGCCCCTGACGGCGTGCGGTCCCGGACCCGAGGCCCCGTCGGCCACGCTCCTCGACCCCCCGGGGCGTGCGCCGGTGCCCGAGACCGGGCTCGACGGGGGTTGCGATGCCGAGGCCGGCCGCTCGTGCAGGGCGGCGCGATGGACGCCGGGGTACTGGCCGCACGCCGTTCCCACGACGGCGATCGCCACGACGGCGCAGACGACCGCCGCCAGGCTGGCTCGCCGGCGCCGCGCCGAACCGGCCGGTCGGGAGCCCAATCGCGTGGTGGGGACGTCTGGGCGGGCCGACCCTCGCCGTCCCCCTCGGGCATGGAGCATGGCGTGGGGTGGATTCCCGCACGGCCCCGATCCGAAACCTGGTCCCCTCGGGCCTGCGCTCAGAGGTCGAGCCGGCGCGACCACGGGGCGCGCCAGGATGCCGGGTCCTCGTACGGCGACGTCACCCACAGCTCGTGCAGCCGCACGACCTTCCCGGCGGGGCCGAACTCGAAGTACGAGGCGGCGAAGAACACGTCGTCGCCCTGGTCCACGCGGACCTCGGACGCGACCAGATCGCCGTCCGCCGCGACGCGGAGCACGGTGATGTGCCACCCCTCCGGGTAGGCGCGGTTCACCTCGATGTACGCGTCCCCTCCGTCGAACCGCTCCCGTGAGTGCGGCCACTCGGTCACGCAGGCGTCGTCGAGGAGGGATCTCGCAGCAGTCCAATCCCTCCGCTCGATCGCCGCCCAGAACCCGCGGACGGCCTCCCCCCGCCCCGACGCGCTCACCCCGGGATCGTCGCACGCCCCGGGGGGCGCCGCTCAGCTCGCGGCGGCGTGCTGGGCCGGCGGCTCGCCCGCGATCGGAGCACCGTGCGCCGTGGCCGGGCCCGGCGACGCGGCCTGCCCGACGGCCACCGCCATGACCGCCAGAACGTCGGTGAGCTTCCGCCGCTCGGCCCGGATCTGGGCCACCAGGAGGAGCCCCATGGCGGACACGATCAGGGCCATCCCACCGAACCCGCCCGAGAGCAGGTACGGAAGCTGCTGGTCGGCGGTGGACGCGTTCGTCATCCCGCTCCACCCGAGCGCGATCGTCGCGAACCCGGCCACCGCCAGGACCAGGGCCACGACCTTGGCGCTCCGCATCGCCAATCCGGCACGTTCGCCGCCGGGTCGATCGGCCGGAGCGGCCTTCCCGTCGCCTTCGGCCTCGTCCGCAGCGGGGGCCGTTCCGTCGCCTTCGCCGGAGGCGGCGCCGGCCAGCGAGGCCCTGGCCCGCGAGACCACCCCCGCGCCCATCAGCTGGAGCACCCCGGTCACCCGGCGGCGTTCCGCCCGGAGCTGGGCGACGAGCAGCAGCCCGACACCGAACGTCAACAGCCCGATCCCCGCGGCGCCGCCGGACAGCACGTACGGCAGCTGGGAGGTGACCGAGGCGCGCTCGGCCGCGGCGTTCCATCCGAGCACGATCGCGATGGCTCCGGCGAGGCAGAACAGCAGGGCCAGGACGCGGGTGGATCGAACCTGCCGGTCGGCGGTCACGACGACATCCCTTCCTCGGACGCGGAATGACGAGGAATCCCCTTGTACCCGCGGGGTGGCGCCCTCACACTCGCGGGGTGCCGGGTCGGTGGTGCTGGCAAAACCGCGTGAACGAACCCGGTACGGTCGCGCGTCGAACCTGAGGTGGTGATGGCGCTCGGCTCGTGGCGGCGGCGTGCGGGGGCGCTGGGGGGGCTGGCGGTACTCGTCGCCGCGTACTGGATCTACGCCTCGCCCGGAGCCACCACCCAACAGCCCCCGACCGGCGGGATCCACAAGATCCGGCACGTCATCGTCATCATGCAGGAGAACCGGTCGTTCGACTCCTACTTCGGCACCTTCCCCGGTGCCGACGGCATCCCCATGAGCAACGGCCGCCCCGCCGTCTGCATCCCGGATCCGGCCCTCGGCCACTGCGTCCGGCCCTTCCACGACACCAGCCTCGTGAACGACGGCGGGCCGCACAGTGCCTCCGACTCCCGGCACGACGTCGACCGCGGGAGGATGGACGGCTTCGTCCCGAGCGCGTTCAGCGGACGGCAGGAGTTCTGCAGGACGGCCCCGCCCGATGACCCCAGGTGCACCGGCCTCACCTCGACGGGCCCCGTGCCGGACGTCATGGGCTACCACACGGCGCGGGAGATCCCGAACTACTGGTCGTACGCGAGGAACTACGTACTCCAGGACCACATGTTCGAGCCGGTGGCCTCCTGGAGCCTCCCCTCGCACCTGTGGATGGTCTCGGGCTGGTCGGCGCGGTGTGCGGTCCCGACCGATCCGCTCAGCTGCCACACGGATATCGGCCTCGGGCCGAGGAACCCGCCTCCCCCGGGCGCGTTCCCGTGGACCGACCTCACGTGGCTGCTCTCCACGCACCAGGTGTCGTGGCGCTACTACGTGGGCAACGGCGGGACGCCGGACTGTCCCGGGGACCAGATGTTCTGCCTCACGAAGCACCAGTCCGCCGGCACGCCGGGGATCTGGAACCCGCTCCCGAGGTTCGAGGACGTGGTCCAGGACGGGCAGCTGGGCAACATCCGGACGACGAGGTCGTTCCTCGCCGCGGCCAGGGCGGGGAAGCTCCCCAACGTATCCTGGATCGTCCCGGACCAGCGGAACAGCGAGCACCCCCCGGCGTCGGTCCGCACCGGCGAGGCGTACGTCACGCGGATGGTCAACGCGGTGATGCGGAGCCCCGACTGGTCGTCGTCGGCGATCTTCGTCTCGTGGGACGACTGGGGCGGGTTCTACGACCACGTGGCGCCCCCGGTCGTGGACGGGGCCGGGTACGGGATCCGGGTCCCCGGACTCCTGATCTCCCCCTACGCCCGAACCGGGATGGTCGACCACCAGACCCTGTCGTTCGACGCCTACATGAAGTTCATCGAGGACGACTTCCTCGGTGGCCAGCGCATCGATCCCGCGACCGACGGTCGGCCCGACTCCCGGCCGGACGTCCGTGAGAACGCGTCGATCCTCGGGGATCTGTCGAAGGAGTTCGACTTCTCGCGGCCTCCGACCCCGCCCGCCCTGCTCGACCCGATCCCGCCCCTCCCCCCGGCGCCTCCCGTGGCCCATCACCACCATCGGATCCATCGGATCCATCGCGTCCATCGCACGGGGCATCGCGGGCACGCAGGCACGTCCGGGGCGGGCCGCACGCGGCATCCGGGATCCCGCAGGAATTCCCCTTCAGACATTTCAGCATTGGGGAAGAACGGCCGATGACTATGCCGTGCAAGAGCAGACGAACGGCGACCGGCCCGACGCGATGACCAATCTCGCCCCGGCCGACTGGGCGCTGGCGGACGAGATCCGGCGGCGTCGCTTCTCGGTCGTGCCCGACGGGTACTCGCCCGACGAGGTGCACGACTACCTCGGACACCTGGCCGGCACCTTCGCGACCCTGCGCTCCCAGATCGGCGAGCTCCGGCGCGCGACCGTGCCCACGGCCGGGCCCGAGGGCATGAGCGATCTCGCCGCGCGTATGGCCGACGTCCTGCGGGAAGCCGAGGACCACGCCAACCAGCTCCGCCAGGAGGCCGAGCAGGAGTCCACCAAGCTGGTCGCGGACGCGAGGCAGGAGGCCGACCGGGTCCTCGACGAGGCGCGCAAGGAGGCGGACCGAACGGTCGTCGCCGCGCGGACGGACGCAGAGAAGAGCGTGGCCGGACACGTCGAGGCCGCCCGGAACGCCGCGGTCGAGGCGGACAAGGCCGTGTCGGCGGCGAACGCCGAGGCCGCGAAGGTCGTGGCCGAAGCCCGCGAGGAGGCCGGGCGGGTCAGGGCCGGTGCCGAGGAGGCCGCAGCCCAAGCTCGTTCGGACGCCGACCGCCGTACGGCCGAGGCCCTCGAGTTCCGCGACATGGTGCTGGTCGAGCTGCGCGGCGCGGTCGAGCGCATCGCGACCGCCGCCCCCGCGTTCCCCTCCGACGAGCGCGGCTCGGAGCCGGAACCGTCCGGGCACCCGATGTCCGCCGGCTCGCCCGTCGAATCGTCGCCCCTGGGTGTCTCCTCACCGGCCGTCGACCAGGACGTCGACGCCGACGTGATGTCCTGACCGGCCCCTCCGGCCCGGTCCGGCTCCGCCTACGTTCTCCGCTGCCGCGGGCGTCTCAGCGCCCGCAGACCGGCCAGTCCAGGGCCCAGGTTCCCCGGTCGGCGGCCATCCGCATGCTCACGACGACGTTGGCCCGAGGGTCGGTCGCCGGCCGCCCCGGATAGCCGTACTCGGCCGCCCGCATCCGCCAGTACTGCAGGCTCTGCTGGAACACCCCCAGGCATCCCGCGCCGTCGCAGCCGGAAGGGTTGAACGCCGCCGTCTCGAACCGCGACTCGCATCGGGCCACGGCGAGCGCCCTCGCAGCGCCACCAGGGACGTTCCACAGGGTGGCCTCGCACGCGATGAGCGAACGAATCGCCGAGTGGACGACGTCGGCGCACGGATCGGGCAGGCTCCGGGCGGGCACACCCGAGGTGGACGTGCCCTCGACGGCCCGCGACACGAGCGCATCGAGGAATCCCGCGGGGACGAACGCGGGGGCGGCGACCCGGGCTCCGGTCGCGATCCGCTGCGCGCCGAACGCGACCTGGGCGAGGACCACGCGCGCGCCCGCCACGACCACGCCGATCGCGAGCATGGCCGCCGCGGCACGCCTCGCCCGCCGCCGTCCCGCCCTGGCTGCGGCGACCGCCGTCCCGGCCCTCGTGACGGCGGCGCTGTTGCTCGCCCACCGCGGCGGCAGGATGGGGGGACGGTTCAGGACGACGGTGCGGCGCACCGTCGCCGAGCCCGGCGAGCCTCGCCTCGATCCCGACGCGTCACGCGGCCGCATCGGGGCGAACGCCATCGGCTGGACCCCTGCCCCGGGCATGCTTGAGCCTTTCCCGGTCCTCGGGACCGGTCAAACCTGCCGGTCCCGGGGGGCGTTCGTGTCAGCGATTCGAGAACAGGGGCACGTTCGCGCCGCTCATCGCCTCGATCGGCCCGTCCAGGAGGTCCGCGATCAGCCCGGCCACGTCGGCCGGCGTGAGACCCGCGCGGAGGTCGGGGTTCGCCTCGCGGAGCATCTCGGTGTCCACGGCCCCCGGGCTGAGGGAGATGGCCGAGATCCCGCGCTCGCGGCCCTCGACGGCAAGTCCCTCCATGAGCCCCACGACCCCGTGTTTGGACGCGTTGTAGGCCAGGAGCCCGGGGAACTTCTCGGTCGCGTACACGCCGGAGAGCGACGAGAGCAGCACGATCCGCCCCCGGCCCCGGCCTCGCATCTGCCCGAACGCCGCCCTCGAGCACAGGAACGACCCCGTGAGGTTCACGGCGATCGTTCGGTTCCACCCCTCGTCCGTCGTCTCGTCGATCAGGCCCTTGAACAGGACGCCGGCGGCCGCCACCAGGATCGAACAGCCCCCCACGTCCCCCGCCACGCCGAACAGCCGGTCCACGTCGGGCGGGATCGCGACGTCGCACGCGACGGGGGTGATCGCCCCGCCGGCCTCCGCAGCGAGCCCGTCCAGCCGTTCGCCGTTCCGGGCAGCGGCGACCACCGTCGCGCCCTCGGCGGCCAGACGGGCGGCGGTGGCCCGCCCGATGCCCCGGCTGGCCCCCGTCACGACGGCCACCTCCCCCTCGAACCTCATCGCGGCGCCCGCTCGCCGACGAGCTCCGACGAGAGCTCCTCGAACCGCTCGACCGAGGCATCGAGGCCGAGCGACCGATCGGCGTGGCGGCGGATCGCACC
The DNA here is from genome assembly GCA_036557505.1 of Actinomycetota bacterium. Lineage (GTDB taxonomy): Bacteria > Actinomycetota > UBA4738 > UBA4738 > JACQTL01 > DATBHM01. The sequence continues at coordinate 41,356 of DATBHM010000065.1, read as the reverse complement.
CCGGTCCATCCCGGACGCGATGCGGACACCCGCGACAGCGGCGTCGACGTCGCCCTCGCCGACGAGCACGCCGGTGATCCCCTCGTCGACGACCTCCGGAAGCGCTCCGCGTCGGTAGCCGACCACCGGCGTCCCGGCCGCCTGGGCCTCCGCGGCGACGAGGCCGAACGGCTCCTCCCACCGGATCGGGCAGAGCACGGCGGTGGCGCTCGCCATGAGCTCCCACAGCCGGACCCGTGGAACCGGCGGGCGCAGGTCGACGCCGGCCGCCCTCGCCCGCGCGCCGACCTCGGCCGCGTGGTCGTCGTCGTAGGGCTGGCCGACGATCGTGAGGGGAACTCCGGCCCCGGCGGCGATGGCGATCGCGTCGAGGGCGCCCTTCTCCGGGGTGAGCCGGCCGGCGAACAGCACCCCTCCGCCGGGCTCGGCCCGCCACGGAATCCGTTCCACGGGGACGCCGGGGCGGATCACCCCCGCGGCGATCCCCTGTCCGGCCCAGGCGTGGCGCATGGCCCGCGAGACGGTCACCACGCGGACGTCGCCGCGGTCCACCTGGCGGACCGCTGCCGCCACGTCGTCCACCGGCGGGAGGTGCAGCACCTGGATCGTCGGGACGCGGAGCGCGGCGACTGCGGCCACGGCCGGCGCGTCGAAGGCGTGCGCGTGGACCACCTCGGGCCGGTCGCTCCCGATCATCCGCGCGGCCGTGTCGAATGCGGCCGCCGCGGCGGCGTGGGCCCGCCGGTCGGAGGGGGCCCCGCCCGCACGGAACACGGTGGCTCGCAACGACCCGGGGTCGACGCCGGTGTCCACCACGTCCACACCGTCGATTCGCGACCCCCGGGCCGCGTACACCCGGACGTCGTGCCCCCGCCCGGCCAGCGCCATCGCCAGATCGGCGAGCAGCGCCTGGGAGCCGCCCATGTGTGGCTCGGCGATGGGCGACACCAGGGGCGCCAGCACGGCGATCCTCATCGCCGGCGCCAGCACAGCTCGCGGGGTGGGTTCGTCCCGAGCACGTCGTAGGGCACACGGCGGGAGCCGGTCCGCTCGATCCACGCCACGGCTCCGGGAGCGAACACGTGCGCCAGCTCGACGGCCTCGTCGGCGTCGCGGAACTCGACGGCCATCTCCCCGGGGAACACCACGTGCTGGAACCCCCGCGCCACGAGCCAGGCTGGGTCGTCCGCCCACACCACGACCACCAGCCCGCCGGGACGGCACACGCGCAGCATCTCGTCGAGGCCGCTCGACGAACCGTGCCCCGTCGCCGTCGTGAACGACGAGCACGCGATCACGAGATCCGCCTCGCCGTCGCCGGCCGGCAGCCGTTCGAAGAACCCGTCCGCGACCTCGACGCGGCCGTCGAGGGCCCGGTCGCGCAGCCGGTCCCCGAGGATCGACCGCATGGGGGCGGCGGGCTCGATGGCGAGCAGTCGGTCGCAGCGAGGGGCGAGGTCGATCGTCAGCCGGCCCGTCCCCGCGCCCACCTCGACGGCGCGTCCGATCCGTTCGGGGAGCCAGGCCAGGACCCCGGGGTGCAGGCGTTCCCCCGCGACGAGCCGGTCGTAGAGCTCCGGTTCGAGCCGGTACAGCAGCTCCCATCCCACGGCCGGCCCGACCGATTCCCAGGGGGCGCCTTCGAGTGGTCGCAGGAACCGGTCGCGCTCCTCGGGCGTGAACGCCGAGAGGTCGGCGGGGCCGTATCGGCGGACGAGCTCCGGCGGCGCCTGCGTCACCCGCCCGCCCCGTCGCGGGTCCGCTCGGCGGCGTTCTTCTCGGTCTCCCGGACCGCGACCCTGCACAGCCTGCCGCCGGGGATGCGCTCGTCGAGGCGCTCCCAGATGGCGTCAACGAGGGTCTCGGTGGTCGGGATGCGTCCGGCCAGCCAGTGCACGTCGGTGTTGAGGTTCCGGTGGTCGATGTCGTCGAGCACCGCCTCATGCAGGATCCGGGACAGCTCGCCGAGGTCGATCACGTAGCCGGTCTCGGGATCGACCTCTCCCCGCACGCCGACCTCGAGCACGTAGTTGTGCCCGTGTCCCGACGGGTTGCTGCACCGGCCGAACACCTCGAGGTTGCGTTCGTCGGACCATTCCGGGCGGAACAGGCGGTGCCCGGCGGTGAACGTCTCGCGACGGGTCACCACGACCGGCATGGCCGGAACGCTAGCGCTCCTCGGTGTGCCGCGTCGCGAGCGACAGGAACTCCTGCCGGGTCCGGGCGTCGTCGCGGACCGCGCCGCGCAGCGCCGACGTGATCGTGCGCGACCCCGGCTTGCGGACGCCGCGGAGCGCCATGCACGAGTGTTCGGCCTCGAGGACGACGCCGACGCCGACCGGCTCGAGGTGCTCGTCGAGCCACGAGGCGATCTGGCCGGTCAGCCGCTCCTGGACCTGGAGATCCCGCGAGAACATCTCGACCACCCGGGCGAGCTTCGACAGCCCGACGATCCGCTTGCCCGGGATGTAGCCCACGTGGGCGACGCCGGTGAACGGCAGCAGGTGGTGCTCGCAGAGCGAAGAGAACTCGATGTCGCGGGCCATGATCAGCTGGTCGTAGCCCTCGTCGTTCGGGAACGTCGTCGGGGTGAACCCCACCGGCGACAGCAGCTCTGTCATCGCGGCGGCGACCCGACGCGGCGTCTCGCGGAGGCCGGGCCGGTCGGGGTCCTCGCCGAGGGCGACCAGGAGGTCGCGCACAGCCTGTTCGGCGGCGACGTTGCGGACGCCGTCGCCGTCGTGGAGGACCCGTTCCACGGCGCGGAGCCGCACCCCGGCCAGGGCGCGCGCCGCGTCGTCGTCCGTCGCGAGGTCGTTGGGTTCGATCATGGCTGCTCCTCGTTGAACCGGGCCGGCGCGCGGGGCATTCCCTCGTCGCCGGCGGCACGGGGGGTCGAAGGGGGTACGCCCGGCGGCCTCCGGCAGATGTACCCGGATCCGGCCGACTACATTGGGGCCGTGCGGATCCTGTTCATCGGTGGGACGCGGTTCGTCGGCCGCCACCTCGCGGACATGGCGGTGGCGACCGGCCACGACGTGACGGTGTTCCACCGTGGCACCACGGGGCGGGGGGCGGTCGAGGGCGCGGAGGAGATCCTCGGCGACCGCGACGGCGGCCTCGACGTCCTGGACGGCCGCGAGTGGGAGACGGTGGTCGACACCAGCGGATACTTCCCCCGGGTGGTGCGCGCGTCGGCTCGACGGCTGTCGGACGCGGCCGAACGGTACGTGTTCGTCTCCTCGCTCTCCGCCTACTCCGACGACCGGACGCCCGGTCAGGACGAATCGGGTCCGCTCGGAACCATCGACGACCCCGCGATCGAGGAGATCACCGAGGAGAGCTACGGCCCGCTGAAGGTCCTGTGCGAACGGGAGGTCGAGACGGCGTTCCCGGATCGCGCGCTGATCCTGCGGTGGGGGCTGATGGTCGGTCCCCTCGACTACACCGACCGGTTCACGTACTGGCCCCGCCGGATCGCGGATGGCGGGGAGGTCCTCGCGCCGGGACCGCGGGACCAGCCGGTGCAGTTCGCGGACGGCCGCGACGTGGCGGCCTTCATGCTGTCCGCCGTCGAACGCCGCCTGACCGGCGTGTTCAACGTGCACGGCCCGGAGGATCGCCTCACGTTCGAGGACCTCCTGCGGACGTGCCGCGAGGTGGCCGGCTCGGACGCCGAGCTCGTGTGGGCCGATCCGGAGTTCCTGCTCGCACAGGGGGTCGAGCCGTGGAGCGACCTCCCGCTGTGGCTGCCGGGTGAGGAGAACGCCGGGTTCATGCAGCGGTCCTCCGGCAGGGCGATCGCCGCCGGCTTCGAGCCCCGTCCGGTCGCCGACACGGTACGCGACACGCTGGCGTGGGACGCCGAACGCGGCTCCCCAGAGCTCCAGGCCGGCCTGTCGCGCGACCGGGCGGCCGCCGTGCTCGCCTCGTGGCGCGGCCGGTCCTAGGCGGCGAACTCCCTCAGGTCACGTACACCCACGGCGTGTCGGTGCGCTGGTCCACGGCGACCGCCACCGGGCTCCCCGGCACCGGAAACGTCGTCGTCCGGTTCGTCGCGGGGTCGATCCGCGTGACGGTGTCGTCGTCGCGGTTCGCGACCCACACGTACTTCGAACCGACCGCTACGGCCACCGGGCCGGTGCCCACGCCGACCGGGGCGCCCGGCTGCCCGGTCTCCTCGTCGACCGGGAAGGCGATGCTCCCGGAGATGTTCGCGACCCAGAGCCCGGCGGGGCCGACCGAGATGGCGTCCGGGCCGAACTGCAGCATGTGCGTCTGTTCCACCCGGGCGAGATTGGGATCGATCTGCCGCAGCACGCCGGCGATGAAATCGGTCCCCCACACCTCCTGCCCGTACGCGGAGACGAGGTCGACGCTTCCCTGATGGGGGACCTCGGTGAATCCCCCGTGTGAGGGGTCCGTCCGCAGCAGCCGGCCCTGGTAGGCGAGCCACACGTACCCATCGGCGATCGCGACGGTCCCGTGCAGCGAGGTGTAGGTCCCCGGGAACCTGATCGTCCGCACGGTGTGGGTCGCCGGGTCGATCATGGCGGCGGCCGGGTGGAACGCGTTGTTCGAACCGGTCGCGGTCGCCGTCCAGACCTCGCCGTCGCCGACCACGACGTTGCCGCCCCCCGTCGCGTACGAGCGCGTCGCGCCGGTCGCCGGATCCACCTCCACGAGGCCGTTTCCCGACACCCACACTCCGCCCTCGCCGGCCGCGAGGAACCGCGTCCCGCCCAAGCCGCCCTGCATGACCTCGGTGGCCACCACGTGGACGTCGCCGGACTCGGGGTTCAGCCTGACCACGGCCTGGTCCACGGTCGCCATCGCCGTCGGGCTCGGCGAACCGCCCGGCGTCGAGCCGGTCGCGACCGGATGCGACGCGACCCCGGGCGACGGACTGCCGCCGGCCGCAGCGTGACCTCCGCCCCGGCCGAGCAGGAGCCACAGCACGACCCCCACGAGGACGAGCCCGCCGAACCCGACCACGAGCGGGGCCAGCCGGCGCGAGCTCCCCGCCGCGACGACCGCGGCCAGCCGTTCGGCGGCGTCGGAGCCGAGGAGCGGCGCGGTCGCCGCCTGTCCGTCGATGGCCCGCAGCGCGAACAGCTGCCAGGTCCCCGGAACCCCCTTGAGCTCGTGCGCCGACAGGTCCTCGAACGCCATTCCCGAGCCGGTCACGAGGTCGCGCACGGTGCTCGTGACCAGCACCTCCGTGGGACCTGCCAGCGACATCACGCGCGACCCGATGTGGACGGCGATCCCGGCGAGCCCACCGTCGACCATCTCGACCTCGCCGAAGTGGACGCCGCAGCGCACGTCGACGCCGTGCGCCTGGACCGATCGGACGATCGCGTCGGCGGCCCGGACGGCCTGCTCGGGCGATGCGAACGTGGCGAAGAACCCGTCGCCGGCCGTGTCCTCCTCGTGGCCCTCGTACCGCTTCAGCTGCGTTCGAACGGTGCGCCGGAACCTCGACAGCAGCTCACGCCACCGGCGGTCGCCCAGGTCGGACGCCACCTGCGTCGACCCGACCATGTCGAGGAACAGCACGGCGAGCAGGCGGCGGGGGCGGGGCGCTTGCTGCACGCGCGAAGTATGGGGACCGGAGGCCCCCGGCGGTCAAGCCACCGACCGCGCTAAGAGCCCTGGTTCGCCCAGTGCTTGAAGATCTCGATCTTCTCCGCCGGCCAGGCCTCGTCGCACGGCATGTCGCCGGCCTCGAGCCGTTCGAGGATCGCGTCGGCGTTCGAGCGGACGTCGGACTCGCTCCACAGATCGAACGCCCACTCCATCTCGGCCCGATCCGACTCCCGGAACAGGGGCTTGATGTCCTCGTCGTAGCTCAGCTGTGGCTCGTCGGACATGCTCGTTCGCTCCTCGAGGCGGCGCCGACCGATTGGCCCGGCCGGCCGCCGATCGCGCCGGGCAGGCGGAGCCTATCCGAAGGACCGCGAAGGGCGTGAACGCGGCCGTTTCCGTGCCCCCCCGGGCGGGTACACCTGAGTCGCCCCGCACAGAGAGGGAACATGCCGACACCGCTTCGGTGCGCCCGCGAAGCCCGAAAGGAGATCCGCATGCGACGCCGTCTCGCCATCGCAGCGACCGGCCTTGCGCTCGCGCTGGGAACGACCGGCTGCGCCGTCCAGGCCGCCGCCCCTGCGTCCCACGGCACGATCGTCGCGTTGAACGCCAACCAGTCGAACAACTGGTCCGGCTACAACCAGGGGACGCTCGAGCGCGGCTCGACCCTGTTCAACTCGATCGGCGGCACGTGGGTCGTTCCCACCGCCCGGCAGCACAAGGCCGGCGAGGCCGAGTCCTCGTCCACCTGGATCGGGATCGGCGGCGGCTGCGTCGATGCCTCGTGCACCGTCACCGACAACACGCTGATCCAGGCCGGGACCGAGCAGGACGTGGCGGCCGGGGGCAAGGCCTCGTACAACGCGTGGTGGGAGGTCATCCCCGCGCCCAGCATCACGATCAGCAACTTCGCCGTCCACGCCGGCGACACGATCCACGGCAACATCGCCGAGGTCGTGGGCGACTCCGACGTCTGGACGATCACCCTGAAGAACGTCACGACCGGCGCCACGTTCAGCCAGACGGTCCCCTACCCATCCACCCACACGACCGCGGAGTGGATCGAGGAGACCCCGCTCCTGATCGGGACCAGCGGGACCGGGCTCTCGGCCATGCCGAACCTCGGCACCGTGCGCTTCACCCACGCGACGGTGAACGGCGCGCCGGCGAACCTCCGGGCCGCCGAGGAGATGCAGCTCGTGGACGGGAACGGCAGGGTGCTCGCGACGCCGTCGGCGCCGGTGAGCCCCCAGGCGTTCAACGACTGCACCTACGCGACGTCGTGCGGCACCGCGGCGAAGCACCACCGCCACTAGCGCCTTCGCACTCGCTCCGGACCAGCGGGCGTCCCCGTCCCGGGGGCGCCCGTTTCGTCCGTTCGGCCTCCGCCCCCGGGGCGGGCGAAACGGCCACCGGCCGGATCAAGGTTCGCCTCCCCGGGCGCCGATCCTGGTTCGGGGAGGAGAAGGGAGCAGGCCCGTGCTGCGAACGGAACCGCTGGCCGACGGCGTCGGCCTCCGCCTCTCCGGGGAGCTCGCCGACGTCAACGCCATGCTGGCGGCAGAGACGTTCGCCAACCTCGCGCTGATCGGGGGACAGGTGACGCTCGACATGGGCGGCGTGCCCTTCATGGACAGCATGGGGCTCGGCAAGCTCATCGTGCTGGCCCAGGGGCTGTCCGGTCGCGGTCACCTCCGCCTGGTGAACGTGCAGCCGGCCGTGATGCGGGTGTTCGAGCTGGTGAGCCCCAAGCGGGGCATCCGGGGCATGACGGTCGAGCCCGCGATGGCGACCCGCTGAGCCCGGCCCGGCCGTCCGTAGACTCCGCCCCGTGCGGCCGATCCGAGTGGGCATCCAGCTGCCCGAGGTGGAACGCGTGGTCCGGTGGCCCGAGTACGCGGCCATGGCCCGCGCTGCCGAGGAGGTCGGGTTCGACTCGATCTGGGTCGGCGACCACCTGCTCTACCGGGACGACGGCCGCCCCGAGCGCGGTCCGTGGGACGCGTGGGGACTGCTGGCCGGACTCGCGGTGGTCACGCGGCGTGTGCGCATCGGGCCGCTGGTCGCGTGCGCGGCGTTCTCGCCCCCGGCCGTCCTGGCCAAGCGCGCGGCGACCGTGGACGAGATCAGCGGTGGGCGGCTGGTCTTCGGCATCGGGGCCGGGTGGAACGAGACCGAGTTCCGCGCGTTCGGCCTCCCCTTCGCCGAACGGGCCGCGCGGTTCGAGGAGTCGTTCGACGTCATTCGCCGACTCCTGGCCGGCGAGCGCGTCACGGTCCACGGCCGGTTCGGGGACATCGAGGACGCCGTCCTGCTCCCGATGCCCGCCCGTCGGCTGCCGCTCATGGTCGGCAGCACGGGCCCCCGCATGCTCGCGGAGACGCTTCCGTGGGTCGACGCGTGGAACACCTGGTTCGACTGGTATGGCAACACCGCCGAGGGCTTCGCCGAGGGCAATGCGTCGATCGACGAGGCATGCCGTTCCGCCGGCCGGAACCCCGCCGAGGTCGACCGCAGCGCCTGCGTCCTCGTGGTCCTCGAGCGGACGGCCGGCGAACGACGGCGCGAAGAGGGGGTCACGCCGGTCGAGGGCTCGCCCCCCCAGGTCGCAGGTGCGCTCCGCGACCTCGCCGACGCGGGCGCCGACGAGGCGATCCTGGTCGCGGATCCGATCACGGAGAGCTCGATCCACACCCTCGGTGGCGTGCTGGCCGAGCTCGATCGATGACCGTCAGCCGGTGGCGATCGGACGCGCCGGGTCGGTGATCCACTCCGACCAGCTGCCGACGTAGAGCCTCGGGGGGTCCAAGCCCGCGATCCGCATGGCGACCACGTCGTGGGCGGAGGTCACCCCCGAGCCGCAGTACGCGACGACCTCGCGAGCGGAAGCGACGCCGAGCGCCTCGAAGCGTTCGCGAAGCCGTTCGGGCGGCAGGAACCGCCCGTTGGCCGGATCGAGGTTCCCGGCGAACGGCGCTGACACCGCCCCGGGGATGCGGCCCGCCACCGGATCGATGGGCTCGGTCTCCCCGCGGAACCGCTCCGCCGCACGAGCATCGATCACCACCGCGGCCGGATCGCTCCGGAGCCGGTCCACCATCGCCGCGTCGGCGATCGCGTCGTCCGGCCAGGGCCTCGGCGTGAACGACGCGGTGGGGCGGTGCGGCGACGGACCGATCTCGAGGGGACCGGGCCACGCTGCGAGCCCACCGTCGAGGAGCGCAGCCCGATGGCCGATCACGTCGAGCATCCACCATAGGCGGGCAGCATTGGCGTCGCCCGCGTCGTCGTAGGCCACCACGAGGTCGTCGTCGCCGATCCCCATCCGGGACATGGCCTCCGCGAACGCCTCCGGCGTGGGCAGTTGGTGCCGGCCGGTGGTCGCGGTCTTCGGCACGGCGAGATCGTTGTCGACGTCCGCGAACACCGCGCCGGGGATGTGTCCGGCCTCGTACGTCGCGCGTCCGGACCCGTCCGGGTACCAGCGGGCGTCGGCGACGACCACGCCCTCGTCGTCGATGTGCGAGGCGAGCCAGTCGCCGTCGACCAGCGGCCCCGTCTACACCAGCCCCTGGTCGAGCATCGCGTCCGCAACCTTGCGGAACCCGGCGATGTTCGCGCCGTTCACGTAGTTTCCCGGGGTCCCGTACTCCTCGGCGGTCTCGAAGCACTGCTTGTGGATCGCCTTCATGATGTCCTTCAGCCGGTGGTCGACCTCCTCGCGCGGCCACGACACCCGCAGCGAGTCCTGGGACATCTCGAGGCCGCTCACCGCGACCCCGCCGGCGTTGGCCGCCTTCCCGGGGCCGTACAGGATGCCGGCCTGGATGAACCGCTCGACGCCGTCCGGCGTGGTCGGCATGTTCGCGCCCTCGGCGATGACGAACACGCCGTTGTTCACGAGGTTCGCGGCGTCCTTCGCGTTGATCTCGTTCTGGGTGGCGCTGGGGAACGCGCAGTCCGCCGGGATCGCCCACAGCGGGCAGTGATCGGAGGCGGGATCGTGGGGCGTGAACGACGAGCCGGGGAACCGATCGACGTACTCGGACATCCGGCCCCGGCGGTCGTTCTTCAGCTCCATGACCCAGGCCAGCTTCTCGAAGTCGATCCCGTGCGGGTCGTGGACGATCCCGCCCGAGTCGGACAGCGTCACCGGCTTCGCGCCCATGTGCAGGAGCTTCTCGACCGTGTACTGGGCGACGTTGCCGCTCCCGGAGATCAGACAGGTCTTCCCCTCCAGGTCGTCGCCCCGCGTCCCGAGCATCTCGGCGGCGAAGTACACGGCGCCGTAGCCCGTCGCCTCCGGCCGGATGAGCGAGCCACCCCACTCCACCCCCTTGCCCGTGAGGACGCCGGTGAACTCGTTGCGGATTCGCTTGTACTGTCCGAACAGGTAGCCGATCTCCCGGCCGCCCACGCCGATGTCGCCGGCCGGGACGTCGGTGAACTGTCCGATGTGCCGCTGCAGCTCCGTCATGAACGACTGGCAGAACCGCATGACCTCGCCGTCGGAGCGGCCCTTGGGATCGAAGTCTGAGCCGCCCTTCCCGCCGCCCATCGGCAGCGTGGTGAGCGAGTTCTTGAACACCTGCTCGAACGCGAGGAACTTCAGCAGGCCCAGGTAGACGGTGGGGTGGAACCGCAACCCGCCCTTGTACGGGCCGATCGCGGAGTTCATCTCGACGCGGTAGCCCTTGCTGATCTGGATCTCCCCCTCGTCGTCGACCCACGGCACGCGGAACAGGAGCACGCGTTCGGGCTCGATGATGCGCTCGAGGACCTTCTCCTTCCGGTACCTGGGGTGGCGCTCGAGGCAGATCTCGACCGACTCGGCCACCTCGCGCACGGCCTGGTGGAACTCGACCTCGCCGGGGTTCCGTGCCTCCACATCGGCCATGAGGTCCTTGACGTAGCTGCTCATCCCGCTCCCCCTTTTCCCGGGCGACGTGTGAACACTCCGCCGTGGTGTGCGGCGGGCATCATGCACCTCCGCAGAGCGCGAGGCCACCCAGCGCCTCCGGGACCTGCGTCTGCTCCGGGAGCGCACGCGCGGCCGGACATCCGTACTCGAAGTGCATGCCGTCGGGCAGCAGGAAGTCGCCGCCCCATACGAACCCCGCGCGGCGGAACGCTGCGATGATCCGCGGGTCCTGCGTGGGCTCGGCGCCGAGCAGGTTGGTGCTGACGTTGATGTCGATCGCGGCGCCGTACCCGTGCTGGGAGATCTGCGAGGTCGAACCCCGGATCAGCCGTTCGGCGAAGCACCCGCCGTAGTGCGCGGGGTCGACGAGGTGGGACAGGCCTTCGGCGACGATCGCGTCGAGGGCGGCGCGGAGCGGCGGAAGCAACGCCCGGTTGCAGGTGACGTCGCCGAGGATCGGCACGCGCTCGGTGGCGATGTGCTCGCGCACCCACGCGGGGTCGATGGCGATGGTGCCCGCGCCGGGGACCGCGGTGAACTCCCCGAAGTAGACCTTCGTCCACTCGGGCGGGAGGACGCCGTCGGCCTGGCGCAGGTAGACCGTCTGGGCCTGTGACCGGACGCGGACCTCGTGGCCGGGGCTCGCCGGTACGGCCCTCGCGACCGCCGCCTCCGTCTGCATCGGGCCGGCGTCCTTCGCCACGCGCACCAGCAGGTAGTCGGCCCCGCCGATCCCGGCCCGCGCACCCAGCGCGGCCGGAAGGAACACCTCGTGGGCGCCGACCGAGCGGTCGGTGGCCACGGCGCCGATCGTCGCGTCGAGCCCGCCGGCGAACGTCAGGCGGTCGCCGGTTCCCGACCGGCGGAGCGCCGCGGACGTCGTGCTGAGCACCGCCTCTCCCCGTTCGAGCGCCCCCAGCCACGGCTGCCGGCCGAGGACGCGCCCGAGCGCCTCCGGGTCGGCGGCAGCCGCATCGATCGGGATCTCTGCACCCGATCCCGCGCTCGGACCGAGCGCGCCCCGCGGGCCGGTCAGCCACAGGGTTCCCTCGCCGACGCTCGCCACCGCCGCCACACCGGGCACGGCCCGGACCGCGGCGACGCTCGCCGGCGACAGCTCGCCGCGGATCCACACGACGAGCAGTCGCCGGTCGCGCCGGGACTCGACGGGGCTCGCGCTCTTCGTCGGCGAAGGCGCCGGAGGCGAGGGCAGCGGTGCGGTGGTCACGGCGGGGACGGTGGGGGCGGGCTCCGTGGTCGGTGCGACCGACGAGGTCGGCCTGGTCGCGGATGGCCCGGCATGCGCGGTGCACGCCGCACCGACGATGGCGACCGCCGCGGCGAGCACGGCGGACCTCGTTCGGCCGAACCCGGCACCCATGGCGACCCATTGTCCGATCCCCGGCCGATCGACGCTCGACGGCGGCACGAGGGAATCCGATTGACAGGTGACTCTGCGGTCACCTATCCTCCGCCGCCATGGACGAGGTGTTCCGGGCCATCGTCGACCCCCACCGCCGCCACCTGCTCGACCGGCTCGCCGAACGCGACGGGCAGACGCTGGTCGAGCTCACCGCCTCGCTCGAGCCGATGACCCGGTTCGGTGTCGCGAAGCACCTCGGCGTCCTCGAGGGGGCCGGTCTGGTGGTGGTGCGGAGGGAGGGGCGCCGCAAGCTCCACTACCTCAACCCGGTGCCGATCCGGCTGGTCCACGACCGGTGGATCTCGCGGTTCGCCGAGCCGTTCGTCCGGACGCTCTCCGACATGAAGCGCGACCTGGAAGGAGTTCCCGAATTGGCCGCCGACGGCAGGCACGTGTTCGAGGTGTACATCCGGGCGACGCCGGAACGGATCTGGCGGGCCATCACAGATCCCAGTGAGACGCGGCGCTACTTCTTCGACACCGCGGTCGAGTCGACGTTCGCGCCGGGCGAGGAGATCGTGCACCGGTCGCCCGACGGTTCCGAGGCGCTGCGGGGCGTGGTGCTGGAGTGCGAGCCCCCTCGTCTGCTGGTGACGACGTGGACCTCGCCGCCCAGCCCGGACACGGTCGAGCACCCGACCAGGGTGTCGTGGGAGCTCGAACCGACCGAGGACGGCAGGGCCACCAAGCTGACCGTCGTGCACTCGGAGCTCGAACCCGGTTCCGCGCTGTATCAGCGCGTGCACCGCGGCTGGTCGATCGTGCTGTCGGGGTTGAAGACGTGGATCGAGACGGGCGAACCGCTCGAGGTCGCCTGAGTCCACCACGGGGGAGGTTGGTGCGATGGATCCGAGGATCGAACAGGCCCTCGCGCAGCTCGACGAGGTGCACGTGGAGGTCGTCGAGTTCGTTCGGGGGTGCGACGAGCGCGAGTGGCGTGAGGTCTCGACCGTGGAGGGCTGGCCCGTCGGCGTGGTGGCGCACCACATCGCGGCCGGGCACGAGAAGGTGATCGAGTGGCTCGACCACCTCCGCCGGGACGAGGCAGTCCCGGGAAACGGGGACACCCACGACGAGGGCAACGCGCACCACGCGGCGGAGTTCGCGTCGACCACCAAGCAGCAGACGCTCGACGACCTCGAGACGAATGAAGCCCGCCTTCGCCAGTACCTGCAGGGGATCACGGCCGAGGAGATGTCCCGGGAGGCCGTGCACGGACCGGCCGGGGGCGTCGTCATCAGTGTGGAACGCATGGTCGGGGCGACTGCCCGGCACCCGCGGCTCCACCTCGAGCACATGCGGGATGCGGTCGCAGCGGCCGAGGTGCCGTCATAGGGAGGTTCAGGACATGGGAATCGAATGGGGAACCGGGTCGACGATGACGTTCCCGGTGAAGGACCTCGAGGCGGCGGTCGCCTGGTACCGCGATGCGCCGGGGTCCGAGGTGCTGGTCGAGGGCAACCATCTGGGCCTGGCCCAGCAGCTCCGATGAGCTCGGTCGACGAAGCCGCTCCGCTATCGGAGGAGGACGACCGCTTCACGGCCGACGACATGCCGCCGGGCATGGCAAGCTTCACGTTCGTGCTGCTGCGCCGTCCGGAGAACGCACCCGATCTCCCCGACGAGGAACTCGACCGCCTCCAGGCCGGCCACCTCGCGCACCTCGACCGATACCGCGCGGACGGTTCGATCGCGGCGGCCGGACCGTTCTCCGATCAGAGCGACCCGCGCCTCCGCGGCATCGAGCTGTGGACGCTCCCGGTCGACGAGGTCCGCACACGCTGCCAGGAGGATCCGTCGGTCCAGGCCGGCCGACTCGAGAAGCTGGTGATGCGTTGGTGGTTCCGCGTGGCCGACCTCCCGATCACACCGAGCCCGGTCGGCACGCCGCGTCCGGACGCGGGTTCGTGATCGGAGCTCCGGCGACCGTCTACTTGATCGAGCAGGCGACGTGCAGGCTGGCGGGCGAACCGTCCACGACCGTAATCGCACGCGATGCGCACCCCGCGTCCCCGCTGTGCGTCACCACCATGTAGTTGCCCGGTGGAAGGGTCGTGTGGAACTCCTGACCATCCTGAACCCGCCCGGAGGCCTTCAGCTCACCGTCGGCGGTGAGGATCTCGACGGTTCCCGGACGCAGGACGTCGGAGTTCCCCGGCGCCGGGCCGCCCCGGTACACGATCCCCACGTCGACGCCCACCCCGGGATGAGCGCAGGCCCCCAACAGGATCAGCGATACCGAAGCGAGGACCATTGCGGCTCGAACGAAGGTGCTGTGGATCGAAGGCACATCGCCTCCTCGAACTCGATGTGGTGCTTTCGACGACCACAGCCGCCTGCGGGTTCCGGCGGAGGATGTCCTCGCCGCCATGCCGGCGCGGGGTATGACAGTCACTCCTGGGGCCAGGGAACCCGCTTCCGCGGGTAGGCGCGCTTGGCGATGGCGAGAGCGAGCAGGGCCCCGCCTCCAGCGATGACGAGTCGAAGCGGGATCCGGGAGTCGGTGAGGGTCAGGTCGCTGAAGCCGGAGTCCTTCACGATGTTGGGGAGCAGGATCGCCCATACGAGCGACCCGACGAAGAGGGAGGCGGCCGCCAGGTACACGAGGATGGGGCGGATCACGGATCGACCGACCTCTCCGGACATCGGAGCGATTCTCGCATGCACGCTTCGGGAGCCCCGCGTCAACGAGGTCGACCAACGCCCGGCTCTCTTCTATCCCGTGGGCGTCTGCCGACTGTTCTTCGCCCGCGCGACCGGGATTCCCCCACGCGAGGTGATGCGGCTCGATCTTCAGTCCTTGGTGACGTCCACCACGCTCGCGCTCGATGTCGCGATGAGGTCGGTCGCGCGGAGGTGGACGTTCACGCCCCTCGCGCCCCCGCCGATCGCGACGCGGTCCTTCGCGGCGACGCTCGCGTCGGCGACCACCGGCCATGCCGTCGTCGCGCCGAACGGCGTGATCGCCCCGCGTTCGTACCCCGTCGCCGCGCGCGCCTCTTCCTGATCGGGGAGCGAGAGCCGTCGAACCCCGAGGTGCGCACGGAGCTTTGGCCAGTCGATCTCCCGGCCCCCCGGAACGAGCACGAACACGTAGTCGTTCTCGCCCCGGCGGACCACGATCGTCCGCAGCAGCGACCCGACCTCGATCCCCTGGAGGCGCGCGCTCTCCTCGACGCTCGAGGGCCGTTCGGTCCGCACGACCCTGAACTCCACGCCGGTCGAATGCAGGAGGCGGATCGCCGGCGTGTCGGGTTCGGGGGACATGGGCGCGCAGCGTACCGCCCGGGCAGTGGTTGCCGACTACCCCGGTGCCAAGGAAGCTCTCAGGAAGCTCCAAGGTTCGGGTCCTAGCTTCCCTTGAGCCGGCACACAGCCGATGGGAACGAGGACGGGAGACATGCAGGCGATGGCGGAGGAATCGACGGAGCGGGCGACCGGCCAGCGGGTGCTGGTGGTCGACGACGAGGCCAGCATCACCGACCTGGTGGCCACGGTCCTTCGGTACGAGGGCTTCGAGGTCGAGGTCGCCGGCAACGGATGGGACGCGCTGCGCACGGCGCAGTCGTTCGAGCCGGAGCTGGTGATCCTCGACCTCATGCTCCCCGACCACGACGGGTTCGAGGTCCATCGACGGCTGCGCGACCGCGGCGTCGTGGCGCCGGTGATCTTCCTGACGGCCCGCGACGCGACCGAGGACAAGGTCCGGGGGCTCACCATCGGCGGCGACGACTACGTGACGAAGCCGTTCAGCCTCGAGGAGTTGGTGGCGCGCATCCGCGCGGTGCTCCGGCGCTCCTCGGGCGGGGGGCGTGATCGGGCCCCGTCCCGGCTGCGGTTCGAGGACCTGGAGATGGACGAGGACTCGCACGAGGTCCGCCGCGCCGATCGGGTGCTCGACCTTCGGCCGACCGAGTACAACCTGCTGCGGTTCCTGCTGCTCAACCCCAGGCGTGTGCTCTCCAAGCAGCAGATCCTCGACCACGTGTGGCACTACGACTTCGGCGGCGAGTCCAACGTCGTCGAGACGTACATCAGCTACCTCCGAAAGAAGGTCGACGCGATCGACCCGCCGCTCATCCACACGGTGCGCGGCGTGGGCTACGTGCTGAAGCTGCCGTCCGCATGAGGTTCTCGCTCCGCACCCGCGTCCTCGCCGCCACTTTGATCCTGGTGGCGCTCGGCCTCGCGGTCGCGGGCATCGCCACGTACAGCCTGCTCCGCAAGCAGCTCATCGACCGTGTCGACGGCGAGCTCGTCGCGGCGCGGGCTCCGGTCCACTTCACCCTCCAGGACGAGCTCGGCGACTCGCCTGGGCCCGGGCCGGGGCCGGGCGGCGATCTGGGGATGCAGCTCCCCTCGGGAACGTATGCAGCGCTGTATCGCTCCTCCGGCGAACGGCTCGTCGACCACTCCTTCACCTATGACGGGACAGGCCCACATCCGGCCGTCCCCGTCGACGTCGTGCGGTCGGTGGCCACGGGCGCGACGCCGGATCAGGTCGTGTCGGTTGGCGCTGCCGCATCCGGTGGCCCGGATTTCCGAGCCAGCATCGATTACGTCGGGATCGGCGACGACGACGGAGCCGAGGTCATCGCGATCCCGCTCACCGAGGTGAACCAGACCCTGCACAAGCTCGTCGTCATCGAGATGGTAGTGGTCGGCGTGGTCGTCCTCGCGATCGGCCTGCTCTCGTGGTGGCTGGTGCGGCTCGGCCTTCGGCCCCTGGACCGGATGGCCGACACGGCCGGCGCCATCGCCGGCGGGGACCTGTCCCGGCGGGTCGAGCCGGCCGACGACCGGACGGAGGTCGGCCAGCTCGGCACCGCGCTCAACACGATGCTCGGGCGCATCGAGACCTCGTTCGAGGAACAGCGCGCCAGCGAGGCCCGGCTGCGCCGGTTCGTCGCGGACGCGTCGCACGAGCTGCGGACGCCGCTCACGTCGATCCGCGGCTACGCGGAGCTGTTCCGGCGCGGCGCCGCCGAGCGGCCGGAGGACCTCGAACGTGCCATGCGCCGCATCGAGGACGAGGGAGCACGGATGGGCCTGCTCGTCGACGACCTCCTGCTCCTGGCGCGTCTCGACCAGGGCCGCCCGCTGGAGCGCCGCCGGGTGGACCTCAGCGCACTGGTCCGCGACGCGGCCGACGACCTCCGCGCCGCCGATCCCGAGCGGGAGGTCACGCTCGAGGCGCGGCCGGACGTCGTCGTCGACGGCGACGAGCCCCGGCTGCGACAGGTCGTGGCCAACCTCCTCGACAACGCGCGAACGCACACGCACCCGGGAACGGCAGTGACCATCCGCCTGACGGTCGAGGACCACGCGGCCGTGCTCGACGTCGCCGACCGCGGGCCGGGCATGTCCGACGAGGAGGCCGCGAGGGTGTTCGAGCGCTTCTACCGGGGCGACCCGTCGCGGTCACGCGAGAGCGGCGGCACCGGGCTCGGGCTGTCGATCGCCGCGGCCATCGTCCGGGCCCATGCGGGGACCATCGGCGTGTCGGCGACGCCCGGCGACGGCGCGATCTTCCGGATCCGCCTGCCGCTTCGGCCGACGCCCCTGCCCGAGGCGCCGTCCGCCGCCCCCGAGCCCCAACCGGAGCGCGCATGAATCTTGAGCCCCGCACACCGGCTTCTTCGCAAGCCTTCAGCAATGTCTCGGGGAACGTTGAGGTTGGTCCGCCAGGATGCATCCCGTTCGGTCGAAACGACCCGAGGGGCGTTTTGCCCAGGAAGTTGGATGATGGAGGCGCCGCGTGCCTCCCATGAAGGGACGCGAGGGACGAGATGGCTGACCACGACCAGGACCACGACACCGAGGAATTCGAGCTCGAGCCCGCCGGCGGCGGCGACCGCGAGCCGGCCGGCGAGCCCGAGCACACCGAGCCCGAGCCGGAGCACGACCCGGCCGCGTCGTTCCGTCGCGACTCGTATGTGAGCCCGGACGACCGGTACGGCTTCCGCACCGCGGGGTCCCGTCCGGCGACGTCGCGCCACTGGGCGCCCGCCCCGGCCGCCCGCCCGGGGGCCGAGGGTTCGGACGACTGGTTCTGGTGGACCGACGGCGAGACCTCCCGCCCCGTCACGTCCGTCCCGCCCCGCCCCGACCGCCCGATGGAGGTGCCGGAGGCGTGGGGCCGCACGACGCCCAACGCGCCGTGGTCGTCCACCCCGATCGGCTGGCACGGCCCGCAGCACGCGCAGCCCCGGCGGGGTCGCGCGGGCGCGATCGTGGCGGCGGTCGTCGCCTCTGCGGTGCTCATCGCCTCGGGCGTCGGCATCGGGTGGGGCCTCTCCCAGCCCGGGTCCCGCTCGGGCGCGTTCACCAATCCCCCGCTCAGCGGCAACGTGGGCGGCTCGAACCCGAACGTCGGCGGCGGGTCCAACCCCACCTTCGGCGGGAAGGGCGGGTCGGGTGACGGCACGACGAACGGCAACGGCGGCGGTTCCTCGACCAGCCCGCGGCAGGTCGCCCAGGGCGTCCTCCCGGCGGTGGTCGTCATCCGGACCGTGATCGGGACCGGTGCGCCCGGCCTCGGCCCGCAGGGCGCGGCCGCCGGCACCGGCATGATCCTCACCTCGAGCGGCGAGGTGCTCACCAACAACCACGTGATCCGCGGCTCCACCGGCATCGAGGCCACCACGTCGAACGGCCAGACGTACGATGCCCACGTCATCGGGGCCGACCCGGCCGACGACGTCGCGTTGATCCAGCTCGACGGCGCGTCGGACCTCCCGACGATCCGGACCGACACCGGCAACCTCACCGAGGGAACCTCCGTGGTCGCGATTGGAAACGCCTACGGCACCGGCAACCCATCCGCGACCGGCGGAACGGTCACCGGACTCAACCAGACCATCACCGCCGGCGACCCCGGGAGCCCGTCCGAGCGGCTGCACGGCGTGATCCAGACGAACGCGCCCATCGCCCCCGGCGACTCGGGCGGACCGCTCGTCGACACGCAGGGTGAGGTCATCGGCATGATCACCGCGGCCACCCAGACGTCGGGGTTCACCCGGACCTCGACGCAGGGCTACGCGATCACGATCGGCGACGCGCTGAACATCGTGCACCGCATCCAGTCCGGCGACACGAGCGGCGGCGACATCGTCTACGGCCGGCCCGGTCTGCTGGGGGTGCAGGTCCGCAACCTGAGCGCCGCGGCCGCCGCCCGTCTGGGCCTCTCGACCGGCGGCGCCTACGTCGAGCAGGTCGTCCCCGGAACGCCGGCGGCCAACGCGGGCATGCAGACCGGCTCGGTGATCACGAACATCGACGGGCACGACATCGGCTCCGCGAAGGACGTCAGCGACGTCATGCACTCAACGAAGCCGGGCGACTCGGCGAGCATCTCCTGGGTCGACACCTCCGGGCCGCACTCGGCCACGGTGCACCTGATCGAAGCCCCCGCGGTCTAACCCCCGCCCAACTCGCCCCCGGCCGGTCCCGCCGACGACCACGACGTCGGTGCCGGCCGGGGTGCGACCGCCCGCCTGCCGGCCGGCCGAGGCGCACCGATCCGAAGCTCGGGTCGTGGGGGGTGTGCCCGCCGGCTGGCGCGGGCGGTTGTTCGCTTCAGCGCTTCTTCCGCTTCGGTTGTTTGGGCGGAAGCTCCTCGGCCCATTCGAGCGAACGGCCCGCCCACTCCCGGACCCGCGGGGGGTCGCCGCGCCACGCCTCCGGCAGAACGACGTACTCCTTCATCGGCCGGCCCGGCATCGGGGAGAACGGCGCACCGCCCTCGGCGGAGAGCGCCTCGCGGTCCTCGTCGGGCAATCGGACGAACACGTCCTGCCCGAACAGCCCCATGAACAGGTTCCCGTTCACGAACGCCGCGTTGTTGCCGAACATCGGCCGGATCCGCACGTCGGGATGGTCCGGCACGACCGATTCGAAGAACGTCTTCGCCTCGTCGTCCGGCTTGGGGATGGGGGGCATCGAGGTCGGACTCATGCAGCTCCTCCCGCGCTCGAGGTGTTCCTGGATGCCCGACCATAGCGCGACCGCCCTCCGGGTACGCTCCCGCCGCGGGCTGCGGGAAGGAGTCGGGTGGCACGGATCGGCGTCGTCGGGTGCGGCACCATGGGCTCGGGCATCGCCGAGGCGTGCGCCCGGGCCGGGTTCCATGTCACGGTCGCCGTCCTGGACGACGACCACGCCTCGGCGGGGAGAGCGAGGATCCGGGGCTCCCTGGACCGGGCGAAGGCCGCCGGCCGCATCGACGCCGTGGAGCACGACGCCGCCCTCGAACGGATCTCGTTCTCACGGTCGGTCGAGGAGCTCGCGGACGCCGGAATCGTGATCGAGGCGGTCCCCGAACGCCTGGACCCCAAGCGCGAGGTCTTCCACCGGCTGGGCCTCGCCTGCCAGGAGTCGGTGCTCGCGACGAACACGTCCTCCCTGCCGGTGATCGAGCTCGCGGCCGCGAGCGGCCTGCCGGGTCGCGTCGTGGGGCTGCACTTCTTCAACCCGGCGCCCGCCATGCCGCTGGTGGAGCTCGTCACGACGCTGGCCACCGACCCCTCGGCGCGGGACGAGGCGGCGGCGCTGGTCCACGCCCTCGGCAAGACGGCGGTCGCCTGCCGCGACCGGGCGGGGTTCATCGCCAACCTGCTGCTGTTCCCCTATCTGAACGAGGCCGTCCGGCTGCTCGATGCGGGCGCCGCGACCCGCAACGACATCGACACGGCGATGCGCCTCGGCGCCGGGCACCCGATGGGCCCGCTGGAGCTCATCGACCTCATCGGCCTCGATGCGTGCGCCGAGATCCTTGAGTCCCTGCACCGGCAGTTCGCCGAGCCGCGGTTCGCGCCGGCGCCGGCGCTCCGGGAGCGGATCACGGCGGGGTTCACCGGCCGGAAGGCGGGGCGCGGGTTCTACGCCGACGACGAACCGACGGTCGAAGCAGCCGTCCGCCAATGGGGCGCCGATGCACCGTCCGAACCGGCCACGCTCGGCGTGGCCGGGACCGGAACCGTCGGGACGGGCCTGGCCGAGGCCGCGGCCCGAGCGGGCCTGGACGTCGTGTGCTGGGGCCGGAGCGACGAGTCCGCTCGCCGCGCCCTCGGGGCCGTCGAGCGGTCGACGGCCCGGGCGGTCGAGCGCGGCCGCATGGACGACGCCGCCCGTGGGGACTCGCTGGCGAGGATCTCCCTCACCTCGGACCTCGACGCGCTGGCCGGGTGCGGGTTCGTCGTCGAGGCCATCGCGGAGGACCTCGACGCGAAGCGGGAGCTGTTCGGGCGGCTCGACGGAGTCATGCCGGCCGATGTCGTCCTGGCCACCGCGACCTCGTCGCTCCCCGTCGTGCAGGTCGCCGCGGCGACGCGGCGACCCGACCGCGTGCTGGGGTTCCACGTGTTCAACCCGGTGCCGTCCATGCGGCTGGTCGAGCTGGTCCGCACGGTGGCGACGTCCGGCGAGTCGCTGGCCGCCGCCGAGCGCCTGGCCGGCCGGCTGGGCAAGACCGTCGTGCACTGCCGGGACCGGGCGGGGTTCATCGTCAACCGGCTGCTGTTCCCCTACCTGAACGACGCCGCCCGGATGGTCGAGGAGGGCTACGCGAGCGTCGAGGACGTGGACACCGTGATGACGCTCGGATGCCGCCATCCGCTGGGGCCGCTGGGCCTCGTCGACCTCGTCGGCGTCGACGTCACCGTCGAGATCCTCCGGAGCCTGCACCGGGAGCTCCTCGAGCCCGCGTACGCGCCCGTCCCGATCCTCGAGCAGATGGTCGCGGCGGGGTTCCTCGGCAGGAAGACCGGGCGGGGGTTCACGACACCGGCGTGAACTCGTTGCGGCGCATCGTTTCCCGTGCCCCTTCCTGCTGGTACTCTTGAGGCACGGGTGGCGAGGCCACCCCGTGAGGTTCGCGGTTCCGGTTCCCCTTCCAAGCGGTGATCTCGGCGAGTCGAACTTCCCCGAGAGATGCCGTGTCGCGCCCGCAAGCCCGACACGCAGAAGGAGTTGAACCGATCGTGTCCGAATCCACCTTCGCCGACCTCGGCGTGTCGGCGGGCGTCGTCACGGCGCTCGCCTCCCGGGGCATCGAGCGGCCGTTCCCCATCCAGGCGCTGGTCATGGCCGATGCCCTGGGCGGGCGGGACGTGCTGGCCAAGTCGCGGACGGGCTCCGGCAAGACGCTGGCGTTCGCGCTGCCGATCGTCGAGCGCGTGCGGGCCGGTGGCCCGAAGCCGTCCGCCCTCGTGCTCGTCCCGACGCGGGAGCTGGCGGTTCAGGTCGCGGACGAGTTCCGCGAGGTCGCCAGAGCCAAGAACCTGAAGGTCGCCCTGGCGTACGGCGGCACCCGGGTGGTCGAGCAGGGCAAGCGCGCCGCGTCCTCCGACATCGTGATCGCCACGCCCGGACGCCTCGAGGACCTGGCCCAACGCCGCATGGTCTCGCTGGAGGGCGTCTCGATGCTCGTCCTCGACGAGGCCGACCGGATGCTCGACATGGGATTCCAGCCGCAGGTCGACCGCATCGTCAAGCGCCTGGGCGCGAATCGCCAGACGATGTTCTTCTCGGCGACGCTCGACGGGCAGGTCGGTCGGCTCGCGCGCTCCTACACCCGCGACGCCCGCCTGCACGAGGTCGAGTCGCCGCGCGAGACCGTCGACGAGGCCGACCACCGGTTCATCCCGGTGACCGCCCAGGGCAAGGTCGACGCGCTGATCGAGTTCCTCGGCGAGGACCGCGCCAAGACGCTGGTCTTCGTCCGGACGAAGCGCGGGGCAGACCGCCTTGCCTGGAAGCTTCGCCAGCAGGGCATCAAGTGCGTGGCCATGCACGGCGATCTCTCGCAGCCCGTCCGCGAGCGGGCGCTCCGCGACTTCGAGTCGGGCAAGATCCACGTGCTCGTCGCGACCGACATCGCCGCGCGCGGGCTGGACCTCGAACGGATCAGCCACGTCGTGAACTACGACCCGCCCGAGGACGACAAGGCCTACGTCCACCGGGTGGGCCGAACGGCACGGGCCGGCCGCCCGGGCACCGGGGTCACGTTCGTCACGCCCGAGCAGCAGGGCGACATCGGCCGCATGGCCGCGCGCCTCAAGCTGCACGAGGACTTCGAAGCCGAGGGCATGAAGGTCGCGCCCCCGCGCATCGTGTTCAGCGGCAAGGCCGGCCGGTACTCGAACCTCCGCCGCCAGCGCGCCCGCCGATAGCCGGGAGGGCGCGCCGGCGACGGCACACCCGTTACGAGGGGTTGACCGCCCGGATCCCCCAGCAGAACGCGGTCAGGTCGCCGCCGTCGAAGTTGAACAGGCAGTGCACCCAGAGCGACGACGACAGGCCGGCGACGCCGGTGTTGTTCAGCAGCATGTCCAGGTAGTCGCCGGACGTCGAGACGGCCGGTCCCACGATCTGGCTCGCCCCGTGGGAGACCGCGAACCCCGGATGTGCGCCGGTGCTCGTGATCGGCGTCCCGATCAGGTTGCCCGTGCTGTTCGTGTTGGTCACCTGGACCTGCGGGTTGGAGCTGGCGTTGCCGGCGGTGAACAGGTTCACCCCGACGGCCGGGTCGGCGAACAGGAACTGGGGGGTGCCGAGGTCGGCCCGGGCCGCGCCGAACAGGACCCGTGTCGAGCGTTCGAACGCGGCCGGGATCTCGCCGCCCAGCGCGAGCGCGTTGTCCGCCGTGGCCGCGGCCGGAACCTTCCCGAGCTTCGGCACGTCGATGTCGACGCGCGTCAGCGAGTGGGGAGCGACCTTCCCGCTGGTCACCGCGTCGGCGTGGAGCTTCGGCGTCGTGACGGCACCGTCCTTGATGTCGTTGGTGCCGATCAGTCCCGCCGCATAGCCCACCCCGCCCAGCGAGATCACGAGCGCGATCGTCGCGACCACCATGGCCGGTGACGGCCGCATCCTGCGGATGTCCATCCGATCCCCTCCTTCCGTTGCCCGGACAAAGTGGCCGATCCTGCCACGGTCGGAGGAGATTTCGCTCGGCCGGGCTGTATCAGTCGCCGGTCGCCACGACGCCGGCGGTCTCGATCATCAGCACGGCGCTTGGGACCGGCACGACCGGGCGGTGCAAGACGCCCTTCGGAACCGTGAACGCCTGCCGCGGCTTCAGCTCGACGGTCCGGTCCTCGAGCTCGAGGCGGAAGTCGCCGTCGAGCAGCAGGAAGAACTCGTCCTCGTCGTCGTGCTTGTGCCAGTGGAACTCGCCGTGGAGCACCCCGAGCCGGATCAGGCTGTCGTTCACCCGACACAGGGTCCAGTTCACCCACGGCTCGGTCGTGTCGTCGATGACCTTTTGGACGTCCATCACCTCGAGCAGGCCGAACAACGGCTCCTCGTGGATCGTGTACCGCGTTCCCTCGTCGGCCATGAGCGGACTCCCTTCGAACGATGGATGGGGACGCCGCGTCCGACCGGGTGGCGGCGGACGGCGTCCTGCTCCGGTCGATTGGAACACGGGATCCGCGTCTCGCGGGGTGGACGTCAGTTGGCCAGGGAACGGGCCACGGGGAGGACGGCCGAGCCGGTCTCGTTCGCCATCGAACGCAGCAGGCGGTACGTGTCGTTGGCGCCGATCGGCCGGCTGTACAGGTACCCCTGGCCGAGCCCACATCCCAGGTTCCGCAGCATCCGGGCCTGCTCGGGGTACTCGATCCCCTCGCTCACGGTGATCAGGCCGAGCGAGCCCGCCATCCGCAGGATGGCGTCGACGATCGTCGTGCTGGCGCTCTCGCCGACCAGGCGGTCCACGAACGGCTTGGGGATCTTGACCATCTCGATGGGGAACTCCGCGAGGCGCGCGAGCGACGAGTAGCCGGTGCCGAAGTCGTCGATGGAGAGCCGGATCCCCAGCTCCCGCAATCGACGCATCGCCTCGAGCGCGCCGGGCTCGTCCCGGATGACGCTCGACTCCGTGATCTCCACCGTAAGGCGGCGGGCGTCGAGGTGAGTGCGGGTCAGCGCGAGCGCGAGCTCCTCGACGAGCCGCTCGCTGGTCAGCTCGTCGGGCGCGATGTTCACCCAGAGCCCGAGGTCGGCCTGTTCGGGGAGGAGCGCCGCCCACGAGCTCGCGCACGCGAACGCCTGCTCGCGGACCCTCGCGCCGATCGCCGAGATCAGGCCGGTCTCCTCGGCCACCCCGAGGAACTCGTCCGGACGGAGCAGGCCCCGGGCCGGGTGCTGCCACCGCGCCAGCGCCTCGAACGCCTGGATCGCCCCGTCGACGAGGGAGACGACCGGCTGGAAGTGCACGATGAACTCGTCGCGTTCGATGCCCCGTTCGACCTCGAGCGCCAGCTCCCGGCGACGGCGCAGGCGGTCGTGGAACGCGGGGAGGTACAGGACGGACCGGTGCTCGGAGCTCTTCGCCGTGTACATCGCGATGTCCGCGTTCCGGAGCAGATCGTCGGCGGTCAGCTCGACGGCGTCGGCCACCGCGATGCCGATGCTCGCGTGGACCGTCGCCTGGTGCCCCGAGGAGAGCAGGAACGGCGCGTCGATCGCGTCGGCGAGGCGCTGGGCGGTGCGCTCGGCGCCCTCGGTGTCGGTGTTCGGCAGGAGGACGGCGAACTCGTCGCCCCCGAGCCGGGCGGGCGTGTCCCCGGGCCGGACCGCGATGCGGATCCGCTCGGCGACCTGGACCAGGAGGTCGTCACCGGCCGCGTGACCCCAGCTGTCGTTCACGAGCTTGAAGCGGTCGAGGTCGATGTAGAGCAGGGCGTGCGTCGTGTCCGGACCGCCGCCGGCCAGCGCGGTGGCAACCATCTCCGAGAAGAGCAGGCGGTTCGGCAGCGCGGTGAGCGTGTCGTAGTGGGCCCGGTGGCTGAGCTCCTCCTTCAGCTCGGTCACCTGGGCGAGGGAACGTTCGAGCCGTCCGTTCTCGAGCAGCACGGCGGCGTGTCCCCCGAAGGTCTCGAACAGTGAGAGATCCTCCTCAGAGAATGTGCTGACGTCGCTCACGCGCCCGCCCACGACGAGGAGGCCGAACACCCGCTCCTCGCCCCGGAGCGCGCCGACCACGGCGTCCTCCAGCCCGCGGGCGGACAGGAAGTCATCCAGCGGATTGGGGCCCCGGCGACGGGGAAGGAGCGCCGGCCGGTCGGCCGCGCCCGTCCGCTCCAGCGCGTCGGCGTCCACCGGCGTGAGCGCCTCCGACACCATCAGCGTCTGGCCCGAGGAGCCGCTCACGCTGCGGTGGACCGGCTCGCCCGGGATCGGCGACGACAGCAGGATCTCCGCGTAGTCGGCGCGCAGGAGCCGCCGCGCCGCCACCAGCAGCTCGCCCACCGCCAGCCCGAACTCGGGCGCGCCCTGCGTGGCGCGCATCGACTCGTAGAGGAACTCGAGATGCTCGCGGTGCTCCCGCTGCCGCATGTAGCCGCGGAACGCCAGCCCGCACGCCACGAGCGGCAGCACGAGGAGCAGCGTCGCCCGCGGATCGCTGTTGATGAGCTCGACCGCGAGCAGCCCCAGACAGGTCGTGGCCGCCACCCCCACCAGGGACGTGACGAGCGTCCGGGGCAGCTGGGGAGCCGAGAACCGTCCCTCGGCGACCGCGATCACGGAGGACACGAGCAGCACGCCGGCCACGTGCGCCGCGATCGCCGCCACGAGCGCGAGGACCCACGCTGCACCGCCGACGTGCCCGGGGACGTAGAGGCTCCGGAAGATCAGCACGGCCAGCGCGGTGCACAGCGGGATCTCGGCCATGTTGAACGCGAACTTGATGGGCCTCTGCCGGCGGTGGACCGCGAGGGCCAGCCCCGCCCCCACCATCTGGGCGGTCAGCAGCGCTGCCGGCGTCGCGAAGAACAGGCCGAGCACCAGGCCCACCTCGGACGCCGAGAGCGTGTGGGCCTGCTTGCGGAAGTGCAGGTGGGCCACGAACGTCTCCGCGAGGTAGAAGGCGATCGCCAGGACCCACCACGGGATGAGGAGCCCTCCCGGCGCGCCGAGCCGGAGGAGGACGACCGTCCACAGGCCCGCGGCCACCAGCCCCACCGCGCAGATGAACCACCACACACGCGTGGTGCCGGATCGAACCACCGAGCGCGTCGATTCACCGGTTGCCGCGTCCACGACCCTTCTCCGTCATCGATCTCGAGGCGGCCGAACGCCGCGGCCGGCTCAGCCCCAGGTGGCGCCCTGCCAGGAATCGCCGGCCCAGACGGTCGTGGACCACGAGTTCCCGCTCCACGTGTTGCCCGACCACGTGTTCCCGGACCACGTGTTGCCCGACCAGGTGTTCCCGGACCAGGTGTTGCCGGACCAGGTGTTGCCGGACCACGTGTTGCCCGACCAGGAGTCCCCGGACCAGACGGCGCCGCTCCACGTGTTGCCCGACCAGGTGTTGCCGGACCAGGTGTTGCCGTTCCAGATCCCGCCCGACCAGGTGTTCCCGGCCGCCATTCGGAGGGCCATCGCCAGGGGCCGGTAGGGGTGGCCGAAGATGTCCTGATCGCCGCGCAGGACGACGCCGTCGTCGATCAGGTGGTTCTCGCCGCGCGAACCCTCGAGCGATCCGATCCCCAGGGCCGGGAGGGCGTGCTGGGTCCAGCGGGGCAGCGGGGTGTCCAGTGCCTCGTCGAGCCGGAGCTCACCGCCCCCGATGGCCTGCGGGGGGCCGCTCACGCGGTAGCCCGTGCTCATCAGCAGCCGCTTGACCTGATCGGGGGTGGCGTCCGGGTACTTCTGCAGGATCAGGGCGGCGGCTCCGGACACCAGGGCCGTTGACTCGGACGTCCCGCTCCCGCGGAAGTACCGGGCGTCGATCGCTCCGCCGGGGTTCTTCTGATCGATGTACGACCCCGGGACCCGAAGGCCCTGGAGGTGGGCGCCGGGGGCGAGGAGGTCCACGCCCCTCGTGAGCAGGCGGCTGGGCCACGGGGAGAACGACGCGACCCGGTCGTCCGCCATGCTCGCGGTGCCCATGGAGTCCGACGACCCCACCGCGAGCAGGGTGGGGTCGAACGCCGGATCCGCCAGCGCCGGGGCATCGTCGTCCTCGCTCTGGAACCCGAGGTTGCCGCCGGCGGCCACAACCACGATCCCCTTCCGCCAGGCCTGCTCCGCGGCGAAGGCGAGCGGGTCCAGGAGGTAGTGCTGGACCCCGTTCGTACCGAAGGACAGGTTGAGGACCCGGATGTTCAATCCGTCGTCGTGGCGGTGCTGGACGACCCAGTTGATCGCCGCGATGACCTGGGACACGTCGACCGCCCCGTTGGCGTCGCCCACCTTCACACTCACGATCCTCGCGTCCGGCGCGACGCCCCGGTACGCGGAGGCGGGTGCGCTCGAGTAGGGGGCCGTGAGGGTCGAGTCGTGGCCGGCGATCAGACCGGCCATGAACGTGCCGTGCCCGTTGGCGTCGAGCCTCGTGAGGTTGGGCGCCTGCGACTCGAGCGACAGGTCCGGCCCGTAGATGATCTTGTCGGGTCCGTCCAGACCCGGAACCGGCGTGACCCCCGTGTCGATGAGGGCGACGTCGACGCCCGCACCCGTGGCGCCGGCGTCCCACCAGTCGGCCGCGCCCATGTACCGCGTGGTGTTGTACATCGAGTTCATGTCGCCGGCGGGGTCGTACGTCGAGGCCCCCGCCGGCGTGGCAGCCACGGCGATGCCGGAGACGACGAGCACGGCGCTCGCCACCGTCGTGGCGGCCACACGACGGACGAGCCGTCGTCCCGATCGGTGCGGGCGCGCCGCGGCGAGGGTCGCTGCGGCCCGTGTGGTCTCGATGTCGTTCACGTCGCTCAGTCTCCCTGGTGTCCGCGCGTACCTCGGGCGCCTACCGAGAACTATCGGGGACTTAGGTGAGCCGCTCATCGGGCGTCGGGGTCGAATTCATCCACCGATTGGATCGAACGCGCCGCGCGCGCGGGGGAGGAACGTGCACCTGCAACCGGACTAGGGCCGACGGCGCGTGTCCCCCGAACGGCGGACGGACGTCGGCATCGATCAGGCCAGGCGCGCGGCGATCTTCCCGGCCGCCCGGTTGGCGATGCCGTAGACGGTGAGCATCGGGTTGACGCCCGATGCGGTCGGGAACGCCGACGCGTCGGCCACGAACAGGTTGCGCACCTCGTGCGTCTCGTTGTCCGGCCCGATGGCCGAGGTCGTCCGGTCGCTGCCCATCCGGCACGAGCCCATCTGGTGGAACGAGACCCCGGTGACCTTGCCGCGGAGGCCGATCGAACTGAGCTCCTCGGCCCACCGCTCGCGCGCGCCCGGCCCCGGCCGGTACGAGAGCGGGGGCGCGTGCAGTGTGAACAGCTCGTGGGCGCCGGCTGCCTCCATGATCTGCCCGGCGGCGACCAGCCCGTCGACGATGCGGCGTTCGTCGTCCGGGACCAGGCGGTACCGGACCACCGGCGAACCGTCCCGGCCCACCGTGATCCGTCCCTCGCTCCGGTCGCGCGGGAGGACGGCGCAGAACCCCAGCCGGGAGAAGGTCCCCATCAGCTCCCGGTGCTGGGCCGCCGACACCCACGGCATCGCGCCCGATCCCAGCCCGGGGTGGATCGGCACCGTCTCGAAGATGGGCCCGTAGCCGCCGTCCCGATCACGCAGGTGGCGCGAGTACCGCGCCTGGAGGGTCCCCGTCCACATCCGGACGTCCTCGTCGAATACCCCGAACGTCGCGAACCCCGGATGAAGATGGAGATGTCTGCCCACCTCGCCGCCCAGTCCCGACCGCAGCAGCAGGGCCGGCGTCTCGATCGCTCCACCGGCCGCGACGACGGCCCTGGCCCGGACGTGGACCTGGTGGCCGTTCACGTATGCGCCGACGCCGTGCGCATTCCCGTCGCGGACGAATACCTTCCGCACGTCGGCATGGACGACGATCCGGGCGCCGGCCGCCGAGGCGTCCTGGAGGTACGTCCGGGTGGTCGACTGCTTGGCCCCGGCCCGGCAGCCGAACCCGCAGTACCCGCACTGGTCGTCCTGGGTGCACCCACGCACCGCACGCGGCAGGACGTCGACGTCCCACCCCAGCTTCTGGAGCCCCTCCTCCATCAGCTCGTCGCGGCGGCCGGGCGCGGCCGACCCGGTGTTCACGTCGACGCGCGTGGCCACCTCGGCGAGGGACTCGGCGAACTCGCCGTCGGAGAACGCCCGGATCCCGGTCTGCCTCGTCCACTCGTCGAGCACGTCGTCGGGCGTGTGGAACGAGGTGGCGTAGTTCACGACCGTCCCTCCGCCGAGCGTCGACCCGGCGACGATCAGCACCCCGAGATCGGTCGTCGTGAGCGCCGCGCCGTACAGATACATGTCGGAGACGGCGCCCGACTCGAGGTGGTCGAAGCTGGCCTCGGTCCGCATGCCGCCCTTCTCCAGCACGACCACGTCGAGGCCGGCCCGGGCGAGACCGGCGGCCACACAGCCCCCGCCGGCGCCGGAACCCACGATCACGACGTCGCACCGGAGCTCCTCGGGCTCGGTGATGTCGAGGAGGCGCAGCGCCGGCGGCTCGGCGGGCTCGACGGTCCCCAGTGGGCCGGGGTAGCCGATCCGCGACCACTCCTCGCCGGGGAACCCGTACAGGGCGGCCGTCGCGAGCGCGACGATCGCCTTGGCCAGCTGCCGCTTCGCGGCAACGCGGCTCCGCAGCCATCCGCGGACCACGCGTTCGGCCCGGTCGGGAGACAGCGTTGTCACGGGTGTTCTCGAGCCGGCGAGCGCCAGCGCGCCGGCCGGGGTGTCGAGCGTGGCGAGCACCCGGGTCAGCTGCCTCGACACCGGCGCCGGGAGGTCGTCGAGCTTGGCCCGCATCCGGCCGGGGACCTCGTCGACATACCCCTCGCCGAGCACTCCGCGCGCGAGCGCCGCCAGCACCCCGGTCAGGTCGCGCTGCGGACGACGCTTCCCCGCCACGGCCGAGATCCTACTCCCCGGTAGGAAACGACCCCGGGGAGCTCGGCTCGCAGGAACCTCCAAGGATCGCCACAGCCCCATCCAAGCGGGGGGCGCGAACGTTGCCCGCATGATGACGACGACGGCACGAACCACTCCCGGGATCAGGTCCCGAGCCGAATCCCATGCGAACGGGCTCCAAGTGCTCGCGGGCCCGGACCTCGAGATCGTGGTCCCGGTGTTCGACGAGGAGGCGGACCTCGCCCGCAGCATCCGGCTCCTGCACTCGTTTCTGCGGACCTCGTTCCCCTTTACGTTCCGGATCACGATCGCGGACAACGCGAGCACGGACGGGACGTGGGACATCGCCAGGTCGCTGGCCGACGGCCTGCCGGGCGTCCGGGCCGTCCACCTCGACCAGAAGGGCCGGGGTCATGCCCTCCACGCCGTGTGGTCGGCGAGCGACGCGACCGTCCTCGCCTACATGGACGTCGACCTGTCGACCGACCTCGCCGCCCTGCTCCCGCTGGTGGCCCCGCTGCTGTCCGGACACAGCGACCTGGCGATCGGCTCGCGGCTGTCCCGATCGGCGAGGGTCGTGCGGGGGCCGAAGCGCGAGCTGATCTCGCGCTGCTACAACCGCCTGCTCAGGACGGCGCTCTCGGCGCGGTTCTCCGACGCGCAGTGCGGCTTCAAGGCCATCCGCGCGGATCGCGCCCGGTCGCTGCTGCCGCTGGTGCACGACACGGGGTGGTTCTTCGACACGGAGCTGCTCGTGCTGGCCGAGCGCGCCGGCTTGCGGATCCACGAGGTCCCGGTGGACTGGGTGGACGACCCGGACTCGCGCGTGGACATCGTCTCGACGGCGCTGGCCGACCTCAGGGGCGTCGCCCGCCTGGCCCGGGGGCTCGCGACCGGGAGCATCCCGGTCGCCGCCCTGCGGGAGGAGCTTCATGGGCCGCCCGTGACGTCGCGGGCACCGGGCTTCGTCGGACAGGTGGTGCGGTTCGCGGCGATCGGCGTGGCGAGCACGGTGGCCTACCTGGCGCTGTTCCTCGGATTGCGGACGGTGCTGCCGGCGCTCGCGGCGAACGCGGTCAGCCTGCTGGTGACCGCCGTGGCGAACACCGCGGCGAACCGGCGCTGGACGTTCGGCGTGCGGGGGTTCGATGCGCTCGGGCGGCACCACACCCGGGGGCTGCTGCTGTTCGGCGCCGCCCTCGCGATGACGACCGGCTCGCTGGCCGCCCTCCGGGCGATCGACCCGTCGCCCGCCCGTTCGGTGGAGCTGGCCGTGCTGGTCGCCGCGAACCTCGCCGCGACGGTCGTTCGGTTCGGCCTGCTGCGGACGTGGGTGTTCCGGGCCCATCGGCGCGCTCCCGAGCCGGCGGCCGCCATTGCGGCAACCGAGGGGAGCGAGGCATGAACGCCGTCGTCACCGATCGCGTCGAGCAGCAGCCGCCTGCTCCGACGCCGCCCGCGCCGGTCGCCCCAGACCCATGGTGGCGCCGGGCGGTGCGCGGGCGGCCGGACGACCCGGCGTGGGCCCGCCCGGCCCTGGTCGCGCTCCTCGGGCTCACCGCCCTGCTCTACCTGTGGGACCTCGGGTCGTCCCGGTGGGCGAACAGCTTCTACTCCGCCGCCGTCCAGGCCGGGACGAAGTCGTGGAAGGCGTTCTTCTTCGGGTCGTTCGACTGGTCGAACGCCATCACGGTCGACAAACCGCCCGCATCGCTGTGGATCTTGGAGCTCTCCGCCCGGGTGTTCGGTGTGAGCTCGTGGAGCATCCTGGTGCCCCAGGCGCTCGAGGGCGTCGCGGCCGTGGGGTTGCTGTACGCGACGGTGCGGCGGCACTTCTCGGCCGCCCCCGCGCTGATGGCCGGAGCCGTGATGGCGCTCACGCCGGTGGCGGTGCTGATGTTCCGGTTCAACAACCCGGACGCGCTGCTGGTGCTGCTCCTGGTCGCCGCGGCCTACGTGCTGACACGGTCGCTCGAAGGCGCCCGGACGGGGTGGCTGGTGCTGGCCGGGGCGCTGGTGGGGTTCGCCTTCCTGGCCAAGATGCTGCAGGCGTTCGTCGTCGTGCCCGGGTTCGCGCTGGTCTACTTGGTAGCGGCGCCGGCGAGCCTGCGCCGCCGCCTGTGGCAGACGCTGCTCGCGGGCCTGGCCATGATCGCGGCGGCCGGCTGGTGGGTGGCGATCGTCACTGCGTGGCCGGCGTCCGCGCGGCCGTACATCGGGGGGTCCCAACACAACAGCGTGCTCGAGCTGATCTTCGGCTACAACGGGCTCGGGCGGCTCTCCGGGAACGAGACGGGGAGCGTCGGCGGCGGTGGCGGCACGGGCATGTGGGGGCCGACCGGCTGGACCCGGATGTTCAACTCACAGTTCGGCGGGCAGGTGGCCTGGCTGATCCCGGCCGCGCTGATCTCGATGGTCGCGCTGCTGTGGTTCTCGCGCCGGGCGCCGCGGACCGACCGCAGGCGCGCCGCCGTGCTGTTGTGGGGATCATGGCTGGTCGTGACCGGGCTGGTGTTCAGCTTCGCGCAGGGCATCATCCACCCGTACTACACAGTGGCCCTGGCGCCGGCGATCGGGGCGCTCGTCGGGATCGGCGGCGTGACGATGTGGCGGAACCGCGACCGCGTCGCGGCCCGGGTCGTCCCGGCCGTGGCGGTCGGGGCGACCGCGGTGTGGTCCTTCGTCCTGCTCGACCGGAGCCCCTCCTGGCTGCCGTGGGTGCGCACGCTGGTGGCGGTGGCCGGCGCGGTCGCGATCGTCGGGCTGCTCGCGTCGAACCGCCGCGCGCCCCGGCTGATTGCCGTGCCGGTGGTGGTTGCGGCCCTCGTCGCGGGCCTCGCCGGACCGGCGGCGTTCGCGGTCGACACGGCCACGACGGCGCACACCGGCGCGATCCCGTCTGCCGGCCCGGCGGTCGCCGGCGGCTTCGGGCCGGGCGGGTTCGGCAGGCCGGGTGGGGTCGGGGGCGGCGCGTTCCCGGGCGGTGGGAACGGGTTCCCGAGCGGCGGATTCCCGGGCGCGCCCCCCGGGTTCGGCGGCGGCTCGACGTTCCCGGGCGGATCCGGACGGTTCCCCGGGTTCGGGGGAGCCGGCGGCGGCCGGGGCGGCCTCGGCGGGCTGCTCGACGCCGGCACGCCGAGCGCGGCACTGGTCAAGCTGCTCCGGCAGGACGCGGGCGTGTACGACTGGGCGGCGGCGACCGTCGGGTCGAACGGCGCGGCCGGCCTGCAGCTCGGCTCGGACGAACCGATCCTCGCCGTCGGCGGGTTCAACGGCAGCGACCCGTACCCCACCCTCGCGCAGTTCGAGGCCATGGTCCACGCCGGACGCATCCACTGGTTCATCGGCGCCGGCGGGTTCGGCGGCCAGATGGGCGGGAGCCGCTCGAGCAGCGCGATCGCCGCGTGGGTGCAGTCGAACTTCGACTCGCGAAGCGTCGGCGGCGTGACCGTCTACGACCTCACGCAGCCTGCGACATGATGTCCCGAGGGACCGACCGATGACCGATCGCGAACGACCAGTCACCAGCCGTCGGGCCATCGCCATGATGGGCGCCGCCGGCGACCACTCGGGGTTCG
This sequence comes from Actinomycetota bacterium, assembly GCA_036557505.1. GTDB lineage: Bacteria > Actinomycetota > UBA4738 > UBA4738 > JACQTL01 > DATBHM01. The sequence continues at coordinate 7,002 of DATBHM010000065.1, read as the reverse complement.
GCGGCGGCGCGTCGAGCACGACGTTCCTTCGGGACGGCCAGATCACCGACGCTGCCGGGAGGGTCGCCATCCGCACGATCTACCCCGGCCGGTACCAGGGCCGAACGGTCCACATCCGCGTGAAGGTGCAGGTGGGCGGCGACGTGGTGCACACGGGCCAGCGCTCCTTGGACGACGCGCCGACGGACCGGGTGTTCACGGCCGCCCCGAACGACGAACGACCAGGCCCTCGCACGACGAATGACCAGGACGCGATCCACGCGAACGGCGGGCCCGGTCCACGCTCCTTGTTGCGAGGCGGGGCGACTGGTTCGTGGGGACCATGACGATGGGCGTCCGAGCCGCGTAGCGAGCAGATGGGCGACCCGCATGTCATGACCGACGAGCGGATCCGCCGGCGGCGGGTCGCCGCCCAGCTCCTGCACCGTCCCCGACGCTCCGGCCCGGCCGCCCTGGTTCGCCATCTCACCGGTGTCCAGTCCCAGGTGCTGTCGGCGGCGGCGCTGGCGCTCCGGGCCCGGGCGGAGGGGTGCACGGCGGAGCGCGTCCACCGGGCACGAACCCGCGATCGTTCGATCGTCCTGGCCTGGGCGATGCGCGGGACCCTGCACCTGGTCACCGCTGCGGACCACGGCTGGTTGGTCCCGCTCACCACGGAGCCGCGCCTCGCGAACGCGCATCGGCGCCTCCGGCAGGAGGGCGTCTCGCCCGCGGACGCCGAGCGGGGCGTCCGGCTCATCGGCACGGAGCTCCGCCGGAACGGCCCAATGCCTCGTCGGGAGCTCGCCGAGCGACTGGAGCGAGCGGGCATCCGGACGAAGGGCCAGGCGATGGCCCACCTCGCCTGGCTGGCGTGCGCCCTCGGCGTCGCCTGCCACGGCCCGGACCGCGACGGCGAGACGACGTTCGTCCGCACGGACGACTGGCTCGAACGAGCGAAGACCGAGAGGCCGGCCGACCCGCTCGCCGAGCTCGCCGTCCGCTACCTGCGCGCCCACTCCCCCGCGACGCCGGCCGACCTCGCAGCGTGGTCCGGCCTTCGCTCGGGGGACGCGAAACGCGCCTGGAGGGCGATCGAACGGCGCCTCGTGGAGCACGACACCGCCCGCGGAACGATGTGGTCGTTGCGGGGCATCCGCGTCGACGAACCCGAGGACGTCGTCCGGCTGCTCCCGTCGTTCGACGAGTTCCTGCTGGGCTGGACGCAGCGCGACCTGATCGCGTCGGCGGCCGAATGGCGGCGCATCAACCGCGGCGGGGGGTGGCTGCATCCCGTCGTGCTGCACGACGGGCGCGCGATCGGCACGTGGGCGTGGGAACGGGGCGAGGTGCGCGTCCGCTGGTTCGGACGGCCGGCCACGGAGGTGCGAAGCGCGATCGACACCGAGGCCGCCGAGATCTCCGCGAAGCGATCGAGCGTTCGAGCGAGCCCCCGAGGGGCTGGGACGCATTCCGGGACGAGATGAGGGGGAAGGGCCGCGGGCACGGCCTCGGCCTCGCGGGGGCGAGGCCACCCTTCCCCCTCCCCCCCTCGCGTGGGGTCCGCGGATGGGCTTGTCGCCGCTTCGCACCGGGCCCTCGGAGTACCAGCTAGATTCCCGGCGCCCGTGAATGTCACATGGGACCGACATGAGAGAGCTCTCATGCGGGAATGCACGGTCTCAGGCGTCGGCGAGCAGCCGGTACCCCGCTCCGCGCACCGTCTCGATGTAGCCGTCGCCCAGCTTGCGCCGGAGATAGCCCACGTACACGTCGACCAGATTCGACTGCGGATCGAAGTCGTACCCCCACACGCGTGACAACAGCTGCTCGCGCGACAGCACCTGGCCGGGGTTCCGCAGGAACGTCTCCAGAAGCGAGAACTCCCGGGGCGCGAGGTCGACGCTCCGCTCGCCCACGGTGACCCGCCGCGTCCGGAGGTCGAGCTCCACGTCGCGGAACCGCACGACGGTCGACTCCCCTGCCGGCTGCGGGCGGAGCCGCGCACGGACGCGGGCCAGCAGCTCGTCGAAGGCGAACGGCTTGGCCAGGTAGTCGTCCGCCCCGAGCTCGAGCCCCTCGACGCGGTCGCGGACCTCGCCCCGCGCGGAGAGGATCACCACGGGGGTCCGGATCCCCCGGTCCCGCCATCCGCGGAGCACGTCCAGGCCGTCGACGTCCGGCAGGCCCAGGTCGAGGATCAGCAGGTCGAACTCACGCGTGGCGGCGCGGGTCGAGGCCTCGGCGCCGGTCGCCACGCGTTCGACGGTGTAGCCGTGCGCGACGAGGCCCTTGTGGACGAACGACGCGATCCGGTCCTCGTCCTCGACGAGCAGCAGCCTCATCGGGCCGGCCTCACTGGGGCAGCCGGATCCAGAACCGTGCTCCTTCCCCCGGGCGGTTGTCGAGGCCGGCCGAGCCCCCGTGCGCCTCGGCGATCCCGCGGACGATGGCGAGGCCCAGGCCGGTGCCGCCGGATCCGGTTCCCGTCCGGAACGGCTCGAAGATGGCGTGGACGTCCTCGGGCGGCACGCCCTCGCCGCGGTCGTCCACCTCGATGCGCCACCAGCCGGGCTCCCCGGTGATGCGGAGGTCCACGGGGCCGGTGCCGTGGTCCGCGGCGTTCTTCAGGAGGTTCAGCACGGCCTGGGTGAGCCGCTGGGGATCGGCCTTCACCAGCGCGCCGTGCATCGGCCGCCGGACGTGGAGGCGAGCTCCGAGGAGGGGTTCGGCCTTGGCGGCCATCTCGGCGGCGAACCGGTGCAGGTCGATCTCCTCCGGGCGCAGGAACTCCGGGTCCTCGGAGCGCACCAGCACGGTCATGTCGTCCACCAGCCGGCCCATGCGGTCGAGCTCGTCGATGACCAGCGCGGACGTCTCGCGGAGCTCGGCCTCGGTGGGGCGGTCACCCAGCACCTCGAGGTGTCCACGGACGATCGTGATCGGCGTCCTGAGCTCGTGCGAGGCCGAGGACAGGAACAGGTTCTTCATGTTGTCGACGGCCCGGAGGCGCGCGGCGACCGCCCGCTCCTCCTCGAGCGCTCGCTCCGTGTGGAGCAGCCGCCCCAGCGCGAAGGAGAGCGACTCGCCCACCAGCACGCACACGGGGATCGCGACGGCGACCGACCCCAGGGCGTTCGACAGGTGCTCGCGGGGGAACGACAGCAGCGGCAGGACGTAGGCCACGGCGGCGAGCGGCGCGAACGCGAGCGACGTCCACCGCGGGTGGCAGACGCCGATCCAGACGAACACCACGACGAAGTAGACGGCGAACGAGAAGGGGTCGCTGCCGCCGTACACGTTGGTCACGGCGATGAGGACGAACGCCGGCGGAACGAGCCACAGGGTCCGCGATCTCGGCCACCGGTCCCACGGGGACAGCCACACGGCGGCGCCGATCGCGACCGTGATCACCGCCGTCACGGCGAGGACGGGCTTGTTGGCGTCCTCCGGCGTGAACGGGATGGTGGCCGCGCCGAGGAGCCCGGTCCCGAGGAACAGGAACCCGGCCAGCCGGCCCTGGAGGCGGAGCCTCGCCGCCCGACGCTCCGCGGCCGGGCCGATCACGGAAGCCTCCCGTCGCCCACCTGGCCTGTGTGTATACCCGGGGCCGACGGCCCGAACCATTGCTTGCCCTACTGGTGGGCCAGGTTCGGCGCCCCCTTGCGGAGCACGAACTTCTGGATCTTCCCGGTCGCGGTCTTGGGCAGCTCGTCGACGAACGTCACCCCGGTCGGCGCCTTGAAGTGGGCCAGCCGGTCGCGGACGAACGCGATCAGCTCCTCCTCCGATGCCTGGGCCCCGGGCTGGAGCACCACGTAGGCGTGCGGCGTCTCGCCCCACTTCTCGTGGGGCAGGCCGACGACGGCCGATTCCAGCACGGCGGGGTGCCGGAGCAGGCACCCCTCCACCTCGACCGAGGAGATGTTCTCGCCGCCGGAGATGATCACGTCCTTCAGCCGGTCCTGGATCTCGACGTAGCCGTCGGGGTGGATCACCGCGGCGTCGCCCGAATGGAACCACCCGTCCCCCATCGCCCGTTCCGTCGCCTCGGGGTCGTGGTAGTAGCCCTCCATCACGACGTTCCCTCGAACGACGATCTCCCCGATCGTGGCACCGTCCCAGGGGACCTCGGCGCCGTCCTCGTCGTGGACGGAGAGCTCGCCCGACGTGATCAGCTCCACGCCCTGCCGGGCCTTGATCACCGCCCGGCCCGCGAGATCGAGGGCGTCGTGCTCGGGCCGGGGCTCGCAGACCGTGATGAAGGGGGCGGTCTCGGTGAGGCCGTACACCTGCGTGACCTCCCAGCCCAGCTCGCCCTCCAGCCGTTCGATCGTGGCGGCGGCGGGAGGCGCTCCGGCGGTGGCCACGTGGACACCCCCAGGTACCTCACCGCGCTCGTCGGCCGGGCAGCTCGCCAGGGAGATGAGCACGGTCGGGGCGGCGCACATCCAGGAGATGCCCTCGTCGCGAACCAGCTCGAACACGCGGGCCGGCTCGACCTTCCGGAGGCACACGTGCGCCGAGCCGGCGGCGGTGACCGTCCACGTGTACGTCCAGCCGTTCGCGTGGAACATCGGCAACGTCCACAGGTACCGGTCCCGGACGGACATCGGCAGGTGCAGCAGCGTCCCGATCACGTTCATCGCGGCGTTGCGGTGGGTGATCATCACGCCCTTGGGCCGGGCCGTGGTGCCGCTCGTGTAGTTGATGGTGAGGAGGTCCGACTCGTCGATCGCCGGCCGGTCGAACGCTCCGTCGAGCGACTCGATCGCGTTCTCGTACGTCAGCCAGCCGTCGCGGGGTCCGCCCTCGAGCGCGACGAACCGCCTGACATCGGGGAGCTCCGAACGGATGCCGTCCACGGCGTCGAGGTAGTCGCTGTGGGCGCAGACGACGGAGGCCCCCGAGTGGTTGACGATGTAGGAGAAGTCGTCGGGTGTGAGGCGGTAGTTGATGGGGACGAGCACGCCGCCGATCTGAGGTACGGCGTAGAACGACTCGAGCTGGGCGTGCGTGTTGGGCGCGATCGTCGCGACGCGGTCGCCCTGGGCCACGCCCAGCGACTGCAGCGCCGCCGACCATCGGTCGCACCGGTCGAAGAGCTCCGCGTACGTCAGGCGGAGGTCGCCGTCGACGACAGCCTCCCGCTCCCCGTACAGGCGGCGCGTCCGTCGGGCGAACTCCAGCGGCGAAAGCGGAACCTCCATGTCGGCCTCCCGGTGGATCGAGCGTTCCGGAGGAACGCTACGCCGCGGTGCCCGGTCTGCGCACGACCACCTTGCCGAGCTCCCACAACCCGAGGAGCGCGACCGCGGGGATCAGGGCCCACCCGAATTGCTGCGAGTCGATCGGCGTGGTCCCCAGCAGCCGGTTGAACCCGTCCATCTGCGTGGCCAGCACCGCCAGGACGACCTCGCCGATCGCGGCGTAGTTCATCTGCTTGCTGGCGAACGTCGCCGTCGTGAAGATCGACTCGGTCTCGCTGCGACACTCGAACGCGGCCACGACCAGGGTCAGGCAGAACGCGGTGAACGCGATGGAGTTCCCGATCGCGAGGCTCCCGTACACCGACTGCCCGACGTGGATCAGGACGAGGTTCCCGATCGTGATGACCAGTCCCACCAGCACCACGGTGGTGACGAGCCGGGGCGTGAGCACCGAGGTCCCGCGGGGCTTCGGCCGGAGCGACATCAGCCCCGGCGTCTCCTGGTCGAAGCCGAGCGCGAAGCCGAACGGCGCGTTGACGATGAAGTGGATCCACAGCACCTGCGCCGATGTGAACGGCTGGCCCGCAGCGATGTTGAACAGGCTCGCCCCGAGGAACGACAGCACGAACGCCACCAGCAGCACCAGGACGAAGCGGATGTACTTCGTCAGGTTGTCGAAGATCTTCCGCCCCGCTTCGACCGCGAACACGATCGTCGCGAAGTTGTCGTCGGACAGGATCATCCGGCCCGCGTTCTTGGCGACGTCCGTGCCGCTCCCCATGGCGATCCCGATGTCGGCCGCCTTGATGGCCGGCGCGTCGTTCACTCCGTCGCCGGTCATGGCCACCACGTCGCCCTTCTTCTTCAGGGTGTCGGCCAGGAGCACCTTGTGCTCGGGTGCGACGCGACCGACCACGCCGACGTCGTCAATCCTGGCGAGGCGCTCCTCCTCGGACAGCGCCGCGAAGTCGGCACCGAGCATGGCGTCGCCGGGGATCCCCAGCTGCTTGGCGATCGCCGCGCCGGTGGTGACGTCGTCGCCGGTGATCATGCGGACGCGGATGTGGGCCGCCTGGGCGTTGGCCACCGCGTCCCTCGACTCTGCGCGGGGGGGATCGACCATCCCCACCAGGCTGGCCATCTCGAGGTCCGTGACGTAGTCGAGCAGGTTGCCCCCCGCGTCGAATCCCGACGGGTCGAGGTCGCGGAACGCCGCCGCCATCACCCGGTAGCCCTCGTTCTCCATCCGGACCATCTGCTCCTCGCCGCGCTTGGCGAGGTCGTCCGTCCAGGGGATCGTCGTGTCGTTCGACCGCGCGGACGCCGCTCGGCCCATGACGGCCGGCGCCGCCCCCTTCACGAAGCACCGCACGACCTTCGTGCCGGATTCGTCGACCGTGTCGTTGAACGTCGCCATGAGCTTGTAGGTCGGGTCGAACGGCAGCGTCGCGAGCCGCGGCATGGCCTCGCGGGTGGCGTCGATGTCGAGCCCGGCCTTGTGCGCCAGGACCAACAGGGCGCCCTCGGTCGGGTCGCCGACCACCTTGCCGTCCACGAGCTTGGCGTCGTTGGCCACCAGGTACGGCAGGATCGACCCCTCGACGGAGGCCGAATGCCCCGCGGCGTGGTGGACCTGCCCCTCGAGCTCGTACCCGGTGCCGGAGATCGTGTAGCGGTCGGTCGCGTCGACGACTTCGACCGCCGTCATCTGGTTCATCGTGAGCGTCCCGGTCTTGTCGGAGTTGATCGCGGAGGTGAACCCCAGCGTCTCCACCGACGGCAGATCCTTGACGATGGCGTTGCGCTTGGCGAG
>DATBHM010000064.1:0-23527 GCA_036557505.1 Actinomycetota bacterium | reverse complement strand
AGCGACACGGCCGCGAGGCTTTCGGGGGCCAGCCGCCGGATCTCCTCGCAGATGGCCGCCGCCCGGCCGTCGACGCCGGCCTCGATCGTGTGGGCCAGGCCGGTCGGGGGAAGGTCGTCGCCGTAGATCGCGAGCAGCGCCGCGGCCGCCTCGGCCGGGGGGACGTCCGGGTCCATCGTCGCGTCGACGTGCTCCCGGTTCTCCTCGAAGCGGGCGCGCGCGTCCAGATCGTCTCCACGCGGGCGCGCGGCGCCCTGCTGGCGCCTGCGTGCCCGGGCCTGTTCCCTCCTCCGCCGCGCGGTCGTGCCCACGAACGGGCTCCTTTCCGGCAAGGTCGAGGCTACGACGAGACCGATGGTAGCGGAGACGGCGCTGGAGCCATAGCCAGCTACAGGGCCACCCGGGCTTCGCGGGCCCGGTCGACCAGCGCCCAGGCCTCCTTGCGATGCAGGACGTCGATGGCCTCGTCGACCAGGGCCAGGCCCTCGTCGCGGCGGCCGTCGATCGCCACCACCCGGGCCAGGTCGATGAACGCGTCGGCGAGGTTCATCGAGTAGTCGGTCGCCCGGGCCTTGTCGAGCGCCAGCCGCGCGTATCGTTCCCCTTCGGCCACGGCGCCCTGCATGGCCAGCGCGACCCCGAGCGCACCGTTCCCCGACATCTTCGGCTCGAGGTCGTCGGCCGCCGAGCGCCCCACGGACTCCCGGGCGAACCGTTCGGCTTCGGCGTCCTCGCCGAGCATCAGCAGGGCGTGCGCCAGCACCCCCGCGACCGTCGCCGAGAACCCCCGATCCCCGATCGCCGCCTGGGCCTCGAACCCCAGCCGGGCCGCCTCCGCCGCCGCCGCGTACCGGCCGGCCGCCATCTCGAGCGGCGCGAGGTAGTGCCCCTGGACCGAGGACAGCCGGACCGCGCGGCCCAGCTCGCGTTCGATCTCCTCCCACCTCGCGATGCTCGCGCGCGCCTCGTCGAACCGGCCCTGGATCATCTGCACCCGGCAGCTCGCCCGGAGATACGCGGCCTCCGCCGAGCGTGTCCCGCGCGTCCGGGCCTCCGCGGCCCGGAGGCGCTCCTCGACCTCGGTCGCGGGAGTCGGCCCGAAGAACAGCGCCGACATCAGCCACCACGTCGCCTCGAACACCTGCGCCGAGTCGCCCACGGCCTCGGCCCGGCGGGCCGCCTCCTCCAGGGTGGCCTGGGCGTCCGCGCAGCTCCCCAGGAAGAACTGGAACTGCCCCATCACCGTGAACGCGCTGGCCACGCCGCCCTCGTCCCCGAGCTCCTCGAACACCGCCGCCGTGGCCCTGGCCTCCTCGACGACGTCGGTCACGGAGGCGACACCCAGCGCCGCGTCGACCGACATGGCATTCACCCTGGCCCAGGCCGCGGTCGGCCGGTCGCCGGCGCGCTCGGCCTCATCGGCCGCGCGCTTCAGCAGCTCGCCGGCGGCCTCGAGCTCCCCGGCCTCGAACATGGCCCGGCCGAGCGCGGGCTGCAGCCGCAGCCGCTGCGGGTCGCCGCCGTCGAGCACGGAGGTCGCCCGGGCCAGCAGGCTCCGGGTCGCAACGGCGTCCCCGCGGGCCTCCGCGCGCGACCCGGCGGCGGCCAGGTGGGCGGCAGCCCGGCGTCCCAGCTCCCGCGCGGCGCCGCCCACCGGGCCGAGCTCCTCGCGGTACCGGTAGGCCTGCTCCAGGTGGTACCCGACGATCTCCTCGTACTCCGGCAGCCGGTCGCCGGCCACGCGCTCCAGCCAGCCGGCGAAGCGCTCGTGCAGCTCGGCCCGGGTCTCCTTCGGCATCGCCTGGTAGGCCGCGTCCCGGATCAGCAGGTGCCGGAACCGGAACGCCTCCTCCCCGGCGAACGTCGGCCGGTCGGGGCGCACCAGCTCCTTGCGGACGAGCGCCATGAGGTGCGACGTGATCCCGCTGCGCACCGGGTCGGGCGCGAGCTCCAGGACGGCCCCCCGGTGGAACACCTTGCCCTCCACCGCGCCGCGTTCCATGACGCTCCGCTCGTCGGGACCGAGCCGCTCCAGCCGCGCCGCGAGCAGGGCCTGGATGGTCGGGGGGACGGCGACCGTCGACAGGTCGCCGTCCGGTTCCCAGTGGCTGTTCCGCCGGACCAGCAGCCCGTCGTCGATCAGCATCTCGAGCATCTCCTCGACGAACAGCGGGTTGCCCTCGGCCGCGGTGGCGATCCGGCGGCCGGCCTCGCGCTCGAGCCCCGCAGAACCGAGCAGGTTCGCGATCAGGGCCTCGCTCTCGTCATCGGACAGCGGCTCCAGCTGGATGGTCGTGGCGGTGAGCTTGCCGCCGCCCCACGCCGGCCGGGCCTCCAAAAGCTCCTGGCGGGCCAGGCAGATGAGCAGGATCGGGGCGTCGCGCGACCAGTCGGCCAGGTGGTCGATCAGGTCGAGGAACGCCGGCTGCGCCCAGTGGACGTCGTCGAACACCACCACCAGGGGCGTGGCCGAGGCGACGAGCTCGAACGCCCGGCGGACCGCGCGGAACGCATCCTCGGGCGGCGCGTCGGCCGGGGCCAGCCCGATCAGCCCGGCCACCTGGGAGGCGAGCGAATCGGCCTCGGGGTCGTCGCCGAACAGCCGGCGGACCTTGCCCACGGCCTCGGTGGCCGGTTCGTCCTCGCCGATGCCGGCCGCGCCCTTGATCGCCTCGGCCACCGGCCAGAAGGTGATCCCGTCGCCGTACGACAGGCACCGGCCGTGCACCACGCGCGCCGGCCTCGTGGCGGACTCCGAGTCGAGGAACTCGTTGACCAGTCGCGACTTCCCAACGCCGGCCGAGCCCAGGACGGTGAACAGGTAGCAGACCCGGTCGGACACCGCCTGATCGAACGCCTCCTCCAGGAGCCGCCGCTGGCGCTCCCGCCCGACCATCGGGGAGTCCAGCCGCCGGGCGTGCCCGCTCACGCCCGGCGTCACGCCTTCGAGCCGCCACGCCGTGACCGGCTCGGCCTTGCCCTTGAGCTCCAGGGGCTGGTCGAGCTGTACAGCGTCGACCGCGTCGCGGACCAGCGCGTGGCTCGTCGCGCCCAGCAGGATCTCCCCGGGCGCGGCGGCCTGCTCCAGGCGGGCGGCGACGTTGACCGCGTCGCCGGTGACCAGCCGCTGCCCCGCGCCGACGTCGCCGGCGACGACCTCGCCGGTGTTCACACCGGTCCGAACGCTCAGGGCGACGCCGTGGTCGCGCTCCAGCCGGTCGTTCAACGCGGCCAGCCGCGATCGCATCTCGGCGGCGGCCCGGACCGCCCGGATCGCGTCGTCCTCGTGCACCCGAGGGATGCCGAACACCGCCATCACGGCGTCGCCGATGAACTTCTCCACGACGCCGCCGTGGGCCTGGACCGCGTCGCGCATCTCGTCGAAGTACCGGGTCATCACGCGGCGGAGCGTCTCGGGGTCCAGCCGCTCCCCGATCGCCGTCGACCCCGTGACGTCGGAGAAGACGACGGTCACGGTCTTGCGCACGTCGGCGGCCGGCGCCGCGGCGGCCTGGTCGAGCGCGGTCCCGCACGCCAGGCAGAACCGGGCGCGTTCCGGGTTCTCCTCCCCGCACGCCGGACAGACGATCACGGAACGGGAGTGTAGGTGGCCGGTGAGCCCGGCGATTCCTTGCGGCGTCGGGCGTGACCCCCTAGGCTCCGGCTCGCCGGAAGGGGAGAGGACCACGTGGCGGACGGGCAGCGGGGCGACCTGGTTCGGAGCTATCTCGACGGCGCGATCGGCCGGCGGGTGTTCGTCAAGGGACTGATCGCGTCCGGGATCACGCTGGCGGGGGCGGTCGCCTATGCGGACGTGCTCGCGCCCCGCACGGCGCGCGCCGCGACGAGGCGCGCGAGCGCCAGGGGATTCGATCGATTCGGCATCCTTCCCAACGGCTTCTACAACTTCTACGTGGGCGTGACCGACGACCAGTTCGGACCCAGGGACGTCACCGTGCTCCGCCGCGGCGACTCCGTGTCGTGGGGGTTCGTGGGTTCGGAGGACCACTCGGTGACCGAGTCGTCAGGGCTGGACTACTTCGACTCGGGCTACGCGCCGCCCGTCCGCATCGAGTACTCGATGGTGTTTCCGGCCGCGGGGTCGTTCCCCTACCACTGCAAGGATCCGAACCACGCGGACTCCATGACCGGCGTCGTCCACGTCAAGGTCGGACGGGCGCCGGCCAACGGCCCCCTGGGAACCACGTTCACCATCCTGTGGGCACAGAAGCGGGCCGACCCGGGCTACGTGTTCGACGTGCAGATGAAGCACGGGGCCGGACCGTTCACGTCCTTCCGCAAGGGAGTGAAGGGGTTCCAGGCGCACATCACGCCGAACGCGAGGGGCCAGTACTTCTTCCGCGGACGGGTTCGGAACGCGGCCACCGGGCTGTCGTCGAAGTTCTCTCCGCCCTCCAGCATCTCCGTGTTCTGACCCTCACGCGGCGACGATCCGCGCCGGCCGTCGCCACGCGTCCACCCGGCCGCCCACCAGCGCCCGCAGCTTCCCCCTCGCGGGCGTGAGGAGCTCGAACCACAGCCCGGTCCACGCCGCGGCGGCGCCCGCCGCGACCAGCGGGCCGACCCGGCGGTAGTGCGCGGCGAGCTCGGGGCCGGCCCATCGCCGGACGTTCGCCGACGTCATGCCGAGCCGCCTGGGCAGGTACGCCGGGCCGATCCGCCCCAGCTCCTCGCGCCGCAGCACGCCCTCCGGCGGCGCGTGCTCCAGGAGGATCCGCCCGTGCGCTCGTCCCCGCACGAAGTGGTGCCGGAGCAGGCGGGGCATCGTCCGGCACGGACTCTCGTGGACCAGCCGGACACCGGCCGCGCGGTACGCCCTCGCGCCCATCGCGTACATGCGGTGGTTGACCACCGTGTCCTCGCCCGCCCGCAGGTGCGGGGGGAACCCGCCCACCGTGAGGAGCAGCTCGCGTTCGTAGGAGCAGTGCGCCGGCGGAACGGCGAGGACCCCGGAGGGACGGCCGGGCAGGACCGTCGAGTGGTCGAGGAAGTACGACGCCCAGCCGGCGGGCGTGGTGGTTCCGTTCAACGTGGTGCCGGTCACCATCGGGTGGCCCGACCGGTGCGCCCGCAGGCGGGCGGCGAGGCTCCCCGGCGGCAGCTCGACGTGGGAGCCCGGGAACGACACGTAGTCGCCCCGCGCCACCGCCAGGCCCGCGTTCCTCGCCTGGCCCGGGAGCGCGGGCCGTTCCAGCTCGACCACCGCCACCGTGGGGAACGACTCGAGGACGACCTGCGCCGTCCGGTCGCCCCCGCTGGTCACGACGATGACCTCGAACGGCTCCGGCATCTTCTGATCGACCACCGATCGCACGACCCGTTCGATGCGGTCCTCGTCGTCGCGCGCGATCACCACGGCCGACAGGGCCGGCGCATCGACCTCGTCGCCGTCGGGCGCCGGGAGCCCCTCGATCCACGCCGATGCCGCGACCACCGGCAGGCCGGCCGGCCGCCGCTCCCACGGACGGAGCGCCCGCGGGGGATCGAGGAGCGCCGCGTAGTCCGCCTGCCAGCGCCCTCCGGGGTCGGCCTCGCGGTACTTGCGGTACCTGGCCCGCCGGCGTTCGTCGGTGGCCCCGCCCAGGTGCTGGATCCGAACGGTCGTCCGCCTGTACCGATCCGGCGGGATGTCCACCGGAGCCGGCACCGCGTGCAGCCGGCCGGGCGGCAGCTCGAGACCGGGCCGCCACGCGAACAGCCGGTACGCCCACAGCCCGGCCCGGTCCCACGAGGCGAGGTCCTCGGTCGTGCGGTGGACCAGGAAGCCGTACGCGCGGTCCGCGTCGGGGCCGGTCGCGAGCCACTCCCGGAGGGCCGAGGCGTCGTCCGCGTCGATCCGTTCGTCCGCATCGAGGAACAGCACCCACCTTGGCCGGAGCTCACCGGCGGCCGCGACCAGCGCCCGGCGGTTCGCGCCGTCGTCCCAGGTGTGACGGCCGTCGGCCCCGACGTCGTGGGCGAGCAGCACCCGGACCAGCGGTTCCGCCTCCAGGAGCCGCCGAGTTCCGTCGGTGCTGCCGTCGTCGAGCGCCACAACGGCGTCGGCGAACCCTTTGACGGAGGCGAACCATCCGGGGAGATCGCGCTCGCCGTCCCGAACCGGCAGCAGGACCGCCAGCAGCGGCCGATCCTCAGCGGGCTCGAAGAGGTCGCGCATCCGCTCCAGCTCCGCGACCGGAACGAGGGCCGGCAGCGACCCGGGCCGCTTCGGCCAGGGAACCGTCGCCGCCGGGACCTCGTCGAGCCCGCCGAAGTTGGTCGGATACCCGCCCCGGGGATCGGCCTCGGCGTACTTGCGCAGCCGGGCGGCACGCCGGCCCTCGTCGGCGGCGGCCAGATGCCGAACCCGGACGGTCGTCGGCACCCAGGCCTCCCGCGGGATCGACGTCGGGACCGGATCGAAGTGCAGACGTTCGCCGGGCAGGCGGAGACCGGGTTCCCAGGCGAACGCCCGCCACACGTACGTCGCCGTGGGATCGACCCCGCTTCGCCCCCACGTCCGGAAATGCTGGAACCCGTACGCGCACCCCGGGATGGCGTCCGTCGCCAGCATCGCTCGGAGCGCGCCCGCATCGGCGGCGTCGAGCCGCTCGTCCACGTCGAGCCACACCACCCACCCCGGCCGGAGCTCGTCGCACGCGTCGAGCAACTGCTGACGGTTGGCCGCGTCGTCCCATCCCTCGAACCCGCCCCGGACGGGGTTCCGCAGGAGCACCGTCACCAACGGATCGGCGGCCAGCACGTCGGCCGTCGCGTCGGTGCTCCCGTCGTCCAGCGCGACCACCACGTCGGCGAACCGCCGCACCGAGCGCAGCCACCCCGGGAGGTCGCGCTCGCCGTTTCGAACCGGAACCAGGCACGCGATCAACGGCCGTCCGGTCTCGTTCGGGATCGATCCGCGCGTCGACACGTTCGGGTTCGATCAGTCGGATCGCTGCAGCCAGGACGCGACCCCGGAGCGCCACCGGTTCCGGCAGTCGTCGGAGGCACCGGTCGCGTCCAGCGAAGAGAGCGCGATGCCCGCCAGGCGCTCGTCGTCCAGGCCGAACACGTCCCGGGCCAGCTCGTATTCGTGGTCGATGCCCGACCCGAACCACAGCTCGTCGTCCGCGTTCAGCGTGACCCGAACGCCGGCCTCGAGCATCGTCGGCAGCGGGTGGTCCTCGATCCCCGGCACGACTCCCAGACGAACGTTCGAGGTGAGCGCCACGTCGCAGACCACGCCCGCACCGGCCAGCCGCCGCAGCACCCCCCCGTCGCGCGCCGCCTGCACGCCGTGCGCGATGCGGTCCGGGCGCAGCTCGTCCAGGGCCTCGCTCACGCTCTCGGGGCCGCCCGTCTGCCCCGCATGGCACACGATCCGCAACCCGGCGGCGCGCGCCCGCTCCACCACGCCCCGGAATCGCCCGAGCCCGGCGGGTTCGACGAAACCGGCGGTTCCGAACGCGACGACGCCGTCGCCCGCGCGACGGGCGGCGACGGCGGCCACCTCCTCGGCGACGGTGACCGGGAAGTCGGTGTTCACGCCGACCATGCAGCCCACCTCGACGCCGGTCGCCTGCGCACCGTCCCGGAAGCCCGCCCACATGGCCGAGAACACGTCCTCCAGCGACCCCAGCCGGGGCGAGTGGAGCTGGGGCTCGACGCCGGGTTCCATGTAGACGGTTCCGTTCGCCGCCTCGGACTCCACGAGCATGCGGCACCCGGCCGACAGCTCATCCAGCGAGGAGATGAGGGCGGGCACCTCCATGTAGCGCCGGAAGAACTCGTCGGTGTCCGGGAAGCCGTCCGGGGGAACGAAGTCCGAGCCGAGTCGCTCCGCCAGCGAAGCCACCCAGGCCCGCGGATAGCTTCCGTCGATGTGAAGGTGCAGATGCGGCTTGGGGAGCTCGCGAAGGGACCGGGGGGTCACGACGACCCTGCGGCGACCGGCCGCCGGCGGGTCAGGACCACCGGTCCCGGCCCCGAAGCTCGATCGCGTAGGCGGCCAGGTACGTCCCCACCGACACGACGACCGCGACCACGATGGCGCCCCAGGCCCGTTCCGGCTGGATCAGCGCCCTGGCCTCGCGGAACACGTCCCCCAGCCCGCTGGTCCCGACCAGCCACTCGGCGACGAGCGCTCCCAGGAAGCACGACGCGGCGGACACCCGCACCGCCGTCAGGAGATTCGGGACCGCCGAGGGCAGCGCGAGATGCCGAAGCCGCCGCATCCGGCTCGCCCCCAGCACCGAGAAGACGTCGTCGGCCCCCGCCGGCCGGTACCGCAGGCCGGACGTCGCCAGCACGAACACCGGGAAGAACGCCAGCAGCACCGCGACCGTCACCACGGTCCACCGGTTGAACCCGATCAGCCGTGCCACCACCGGGATGATCACGACGATCGGCACCGTCGGGATCACCAGCACCGCCGGGGCGATCAGCCCGTTGAGGGTCGGGGACAGCCACGCCGCCACGGCGAGGACGAGCCCGGCGGTCATCCCCAGCACCAGGCCGCCGACGGCCGCAAGCGCGGTGTTCAGCCCCTGGACCAGATAGGTGCCGGGATGCCCGCCGACGTACGCCGCCACGCCGAACGGGCCGGGGGCCACGATGCGCTCCACGTGCCCGAGCGAGATCCACATCTGCCAGACCAGGATGACCAGGGCCACCGCCCAGAATCGCGTCGGCCAGGACAGGGCGCGCATCGTGCGGGATCGGCCGTCCGGCACGTCCGCCGTCATCACGCCGCGCGTCTGCACGGTCCGGGCGAACCGCCGGTCGAGGAGCGTCTCGAGGCCGCCGAGCAGGGCATACGCGCCCGCGGAGATGGCGACCGCCACGAGCGCCGCCGACCACATGAGCTCGACGTCGAAGTTCCGCATGGCGTTGATCATGAGGACGCCGAGCCCGCTCTCGGCACCGAACCACTCGCCGAGCAGCGCTCCAACGAACGCGGTCGGTGCGGCGATCCGGAGACCGTCGGCGATCGACGGCACGGCGTCGGGAAGCTGCAGGCTGGTGAACCTGCGCCACCGCGAGGCTCCGAACGTGGTCAGGACGTCGTGCGTGGGCGCCGAGCCGGAGTGGAAGCCTTTCGTCACGGCGATGAGCGTCGTGAGGAACACCAGCATCGCCGCGAAGATCATCGGCGTGAACGACTGCAGCCCGATGATCTCCACCAGCGACCCGAACGCGATCACCGGGATGGCGTTCACCACCACCGCCAGCCGGTACACGCCGGCGTCCAGCTTCGGCACCATCAGGATCAGGACGCCGACCAGGAAGGCCAGGCCGACGCCCAGCACATAACCGGCGGTCGCCCGGGCCAGGCTGGCGCCCGCGGCGGAGGCGAGCAGCGCGGCGTTCTGCCCGATCGCCGGGACGATCCTTGAGAGCGGAGGCACCGTGAGGCCGAGCACCCCCGCCCGCGCGAGCACCTCCCACAGCCCGAGGAACAGCACGACTCCGGCCAGCCCCAGCAGCGTCCGTCTGCTGCGGTCGCTCAAGCGGCGTCCGCCGACTGCGGCCGGGCGCGCGACCGACGTGCTAGCCACCGCGTGTCATCGCGGCCGCCCGGTCGAGGGCCGTCGTCAGGTCGTCCATCAACGAGCGGAACTCCGGCAGGTGCTCGACGTCGCGCCCCCGGGGCCGGTCGAACGGAACGTCGCGTTCCAGCACCACGCGGCCGGGCCGTCCGGAGACCACCGCGATGCGATCCGCCAGCAGGATCGCCTCCTCGACCGAGTGCGTGACCAGCACGGTCGTGATCCCGCGGAGCGCCCACAGGTCCTGGAGCTCGAGGTTCAGCTGCCGGCGGGTGACCGCGTCCAGGGAGCCGAACGGCTCATCCAGCAGCAGGAAGTCTGGTCGCAGCACGAGGGCGCGGGCGATCGAGACACGCTGGCGCATCCCGCCCGACAGCTGCTTGGGACGGGCCTTCTCGAACCCGGTGAGGCCGACGAGCTCGACGAGGCTCCGGACCTGGTCCTCGTCCACCGGCCGGCCGCGCACCTTGAACGGCAGTGCGATGTTCCCCCACACCGACAGCCACGGCAGCAGGGCGTGTTCCTGGAACGCGACCCCGAGGCGGCCCTCGTCGATGATCGCCGCCGGCGGCTCGCCCGCCAGGCGAACGGCGCCCTCGTCGGGCTGTTCGAGTCCCGCAACGAGGCGAAGCGCCGTGGACTTGCCGCACCCCGAGGGCCCGATCACCGCGACGAACTCGCCCACCTCGAGGCGAAGCGAGAAGCCGGAGAGCGCCTCGATCGTCTCCCCGCGGCTCAGCTGGAAACGCTTGGAGACGCCGGCCAGCTCGATCCCCGGCGCGGTTCCGGCGCCGGGCTCACCACTCGGAGGGGTCCCCGCCGCCGGGTCGACGTCACGGGCGGCTGCGGACTCGCCCACTCCTCGCCTCGCCAGACCGACGACCTCCTACACCAAGGTGTTCTTGTCGCCGTAGATGTCCTTGAGCACCGAGAGATCGACGAGCTTGTCGGGATCGGGCAGCTTCGTCCGACCCCCCTTGCGCAGCGCGTCGTACATCTTCCCGGCGAGGAGATCGAGGTCCATCCAGTAGATCCCCTTCTCCTTCGTCAGGTCGCTCTGCATGAGCGGGAGCTGGGCGTTGAGCGTGGCGGTCTCCGTGTGCTCCTTCAACCCGAGGTTCTTGCCGTACGTGTTCATCGTCAGTTCGATCCCGAGCTTGGGATCCTCGATCGTCCGCTCCCACCCCTTGATCGTCGCCCGCAGGAACCCCAGCGCCTTGTCGCGGTTCTGATCGAGGTACGAACGCTTCGTGATGAACAGGAAGCCGTACTGGTACCAGCCGAGGTCCTGGAAACTGACGACCTCGAAGTCCTTCCCCTCCTTCAGGCCCATGTCCTCGAAGATCAGCGGCTGGTTGGTGAGGTAGGCGTAGTAGGCGTCGACCTGGCCGTGGAGCAACGGCGTCGGGTCGTACCCGACGGGCACCTCTGTCCAATCGTTGGGGTCGAGCCCGTTCAGCTGCAGGATCAGCTTGATCTCGGAGGTCGCGCCCTCCTGGAGACCGATCTTCTTTCCCAGGATGTCCTTGGCGGTCGTGACCGGGTTCTTCGACATCGACATGAGGCCGATCGGCGACTGCTGGAACCCCGCGCCGAGCACGACGAGGTCGGCGCCCGAGTTCACCGCGTCGACGATCCGCGACAGGAACGAGCTCGTCCCGACCTCCGCCCCGCCGCCCGCGACGACCGCTTCGTGGGAGGCGACGTCGGCCCCGGGAAGGAACTTCGGCGTGATCCCCTCCGCCTTGTAGTACCCCTCCGAGTCGGCAACGTAGAAGCCGGCGAACTCCGAGTTCTTGATCCAGTCGAGCTGGTACCGCATCGTCGTCAGGTTGCCGCCGCTGCCCTCGCCGCTGCTGCTCCCACAGGCGGCCAGCACCCACGACGGGATCGCCGCGGCGCCACCGACGATCAATGATGTCCTCAGGAACTGCCGCCGAGTCTGCGGCCCGGAAACGATCCCAGTGGCCACGCCGTTCCCTCCCCTCGCACCGACATCTTGCGGTCGAACCGTCGAGTCCGGGCGACGTCGCCGCCGGAGCTCCTGCTGGTCGGGGAGGCATTCCTCCCATGAGCTCGTGGGCACGGCCGCTCGACCCGGGCGGAGGATATGTCCGGGTCTAGGGCCGGTCAACTCGACGGCGGGGTCGCCGGGTTGAGCCGGGGCCGTGCTCTTGGAGAGAATCACCGGACCGATCGCGGCCGCTCGGGGAGGATGCCGGTATGGAGCAGATCATGAGCGAGAACCCGCTCGACGCGCGCGGTGAAGCGCGCCTGTACCAGACGCTCCGGCGCTTCTGGCATCCGGTGATGTATGCGGCCGATCTGCAGACGGGACCCGAGCGAGTGGTCCTGCTGGGCGAGGAGGTCGTCCTGGTCCGGCTCGGTGGCGAGGTGCGGGCGTTCCACGACCTGTGCGTGCATCGCGGCACCCCCCTGTCGCTCGGATCGGTCGAAGGTGACCAGCTGCGGTGCGCCTACCACGGTTGGACGTACGGGTCCGACGGGGTGTGCACCGCGATCCCCGCCCGGCACGGCCCGAACATCCCGGCACGCGCACGGCTCCGTCCGTACCGGGCCGTCGAGGACCATGGCCTCATCTGGGTTGCACTCGAGGAACCGATGTTCCCGGTGCCCGCGATGCCCGAGTTCGACGACCCCGCGTTCCGCATCGTGACCGTCCCGACCTACGACTGGACGTGCGGCGTGGCGCGCCGGGTGGAGAACTTCGTCGACTTCGCCCACATCGCCTGGGTCCACGACGGATCCATCGGTGACCGGAGCCGGCCGGAGGTTCCCGAGCACGAGGTCCGTCGCGAAGGCGGGGAGCTCCGGTGGGAAGCGACGCTCATCGAGCCGCCGAACGACAAGCTCGACCTCGCCCTCACCGACGGCCCCGTCTCCAGCGACAACAGATGGCGGCTCTTCGTGCCCAACACCGTGTGGTTCCACCAGGTGATGCCCGGTGACATGCAGTGGGTGGTGTACATCGCGGTTTCGCCGATCGGACCGAAGGAGTGCCGAACGTTCACCTTCATGGCGCGGAACTACGACTTCGACGAGGACGAGGAGAAGTACATCCAGTTCCAACTGGAGATCGCGGAGCAGGACCGGGTGGTGACGGAATCGCAGAAGCCCGAGGAGCTTCCCGTCGACCTCTCGGCGGAGCTCCACATCCGGGGGGTCGACAAGGTCTCGCTGGAATACCGGAAGTGGCTCGTGGAGCTCCTCGACCCGGATCCTGAGCTTTACCGAGCCCACTGAGACGGCTCTCGGCGACCAGCGGGGGCGTCGTTGCCCGGTGCTAGCCTTCCGGCGTCGGAGCGGTTCCTCCCCCGGAGAGGAACGGATCGATGAACGGGCTGGGCACCGTCGTCAACGCGCTGGTCGTCGCCGCGGCCGGGCTGCTCCTGGCCTGGTTCTCGAAGGGCCGGCTCGACGACCTCAAGGCCAAGTTCGGGGAGGTCGACGAGCGGCTCGACCGCGTGGACCAGCGTTTGACCGCGATCGACCATCGGTTCGTTCGGGTCGACGAACGCTTCGATCAGCTGGAGGCGCGATTCGACCAACGGATCGGACAGGTCGAGGCGCGATTCGACGGGCGGATCGACGCCGTCAACGACCGCATCGACTCGGTGCACTCGCGGATCGATTCCGTGCAGGCGTCGATCGACGGCCTTCGAACGGAGGTCGCGCGGCTGACGGTCGCGGTCGGCGGCCGCCCGAGCGCGTCGAACGCCTGATCACGCGTCCCTCGACGGACGAGAGCCCCAAGCGACATACTCATCCCAATGACCGTGCGCCCCCCGTTCGGCCGATGACGGAGACGTCTGTCCTCGTCTCGGATCCGGTGTTGCAGGCGCTGTGCCCGCTCGCCTTTCAGCAGCGGCGCGGAACCGGCTCGGTGATCGGCCGGAACATCGAGCTCGCCGCCGTGGAGACGGAGCTCGCGGCGGCGCGGGGGGGCCTGTCCGCGATCAGCCTCGAGGGCGAACCCGGCATCGGGAAGACCCGCCTGCTCATCGCCGGCATGCAGCTCGCGCAGGACGCCGGGTTCACGCCGGTCGCGGTCGCCGCCGACGAGGAGCTCCGCGCGCCGTTCCTGCTGATGCGGTCGATCCTGTCGGCCGCCGCGGCCGAGGGAGGCCCCGACCCGGACGCCGAGGACATCCTCGGCCGGGCCGTGAAGGCGCTCTCCGGCCGTACCGACCCCAGCGTGGAGAGCCTGCCGGCCGACCAGAAGCTGCTCCGCCAGTTCGACCTCGCCGCGCTCGCCCTGCGATCGCTGGCGCTCGACACGCCGCTCGCCCTATTCGTCGACGACCTCCAGTGGGCCGACGAGGACAGCCTCCGCGCACTCCGGTACGCCATCCGGACCGACGCGGCGAGCCCGATCTTCCTCATGCTCGCCATGCGGCCAGAGGAGACGGCGATGGTCACCGAGGCGGTCACCCTCGTGGCGGACATGGAGCGGATGGGCCTCGTCCGCCGGGTCAAGGTCGGCCGCCTCGCCCCGACCGACACCACGGCGTTCCTCCGCCAGCACCTCGGCGGCGAGGTCGACGCGGCCAGCTCGGCCACCGTCCACGCGCAGGCCGAGGGGGTGCCGTTCATCCTCGAGGAGCTGGCCCACGCCTACCGGGACGCGGGGATGATCCAGCAGATCGACGGGGTGTGGAGGCTCGCCAGGAACGCCGAGCGGCTGGCGCCCTCCGCCGTGCAGACGCTCATCCAGCGCCGGTCCGGGCGGCTCCCGGACGAGACCAAGACGATCCTCGGCGAGGCGGCCGTCCTCGGACGGAGCTTCAGCCTCAAGGACCTCCACGCCGTCCGGGGCCGGATCGGCGACGACCCGGAGCAGCAGGGCGACGACGCCCGAATGGCCGAATCGCTGAGCCCGGCGGTCGCCACCGGGCTGCTGGTCCAGCACCACCAGGGCGCGCCGGCCGACTACAGCTTCGCCCACGAGCAGATCCGGCAGTTCTCGCTGGAGGCGCTCAGTCCCCCTCGGCGGCGCGCGATCCACGCCGCCATCGTCGACATGCTGACCGAGGACGGAGAGCCGGCCGTGGAGAGCCTGCCGCTCCTCGCCCACCACGCCGCGGCGGCGGGGCTCACGGAGCGATGTGCGAAGTTCTCGATCGACGCGGCGCGCGCGGCCCTCGCGGCGAACGCCCCCGAGGAGGTCCTGCGCGCCGTCGACGTCGCGCTGCCCGTCGCCACGGGTCCCCAGGACCGGGTCACGCTGCTCGCCCTCCGCGACGACGCCAGGGACATGCTGCGTCAGCCGCTCGACCGGTTGGAGGGCCTGGCCGAGCTCGCCGCGCTCGCCGACGCCCTGGGCGATCCCCACCTCGAGCTCGACGTGATGCTCCGGCGGGCGGCGGCCGTTCGCCTGGCCGGCGAGGAGGACCGCGCGGCCGAGCTGGCCCGGCGGGTCCAGACGCTCGCCGCCGAGCGGGGTGACGCCGAGGCCGAGCTCGCCGCCGCGCTGGAGCTCGGGCAGGCCCTGGTCCATTCCGAGCTGGGCGAGGGGTTCGTGCCCTCTGCGGCCGAGGTCGATCTCGACGCCGCGGAACAGGCCTTCTCGCGCGCCGCCGAGCTGGCCGAGCGGCTCGGGGATCTCCACGCCCTGGCGGCGGCGAACCGCGAGCTCGGATGCATCGAGGTCGGCCGCGTGCGGGCATGGTTCGTCGAGCAGGTCGTCACCGGCCAGCACATGCCGTATCTGGCCCGCGCGGTCGGCGGCGAGGACCTGCACGACATGATGGCGACGCTTCCGGTCGCTCCGAACGCGACGGCCTCGAGGGAGTACCACCAGCGGGCCCTCGAGCTGTACGAGCAGCTCGGCGACCGGCGCGGCGCCATGTCGACGGTGATCGCGATGGCCTACGTGGACTGGGCACCCGACATCCACATGGGCTCCAACCCGGCCCAGCGGATCGAGGAGATCCGGCGTCTGGCCACGCGGATGCGCTCGCTGTCCAAGGAGAGCGAGCGAGCCGCGGCGGACGCCCAGATGGCGTACGGGGTCCACGTGTTCGCCCGGGCCAAGGTCATCCCCGACCTCGCGATCGCCCGGGGCGAGGAGGCCTACTGGGCGGCGAAGACGCTCGGGGACCGGGGGTTGGAGTTCCTGGCCGCCGGCGGAACCGCGATGGCGTTCCTCGACCTGGGCGAGGTGGCCGAGGCCGAACGCTGGCTCGACCTGGCCGCACAGGCGGCGGTGGCCGCCCCGACGCCGCTGCGCGCGCGCCGGCTGGAGTTCTGGCGGGCGCTGGCGAGGGCGACGGCCGGGGACGCGGACGGCATGCGCGACCGGTTCGAGCGTGCGCTGCGGGCCGCCGGAGGACGGGCTGCCGGCCGCTGCGAGATCCTCGCCCGGCGCGCGCTGGAGGCGGCGCGCCTGGGCGCCGAGCGCGGCGACGGGGAGCTGCTGGAGCTGGCCGAACGCTCGGCCGGCGAGGCCAAGGACCTCACGCCCGTGTTCGCCTCGCGGACCCCGTGGGAGTCGCAGGCCGACGCCGCCCTCGCGGAGGTGGCACTGGCCCGCGGCGACCTCGCGGAGGCGGCCGCGGCCGGGCACCGGGTCATGGCCGCCCTCCAGCAGGCCATGCGGGAGGACGTCTATCCCGAGCTCCTGCTGCCGACCGCGCGGGCCATCTTCGCCGCCGGCAGCGCGGAGGATCAGCAGATGGGGCGGATGTTCCTCCAGCTGCTGCTGGCCCTCACGGCCCAGCGCACGGTCGACGAGGACGTCCGGGTGCGGTGGTTCCGCGGCCCGATCGGGTCGGAGTGGTCGCGGCTGGCCGGGCCGGTGGCGATGACGAACGGCGACGGCGCCGCCGGCGGCGGTGCGCTCGCCGGGCTCGACGACGACGACCGCCGGCTGCTCGGGCTGCTGACGGAGGGCCTGACGACGGCGCAGATCGCCGAACGGGTCGGCGAGGCGGACGACCAGGTCCGGGTGCAGCTGCAGAACATGTTCGCGAAGATCGGCGCCTCGTCGCTCGGCGAGGCCACGGCCTTCGCGCTTCGCGAGGGCGTGCTGTAGATGATCCGGGCCCGCGTCGACCGCCACCGCTGCATCGGCGCCGGGAACTGCATCACGATCGCCCCCAGCGCGTTCGACTGGCACGAGGGCGACTTCGCCAAGGCCGCGGTGGTCGACCCCACGAGCGTCGAGGACGAGGTGCTCCGCGAGGCCGCGCTGGCCTGCCCCACCATGGCGGTGGTGATCGAGGAGGTCGAGGAGCTCCTGCCGTGGCAGCTCCGGACCGCCCAGGCCGGCCGCCCCCGCCGGGTGATGAAGACGTTCATGTTCACCGACATCGTGGGATCGACCCAATTGGTGGAGGCGCTCGGCGACGAGGCGTGGGAGGTGCTCCTGCGCTGGCACGACGACACCCTCCGGGCGATGTTCGCCGCCCACCAGGGCGAGGAGGTCGTGGGCACGGGCGACGGGTTCTTCGTGGGGTTCGACTCGCCCGAGGCCGCGCTGGCGTGCGCGGTGGCCATCCAGCGGCGGCTGGCCGAGCACCGGCAGACCGCGGGGTTCGCTCCGCAGGTCCGGATCGGCGTCCACGCGTCGGAGGCCACGCAGGTGGCCCAGAACTTCCGGGGGAAGGGCGTGCACGAGGCCGCCCGGATCGCGGCGCTGGCGGGCGGCGGCGACATCTACGCCAGCCAGGTGACCGCGGCCGGCAGCCGGTATCCGGCGTCCGATCCCCGGTCGGTGTCGCTGAAGGGAATCGCCGAGCCGGTGGAGATCGTGACGGTCGACTGGCGCTGAAGGAGAGGGGACCGAACGGCCCTTCCACGTTCGACCCGGGATTGCGTACCCTTGGCGCGGGTGCGGGAGGAGCTCGAGGCGTGATCTGTTCGAACTGCGGAGCGGAGAACGACGCCGGCCGGAAGTTCTGCGGCGAGTGCGGCACGTCCCTGGCCCGCCTGTGCCCGTCCTGCGGGGCGCCCAACCCGGGCAAGGTCAAGTTCTGCGGCGAGTGCGGCACGTCGCTCGAGGCGACGGCCCCGGCGCCGGCGGCGGCGGCGTCGGTGACACCCCAGCCCGCGGAGACCCCCGTCGTCCAGCCGACGACCGAGCGGCGGCTGGTGTCCGTCCTGTTCGCCGACCTCGTCGGGTTCACGACGCTGTCGGAGGCCCGCGATTCCGAGGAGGTCAGGGAGCTCCTCACCCGCTACTTCGAGACCTGCCGGCTGGTCGTCGAGCGGTACGGCGGGACGGTCGAGAAGTTCATCGGCGACGCGGTCATGGCCGTGTGGGGGACGCCGACCGCCAACGAGGACGACCCCGAGCGGGCCGTCCGCGCCGCGCTGCACCTCCTCGAGGCCGTGCAGGAGCTCGGCGTCGAGATCGGCGCCTCCGGCCTCCAGGCCCGCGCCGGCGTCCTCACCGGCGAGGCCACGGTCAACCTGGGGGCCGCCAACCAGGGCATGGTGGCCGGCGACCTGGTCAACACGGCCAGCCGGATCCAGTCCGCCGCCGAGCCGGGCCAGGTGCTCGTCGGAGACTCGACCAAGCGGGCCACCGACGCCTCGGTCGCCTACGAGAACGCCGGCGTCCACTCGCTGAAGGGCAAGACCGAACCCGTGCAGCTGTGGCGTGCGGGCCGGGTCATCGCCGGGCGCCGGGGCCTCATGAAGTCCGAGGGACTCGAGCCGCCGTTCGTCGGCCGCGACCGCGAGCTGAAGCTGGTGAAGGACCTGTTCCACGCCTCGGTCGACGAGCGCCGGGCCCACCTGGTGCAGGTGTCCGGCATCGCCGGCATCGGGAAGTCCCGCCTGGCGTGGGAGTTCTTCAAGTACATGGACGGCGTCGAGCAGCTGTTCTTCTGGCACCGGGGCCGGTGCCTGTCCTACGGCGACGGCGTCACGTACTGGGCGCTGGCGGAGATGGTCCGGGGGCGGGCGAACATCCTCGAGGGTGAGGACCGGGCCTCGGCGATGTCGAAGCTCCACAACGCCGTCCTCGAGTACATCGAGTCGCCGGACGAGCAGCGGTTCATCGAGCCGCGCCTCGCCCACCTCATCGGCCTGGAGGAGCGGACGGCGCACGACAAGAGCGACCTGTTCGCCGGGTGGCGGCTGTTCTTCGAGCGGCTGACCGACCAGGACCCCGTCCTCATGGTGTTCGAGGACATCCAGTGGGCCGACCCCTCGCTGCTGGAGTTCATCGACCACCTGATGGAGTGGTCGCGGGCGTTCCCGATCTTCGTCGTGACGCTCGGCCGGCCGGACACCGGGATCGGGACGTCCACCGGCCCCCGTCGCGCCGCCACCTCGATCTCCCTCGAGCCGCTGTCGCAGGCCGCCATGGAGCAGCTCATGCACGGGTTCGTCCCCGGGCTCCCGCCGGAGCTGACCGCGAGGATCCTGGAGCGCGCCGAGGGGGTCCCGCTCTACGCCGTGGAGACGGTTCGGATGCTGCTCGACAAGGGCCTCCTGGTCCAGGAGGGCCCGGTGTACGGGCCGGTCGGACCGATCGAGGACCTGGATGTCCCCGAGACGCTCCACGCCCTCATCGCGGCACGCCTCGACGGCCTGACGGCGGAGGAGCGCCGGCTGGTCCAGGACGCCGCCGTCCTGGGCAAGACGTTCACGCGGGCGGCGCTGGCCGCCCTCTCCGGCCTCCCCGAGCGCGACCTCGAGCCGCTGCTCGCGGCGCTGGTGGCCAAGGAGGTGCTCTCGGTCCAGGCCGACCCGCGCTCGCCGGAGCGGGGACAGTACGGGTTCCTGCAGGATCTCGTCCGGACGGTGGCCTACGACACGCTGGCGAAGCGGGACCGGAAGGAGAAGCACCTCCTGGTCGCGGAGTACCTCGAGCGGGCCTGGGGCGACGAGGAGGAGGAGATCGTCGAGGTCGTCGCCTCGCACCTCATGGACGCATACGGCGCGGCGCCCGACGCCGAGGACGCCCGGGAGATCCGGGAACGCGCCGCCCGCATGCTGGTCCGGGCCGCCGACCGTGCCGCCTCGCTCGCGGCCAGCGAGGAGGCCGAGACCTACTTCCGGCAGGCGGCGGAGATGTCGGAGTCGAGCCTCGAGCGGGCCGAGCTCATGGAGAAGGCCGGGCAGATGTCGGTGCTCCGCAGCCATCTCGACGAGGCGACGGTGGCGTTCGAGGAGGCCACGCGGCTGTACGAGGAGACCGGCCAGTCGCACGCGGCCGCCAGGGTGCAGGCGGCGCTCGCCGAGGTGGAGTTCCGGCAGGACCACCTCGACGCTGCCGTCGAACGGGTGCGACGGGCCCACGACGTGCTCTCGGGCGACGAACCCGACCGCGACCGGGCCACGGTCGCGGCGCAGCTCGGCCGGTTCCTCACCATCGCGGGGACGCAGGAGGCCCTGCAGTACCTCGAGGAGGCGCTCGAGCTGGCGGAGACGCTCGAGCTCCCGGGGGTCTACTCGCACGCCCTGTCGAGCCGCGGCGTCAGCCTGCTGCGAACCGGGCGCCTGGACGAGTCGACCGTCGTCCTGCGCCGGGCCCTGGAGGTGGCGCTGGAGCACGACATCGGCCCGGCGGCCTCCCGTGCCTACAACAACCTGGCGGTGGCGTGGGAGTGCCTCGACCGGTACGAACGCGAGCTGGAGGTTGCCGAGGAGGCGCTGGCCCTGACGCGGCGGAAGGGCGACCGCTCCTCCGAGATCGCGTGGCTCGTCGGCTCGCTCCTGTCCTGTCTCGCCCTCGGCCGCTGGGACGAGGCGATCGAATGGGCCGACGAGGCGCGGTCGATCACCGAGCTGTCGTCGGTCCCGTGGGCCGAATCGGGGCTGCTCGACCTGGCCCCGATCTACGTGCGCCGGGGGGAGCTGGAGGCCGCGGAGGACGTGCTCCGCGAGCTCGTCGGCCTGCGGTCGTCCGGCAACGAGGAGATCGCGGCCGCATACGCCTGCGTCGAGGCGGAGCTGCTCCGCGCGCAGGGCCGCCAGGCCGAGGCGGTGGAACGGGGCCGGATGGCCGCACGGTCGGGCGGGGCCCTGGGCCTCGCCAGGCAGGTCGTGAAGCGGGGGCTGTGCCAGGCCATCGAGGCGGCGATGGAGATGGGCGACACCGCCACTGCCGAGGAGCTGCTGGACGTGGTCAGGACGTCGCGGCCGGGCCTGGTCACCCCCTACCTGCGGGGCCACGGGGCGAGGTTCGCGGCGCGCCTCGCCGCGGCGCGGGGGGAGGACGAGTCCGTCGAGTCGGGCTTCCGGGCCGCGGAGGAGGTGTTCCGCGAGATCCCGATCCCGTTCGACCTCAGCGTGACCCTCGTCGAGCACGCCGAATGGCTCTCCGGGCAGGATCGGGGCGGGGACGCGGAACCGCTGGCGTCGGAGGCAACCATCATCTTCGAGCGCCTCCGGGCGAAGCCCTGGATCGAACGGGCGTCCCGCGTCGTCCCCGAGGAAGCGGACGACGCCCTGGCCGAGGCCTCGGCCGCCACGGAGACCGGCGCGTCCGCCTGAACGTCCGGCCGTTTCCCATGAGGACCTCCGGGTAGGTTCCGAAGGTACGGCCCGCGCGGAACCCACCGAAGGAGGTAGGGATGCCGGCATGGGCATGGATCCTCATCGTGGTTGCGATCGTGGCAGTGGTCGCGCTGATCGCCTGGTCTGCCGTCCGCAGTGTCCGGTCGGACCGGCTGCGGAACCGGTTCGGACCGGAGTACGAGCGCACCGTGCAGACGTCGGGCAGGCGTGAGGCGGAAGCGGAGCTCGAGGCCCGCCGCAGGCGGCGCGAGCAGCTGGACATCCGGCCGCTCGACCCGGCGACGCGGCAGCGCTACGCGCAGGCCTGGACGCAGACGCAGAGCAGGTTCGTGGACACCCCGCCGGAGGCGGTGCGCGAGGCCGACGTCCTGGTCACGCAGGTCATGCGGGATCGGGGGTACCCGACGGAGAACTTCGACCAGCGCTCGACCGACGTATCGGTCGACCACCCGGTCGTGGTCGAGAACTACCGGGCCGCGCACGCCATCTCCCTCGCCAACGACCAGGGGCTGGCGAGCACGGAGGACCTCCGCCAGGCGATGGTCCACTACCGGGCGCTGTTCGAGGACCTGCTCGGCAGCGAGGACACCGGAATGCGGGAGGCACGCTGATGACGGCCCAGGAACGGTATGACGAGACGCGGGAGCGGTACGACGAGACTCAGGAGCCGGTGGGCGACACGCGGGAGCCGGTGGGCGGGACCGCGGATCTGATCCGGCCCGAACGGACGCCGCCCTCGAACCAGGAGCCGGATGCCGCCGCCATGCCGGACGACGGCGACGCGGCCCCCCTGCTCCCGGACCAGAGCGAGCAGCGGTTCCGGAGCAGCTGGGAGGCCGTGCAGGTGGGGTTCGTGGACGAGCCCCGCGAGTCGGTGCGGCGCGCCGATCAGCTGGTCGCCGAGCTCATGCAGGAACTCGCCCGCGGCTTCGCCGAGGCCAGGTCCTCGCTCGAGGCCGAATGGGACCGCGGGGAGGACGTGTCCACGGAGGACCTCCGCCAGGCGCTTCAGCGCTACCGGTCGTTCTTCCAGCGGCTGCTGGCCGCGTAGCGGCCTGCACCCGCATCACAGGGGGCGGACCCCGGGCGCAGCCCGGGGTCCGCTCGCTTCGTCGATGCGCCTCAGCCACTCGACCTGCCGTTGGCCGGCGGGCGGCCGCCCGGCATGCCGGGCCCGCCGGAGCCGAACCCGTCCTGGACCGCCGTCACGGCGAACTGCTTGTCGAGCTTCACCGTGACGAAGGAGCCGTCCGACTTCTGCAGGTGCGCCTCGTACGCCGCGCCGCCCGAGTCCGTCTCGACCCGGATGACCGTCGCGCCGGGGACCGCCTTCAGCGCGGCCGCGCGGACCTTCGACGCCGTGCTGCCGGTGAGGAGCGTCTCACCGGGCCCGTGTCGCAGCTTCGCCGGGTCCGTGCCCTGCGGTGGCGCCTTCGTGGACGCCGTGCCGGCAGCGGACTGCGACCCCGACGACGAGCCGGACGTGCTCGAGGCGTTCGCCAGCTGGGACCCGGCCAGGATCCCGCCCGCCAGCAGGCCCACCGCCAGCATCCCCGCGGCCGCCATCCGCCGCCGGGGCCCGCGTTCCTCCGTTGCGTTCATCCCGTGCCTCCTCTCCGGCGGGTGTGTCGGTGTTCCGCCGTGGACCCGATGCTCGTCGGTCAGTCCGAGACGTCCGTCAACGGAACCTGTGAGAACGACGAGAGTCGCCGCCGTGCAAGACTCACCGCATGACCTACGAGGCGGCACCGACCCGGTACGACGCCATGCGGTACCGCCGGTGCGGCCGGAGCGGTCTGCGGCTCCCGGCGGTCTCGCTCGGGCTGTGGCACAACTTCGGGCACGACCGGCCGCTCGATACCCAGCGCGACATCCTGCTGCGGGCGTTCGACCTCGGGATCACGCACGTCGACCTGGCGAACAACTACGGCCCGCCGTACGGCGGCGCCGAGGAGAACTTCGGGCGGATCGTGGCCAGCGACCTCCGGCCGTACCGGGACGAGCTCGTGATCTCCACCAAGGCCGGGTACGACATGTGGCCCGGCCCGTACGGCGAGTGGGGCTCGCGGAAGTACCTCCTGTCGAGCCTCGACCGGTCGCTGCGTCGCATGGGCCTCGAGTCCGTCGACATCTTCTACTCGCATCGGTTCGACCCGGACACGCCGCTCGAGGAGACCATGGGCGCGCTGCACACCGCGGTGCAGTCCGGCCGGGCGCTGTACGCGGGCATCTCCTCGTACTCGCCGGAGCGGACGCGGGAGGCCGCGGCGATCCTGCGCGACCTCGGCACGCCCCTCCTGATCCACCAGCCGTCGTACTCGATGCTCAACCGGTGGATCGAGGACGGGCTGCTCGACGCGCTCGAGGAGGCCGGCGCCGGGTGCATCGTGTTCTCGCCGCTGGCGCAGGGCCTGCTGACCGACCGCTACCTCGAAGGCATCCCGGAGGACTCCCGGGTGGCGACCGGCGGCGCGATGTCGAAGGAC
>DATBHM010000063.1:0-3295 GCA_036557505.1 Actinomycetota bacterium | reverse complement strand
CCCTCATCGGGCGGTCCGTGAGCTCGGAGGCGGAGGCCACGGGGTGCCAGAACCGGCGCAGGGCCCGGTACAGGCGGGCCTCCCCCTGCACGTCGAGCTCGTTGGCGAGCTCCTCGGCCGCCTGGGACTTCGGGCGGACGCCCGCCCACGAGGCACTCACTGGAACAACGCCCCGCCGTTGACGAGAAAGCTCTGGCCCGTGATGAAGTCCGACCCGGGCCCGGCGAGGAAGACGACGATGCCCACCATGTCCCCCGGCGTCTGCGTTCGCTGAAAGCATCGCTCGGCGAGGACGACCGCTGCGTCCGCGGCCCGGTTCCGGAGCATCTCCTCGTCCGGGATGAAGTCGGGCGCCACCGTGTTCACCGCGATCCCGTCGTCGCCGACCTCCCGGGCCAGCGCCCTGGTCAGCCCGATGATCGCTGATTTCGAGGACGTGTAGTGCAGGAATCCCGGGACGCCTTTGAACGGCGTATTTGACGAAACGTTGATGATTTTGCCGTAGCCCCCCGCCTTCATGTGGGGATGCACCGCACGGCAGCAGAGCCAGGTCCCGCGGACGTTCACGTGGAATGCACGATCCCACTCGTCCGGATCGATGTCGGTGAAGGGGCCACGCCTCGCCTGCTTGAAGTACGCCGCGTTGTTCACCAGGACGTCGATTCGCTCGAATTCGGACATCACCTTGGAGGCCATGTCCCGAGTCGCCGAGGGGTCGCTGACGTCGACCTCGAGGGCGAGCGCCCGGCCGCCCATCGCCTCGATCTCGCGGGCGACGGCCGATCCATCCATCAGATCGGCGACGACGACGATGGAGCCCTCGGCGGCCAGCCCCAGGCAGTAGGCCCGTCCGATCCCCTGCGCCCCGCCCGTGACGATCGAGACGCGTCCGGCGAGTGCACCCTCGGTCATGCGTCCGCCAGGAACGGAGCCAACACGTCGGCAAGCCCCTCCGGATTGTCGACCGGAGCGACGTGCGTCGTGTCCGGCAGCTCGACCAGGCTCGCGTTCGGCGTACGTTCGGCCATGCGTTCCATGACATCGCGGCGGACGAAGCTCGATCCGGCGTGGACGTACAGCACCGGCGGGGCGAGCGTGGAGAGCTCCCCCCAGCGATCGTCGTTCCGGAAGGGCCAGCGTTCGAAGAAGTAGGGGTCGTGCTTCGGCACCAGGGTTCCCCCGGGCCCGGGCCGGGTCGACGTTGCGGCCATCAGCCGAATCATGTCCCCGGGCGCATGTGGATTGCCCGAGCGCTCGAACGCCTCGGCCTCGACATGGGAGTCGAAGGAGTGCGGCCGGGGAAACAGGTCGGTCTCCGACTGCTCGAACGACGCCTCCACGTCGACGACGACGAGCCGGCCCACGAGCTCCGGGTGCCGTGTGGTGAAGGCGATCGCGACGAGCGCGCCCCATGAGGATCCGATCAGGTCGACCGTTCCTCCGAGCGACGCGACGACCGTTTCCAGATCCCCGGCGTGGTCCTCCGTCGCGTAGGCCCCCGAGCGCGACCACTGCGAGTCGCCGTGACCGCGGAAGTCCAGCGCGACGACCCGGACCGAGCTCGCGAGACGCTCCGCGACCCGGCTCCACGCGAAGGCGTTCCCGGTGACCCCGTGAAGGCACACGGCGGCTCTGCCGTCTCCCGGAAAACGGATGAGATGCAGGCGGAGCCCATCCGCGAGCAGGTATTCATGTCGGACATCGCCGGTCGTCAACGATGCCTCGAGGTCCCGCTCCGCGTGCTCCGTCATTGGAACACCACGCCCCCGTTGACCAGCAGGCTCTGGCCCGTGATGAAGTCCGATCCCGGGCCGGCGAGGAACACGACCGCCCCGATCATGTCCTCCGGGACCTCGGTACGGTGAAACACCCGCTGATCGACGACGAACGCGTCGGCCTCGGGGACCGCGTCGAGCATCTCCGCGTCGGGGATGTAGTCGGGGCAGAGCGTGTTGACGCTGATGCCGGCGTCGCCCACCTCGCGTGCCAGCGCCCGGGTCAACCCGATGATCGCCGACTTCGCCGACACGTAGTGCAGGAACCCCTTCGTGCCCTTCCACACGGTGTTCGAGCCGATGTTGATGATCTTGCCGGAGCCCTGCTGCCGCATGTGGGGCACCACGGCCCGGCAGCAGAGCCAGACCCCCCGAACGTTCACCGCGAAGCTTCGGTCCCACTCCTCGACGTCGATGTCCGTCCACGGGCCTCGGAACGCCTGCTTGAACCAGCCGGCGTTGTTCAGCAGCACGTCGATCCGCCCGAATCGCTCGGCCGCCTGCCGCGCCATGTCCTCGGTCGACGCGAGGTCGGTCACGTCCACCCGGACCGACACCGCGTCCCCGCCCATGTCGCGAATCTCGTCGGCCACCGATGTGGAGTCGGCCAGGTCGGCCACGACGACGGCTGCTCCCGCCTCGGCAAGCGCGAGCGCGTAGGTCCGACCGAGATGCCGGGACCCGCCCGTGACGATCGCCACCCGCCCCTCGAGGCTCATGTCCCGCGCCGCTCCCCCGGCGATTCCCGGGCGAACTCCGTGAGCCACTTCCGATACTCGAGGGACACGCGGTCGACGCCCCTGATGTGCAGCTCGTCGGAGAGGTCGACGGGGAGCTCCTCGGGTCGCTGCGACTCGACGATCGGACGATCCTGCCCGATGACGAGCTCGTTGAACTCGATGAACTTGTGATCGCTCCCCGGATCGAGGTCGTAGTTCCGGATCATCAGCGTGAAGCACCGGGTGGTCTTGGGACCGACCGGCGATGCCGCGAAATAGAGGAGATAGTGGCGGTCACCGGGAAGCCGCTGGTCGAGCAGCACGGTGAACGGCAGGTACAACCGGTAGCCCTTGTCGGCAAGCACCGTTCCGGATGCGTAGGGGAGTCCGTCGCGTTCCCGGCTCCTGGCCGTCTCGTCGTCGTCGGGCGACTCGTGCGGGCGGTGCAGGTCCTCCTCCCCGAAGCGCAGCCAGTACGCCTCGCGAACCACCTCGTGGTCCGGCACCTCGGGATGGTCGCGGTCGCCGAGCACACCGTCGTGCACCCACGCGAAGTGCGCGAAGTCGACGTAGTTCTCGATCCGCCGGGCGGCGCTGCACGCCCACTCGTAGGGCGGGATCTCGATCACGCGGTGCCCGGGCGCGTCGAAGCCGGTGCATTCCGGGATCGGGTACACGGGGTCGTCCTCCAGGCACACCCAGATCAGGCCGTAGCGTTCCTCGACCAGGTACGGTCGGAGCCGGGCCCGTCGGGGGACGTTGGAGCCGAACCTCGCCGGGATGGCGGTGCACACCCCGTCC